>JAFSMW010000220.1 GCA_017447745.1 Thermoguttaceae bacterium
ACTATAATCGTCCTTCTGGCGCTGGGCGTACTGGGAATCATTTCTCCGGCGTTTTTCGGAGCCGTCGCCCCGATGTACATCGGCACGCTGATGATTATTGCAGGCGCGACGTTCATTTTGATGTCCTTTGAATGGCCGCCGGCTTTGAATCGCGTCATGCTCGCCACCGTCGGCTGCCTCGGCATCGCATCGGGAATTTTGATGTACTTCACCCCCACCATCGGGCTGTTCGTATTCTCCCTCATTTTGGGATTGTACTTCCTGTTTGAAGGCGTGATGAAGCTGTTTTCGTTCCCTCGCTACTCGACTTTTTCGTACACGTTCATGTTCATCAGCGGCATCATTTCCGCCGGTTTGGGAATCGTCATCGTCTGGATTTCCGCCTTTGACGTCCCGTGGGTTTCCGGCTTCCTGTTCGGAATTGACCTGTGCATCGGCTCCATCGCGTTCTTCCTGACGCTGCTTTCCGCGCAAAGCGTTTACGACGCCCGTCTGAAGAATCGCAACACTGCAGAAATGTCACACATTTAAATCGAAACTACAACAACCACGCCCCGCTCTGCCACTGCGACGACGACAACTTCGTCAACCAGCTCGACAAGTTCCACAAACGGATCGGGTTCGTTTGGAAATCGTTAATATAGAATAATCAGATTAAATTAGCCTGACGACGTCTGCGGCTTTCATTTAAGCCGCAGACGTTTTTCGGATAATTGTCCAAATGAAAGACTATAAGCAATTCATTTCAACAATATGCTTTCAAAAAACATATTGCCTTAGCTCACTTTTGGCGAACACAGATTTCAAGTTCAATTATTTTTCCAGCCATTCGTTAAACAGCTCGATAATATCGCCATTTCCGTAGATGAGTTTCATGAGGCAAGGATACATCTGATCGAACATCTGGACGGCGATGTGAGTAATATTTCGAACCATTGTATAGGAAAGCGCTCCGTCTTCAACATCCAAACCGATGCGGAAACGGAATTCACCATCAGAAAAGTCCATCCCGAAGCTGCCAAGCCCCAATTTGTAGTTGGCGCGAGTCAGGAGTTCTGCGGCTTTGAGACGATATTCTTCCGGAATAACACTCGGCTTAAAACCGATCACAACCAGGTGCTGCTGTTCTTCCTTGCAGTGGAAGATCAAAGTGCAGTCTGAACTTTTTGCACGCGCCCCAGTTTGAAAGATGTGTTCTTTCGGTTCGGTGAATTTCCAATCATCTTCTCTGAAGAACTCTCTGACTTTTGATTCAATATTTTGCATAATTTCACCTCATATTTGGTAAAGGGAAAAATGATTCTAAAATAATCAGTCGACAAACAACCGTTCTATCCGTCAATTCCGGATACTAAATAAGGTATGAATATAAGATATATCAGCTGCTAATTTACCGAATGAACCAAGAAAATTTGAATTCATTGTCTACCCACGTAAAAGGCAGAGAGTCAAGTAAAATATTTTTTACTCAACGGTCTGCCTTTTATTTATGATCTTTAAGATGACGCTATATGTCTATCAACGCCCAACAGCATGAGTTATAGCGCCGCCGTTTTAACAGTATTGGGCGTAATTCTCATTGTCATAATTATCCCAGGTAAAAAACAAATTTATTTTTTCAGAAATCTTTCAAAAACAATGTTATTGCCAAAATTTACTCCTGGCAAACCTGGGATACGGGTTCGATTATTTTTCGAGCCATTCATTAAACAGCTTGATGATGTCGCCGTTGCCATAAACGAGTTTCATGAGGCAAGGATACATTTGATCGAACATCTGAACGGTAATGAGCGTAACATTTCGGATCATTGTGATGGACAGATCGCCGTCTTCGACATCCAAACCGGTGCGGAAACGAAATTCGCCATCGGAAAAGTCCATTCCGAAGCTGCCAAGAGTCAATTTGTAGTTGGCACGGGTCAGAAGTTCCGCGGCTTGGGGACGAAATTCTTCCGGTACAACGCTCGGTTTGAAACCGACAACAACCAGCTGCTGCTGTTCTTCTTTGCAGTGGTAGATCAATGTACAGTCCGTGCTTTTTCCTTGAACTCCAGCTTGCAAAATGTGTTCTCTCGGTTCGCTGAATTTCCAATCATCATCTCTGAAGAAATCTCTGACTTTTGCTTCGATATTAATCATAATTTCTCACCTCGTTTAATAGAGGAAAAAAGAAAACATTTTTCGGAATATCAGAAAATGACTACAGGTCAAAAAGCCAACGGGCTGTTTTCGTACTTATTCCGAAATGAAATCCGGTTGTTATGTAAACTAATTTTATTAAGGTAACTTCTAAAAAACCTTTTAAAACAATAGTTACCAAGATACATTACTCTATTATATCATAAGAATATTGCTTTGTCAAGGAGATTCCGTAAATGGTTAAAAGATTTTTTAATTTTTTCCAAAAAATAACCATTTTTGAATTTTATGAAATTTACCCATTTTAACATCGATATTCCTATCGAAAAGGTCATTCTTGCTCTCTTGACAATCTATACAATGAACTAATTATACTCTTAAGATTGGTTCGGCATGTCCGTATCAGAGGATAAGCAGCCAGCTATGAGCTTGGATTTTCGGAACGCGACGTTGATAGTTTTAAAACCAGAAGCAAAGACTTTAAGCCAGGAACCGGAAACTATCTCACTACAACAGATTCGAAGTTGCCGATCCAGTCATTTTTATCCAGAAAAAAACGCTCTGACTGCAAAACACAGCCAGAGCGTTTTCAAAAGAAAATTACGGAAACATACAACGTTCCCGTTGAGGGGGAATTTTGTCAAACGTCCTGCTTGTCGAATGCGGAGTCAAACGCAATGTCCGACGGGCTGAACTGCAGGTTCTCGCGAATGTAATCGAGGGATTCCTTGGCGCCTTGATCGCGCTCCATGCCGGAATCTTCCCATTCGACGGACAGCGGGCCATCGTAATGGATGGCGTTGAGAGCGCGAATGATTTCCTCGAAGTTGACAGCGCCGCGACCAACCGAGCGGAATTCCCAACCACGGCGTGGATCGCCAAATTCCAGATGAGAACCGAGAATGCCCGTCTTGCCGTTGAGGTTGACAATGGCGTCTTTGATGTGACAATGGAAAATGCGATCCGGGAATTCGCGAATGAATTCGACAGGATCAATGCCCTGCCAAATCAGGTGGCTGGGGTCAAAGTTGAAGCCGAATTCCGGGCGGTAGTTGACCGCTTCCAAAGCGCGGTGGGCAGAGTAAATGTCGAACGCGATTTCCGTCGGGTGAACTTCCAGAGCGAACTTGACGCCGCATTCGCCAAAGACGTCCAGAATCGGATTCCAGCGTTCGGCAAACAGGTCGTAGCCTTCCTGAATCTGCTGCGGAGTTACCGGTGGGAAGGAGTAAATCCACTGCCAAATGCTCGAACCGGTGAATCCGTTGACAACCTTGACGCCAAACTTCTGAGCGGCGCGCGCGGTGCGTTTCATTTCTTCAGCAGCGCGCTGGTTGACTCCGTCCGGATCGCCGTCGCCCCAAACTTCTGCCGGCAGGAAGCCCTTGTGGCGTTCGTCGATTCTGTCCAGAACGCACTGACCGCGAAGGTGGTTACTGATTGCGTAGCATTTCTGACCGTAACGTTCCAGCTGTTCGTGCTTTTCATCGCAGTAATTGGGATCTTCCAACGCTCTGTGAACGTCAAAGTGGTCGCCCCAGCAGCACAGTTCCATGCCGTCAAAGCCAAATTTCTGAAATTTCTTAGCCAGTTCCTCGCACGGAATATCCGCCCACTGACCGGTAAACATTGTAACGGGTCGAGCCATAAACGCTTCTCCTTGAGTTAAAGTGAATAGAATGCATAAATACTTGGTAAGCAGTTCGTATCTGACGTTTTTAACCTCTTTCAACTAACCGCTTGAACATTTTTTCTTTTTATTTTACAATATTCAAAAACTTTTTGCAAGCGTCTGGAATGAGATTTTTTAAAATTTCTGATGAAAAACAGACAATATCTTTCCAGATATTGATAACAACGACACAGATTTACGCAGAATTATGTAAAAACAGAAATCATATAAAAATACGCAATACGGAATTCAGAACGTTGGGTTCTGAGCGCTATTCCGTATTGCGTATTCTCAATTATTAACAACTCTTAAAGTCGTTTGGACTAATTCTGAATCGAAGCCGTCGTCATTTCAGAGGGCGACAGGATTGACTTCGAGTTTGAAGCCTCCGGATCGGGAAGTGTTGTTTTCGGAGCCGGCGTTGGAGCTACGGTTGGAGCAGCAGTCGGAACGGCTTGGCACGCGGTGGTTGCAGCAGGAGCTACAGCAGCAGGAGCGCAAGCGGGAGCAGCTGCGGCGCAGGGGCTAGCCGGAGCGCAATTTGCCGGGGCGCAAGTCGCAACTGGGGCGCATTTCGGAGCGCAAGGATTGCAAGCCGGGGCGCATTTCTGGGTGCAGGGATCGAAGCAGTGGCAGGCGAACAGGTCAGCAAACAGACCGCCGAAAGGACGGAATTCGCAATTCGCCGGGGCGCATTTCGGAGCGCAGGGATTGCAGGAGTTGCAAGCCGGGGCGCCGCAGCCGCAAGCGGGAGTTGCCGGAGCGCATTTCGGGGCGCAGGGATTGCAGGAATTGCAAGTCGGAGCGCCACAACCGCATGGCGTATTCAGGCAACGGGCAGCCGTCAAAACTCTGATAAAGTTTACAACGCCTTTTCCAGGATACCATTCTTCAATAATGCCGCAATCTACTTCGCAACGAGCAACTGGAGCGCAGGGATTGCAGGACGCCGGAGCGCAGGGGGCGGGAGCGCAGGTTGCAACAGGAGCGCAAGGCGAACAAGACGCCGGAGCGCAGGTTGCAACAGGAGCGCAAGGTGAGCAAGACGCCGGGGCGCAAGCGGCTACAGGAGCGCAAGCGGCTACTGGAGCGGGAGCGGGATCAGCCGGAGCTGGTTCTGCCGGAGCTACGTCAGCTGGAGCTACTTCTTCAGGAGCGGCATTCGGATCAGCCGGAGTCGGTCCAGCGACAGGAGCCGGGGTCGGAGCGCAGCCAGCGGGAGCGCAAGCAGCTTTCGCACCGCAGAAACCGCAGCTCAATTGACCGCAACGATTTCCAACTGTGCACGGACCGCAGGGATTGCAGGATTTGCACGCCGGAGCGCCGCAACCGCAATTCGGAGCTGCAGGACCACATTTCGGGGCGCAAGGATTGCAGGAATTGCAAGCCGGGGCGCCGCAGCCGCAAGCGGGAGCAGTCGGAGCGCATTTCGGAGCGCAGGGATCGCAGCAACGCGAACCAAACAGGCAGTTCAAAATGCCAAGATTCTTTCCAGGATACCAGTCGCTTTTGCAAGCGGGTTTTTCGTACGTGCAGCGAGGCTGGAACAACGGAGCCAGACAGGGTCTGGCGCAGGGATTGCAGCCAATTTTGTTGCAGCAGCAAGCGTTGGCTGGGCTTCCACAATTTGAACAAGCGGGCTGTTGAGCGCAATGTTTATTGCAGTCAAACAAGCCGGAAAAAACGTTTCCGCATTTCGCACATCCACAAGTCGGCGCGGGAGCGCAAGAAGGCGCGGCAACGTCACAATCCGCGGCGTAACTGACGCCGATCGAGACTATCGCTAGAGTTAAAACAAATAAAAATGATTTCTTCATTGAAAAATCTCCTTGCAGAAATTAAAACGAATTGCGGCGCTTTTGACAATTCGAGTTTGAAACTCATCGCGGCAAACGCCAACGCGTTACGGATGAAATTTGAAATTCAAACGTTCCCGACTCAAGGAAAACCCCTTTTCCAAGAGCATGGGAAAAGCGTTTGGCAACCTTTCGATTGAATTTCTATGTTGATTGTTTCGACAAATTCCTTTTTGTCCAAAACAACATACCCATATAAAGATTACTCTTGCGTCCGTTCTGGATTAACTTGCATGAATTATCTTTACGATTGGACTATCGGTTTTTAACGACTCTTCACTTAAGATTGATTACTACCATTCTGCCAAAATTTCCAAACATTACGGTTATGTCAACTATTCCGATTAGCTAAAATAGACAAACTTTAACGATTGTGCGCCCTATTGACGCCAAAGATTTTTTAAGTACAATCGAGCAAAAGAAAATATTTAAACGTAGTATAATATTAATTGTATAATAAATAACAATTTTTTGTTGATAAACCAGTTCAAACCATGTTTGTAGATAAAGTAATAATTAAAGTGTCAGCAGGACGCGGCGGAGACGGCTGCGTCAGCTTTTTGCGAGAAAAGTTCGTTCCCAAAGGCGGACCCGACGGCGGCGACGGAGGACGGGGCGGCTCTATTTTTCTGGTCGCAACGGACGGTATGAATACGCTGGAAAGCCTGTCGCACCGGAAATCCATTCGCGCTCAAAACGGACGTCCCGGCGCGGGCGACAACTGTACAGGCGCCAACGCTGAAGATTTATACATTCCCGTTCCGGTGGGAACTGTCGTTCGAGACGCAGACAACGATTTTATTCTCAAAGATCTTGTCAATCCTGGCGATATGGTCAACGTAGCCAAAGGAGGCGTCGGCGGAAAAGGGAATGTGAGATTCAAAACGGCGCAAAACCGCGCTCCGAGAATCTGCACTCCGGGAACTGAAGGCGAACAACGAACTTTGATTCTGGAATTGAAGGTAATCGCTGACGTCGGACTGGTTGGAAAGCCGAACGCCGGAAAGAGTACGCTTTTATCTCGGCTGTCGTCTGCGCGACCGGAAATCGCGTCCTATCCGTTTACAACAAAAATCCCCAATCTCGGGCGGGTTCAAATCGATTATGACCACAGCTTTTTCATGGCGGATATTCCCGGACTGATTGAAGGCGCGTCGCAAGGCGTCGGGCTGGGGCATGAATTCCTCCGGCACATTGAGCGAGCTGGAATTATCGTCCATCTGGTTGAACCCACTCCCATGGACGGTACAACGGCGTTGGATAATTACATTAATATCCGCAAAGAGCTGGAACTGTACAAAGAGGAATTGTGTCAACGACCGGAAATACTCGTCGTTACCAAAGCGGAACTGCCTGATGCGGAAGACGTTAAAAGGCAGCTGGAAGAATACGCTCAAAAACCGGTTCTGCTCATTTCATCCGTAACCGGTCAAGGGCTCAACGAGCTAAAACGGGCTATTGGCGAAGAACTTCAAAAAGCCAAGCAAGCGCCCGTCGAAGAAGACAAACCCGTCTGGGAACTGTAGCGGCGAGGCGCCGATACGTTCGCTTCGCTCACACCCACGGGTTTACACCCGTGGCTCGCCTAATCGAAAAACCGCTCCCGTTGGTCGCTTTGTATAAAACGATCAGCGAGAGCGGTTTTCTATGAGTTATAAAAAAATTGGGAAACGGTCGTCTTTGAGCGATCTGTTTGACTAATTCTCGTTGTTTTGAGCTTTCGACGAGCTTCTGTCTGTCGACAGCACCTGACGAAGCAACGCGGAATGGTCGTCAAAGTTGACGTCGCCGGGATTGCCGGGAGCGTACTGCAAAATAGCGCCGTGTTTACTGGCGGTCAACGACAGCAAAATCGACGAAACCGTCTGATACGTATCGCCTTCCAAAATGAGAGACTTTCGACCGGGGAATTCTGCCTTGCGGGAAAACGTTCGGCTCGAAACGGCGAGAAAAGCAACAGACGTATCCAGACGAGACAAAGTCAGCTGGCGTCGGCAAAAATCCTGCAACTCGTCGTATGGGTCGTCCATATTGCCGTTAGAAAAGATATGAAGACCAGGCTTAATGTCGATGCATTCAATCTTGTTCCCGCCATAAATGCAATGAGCAGAGTGCATATCGCCAACGACGTAGTTGACGCCGGCGTACGATCCAGACTCCAGTTCCGACATCGCCATTTGAGCAGCGTCCTGGGCGGAATGGCAATTGAGCAGTTCTCGACACAGCAAACCGCGAGAGCGTGGATTAAACGGAACGTCTTTCTTAAATCGATTGAGGCAGCAGCAAAACATTGAATGCTGATTCACCCCAAACCACGTTCCGCCGCTTTTACGATCGATACCGCAAATAACTCGCGGACGCCCAGACTGAATCTTCGGCGGCTGCGACTGGCGCTCTATATGTTCATCTCTGTTATACGCTACCAGAATCGGGGCTTCTGGAACGACTTTGTACTGAAAAGCCATTATACTCATGGCGGAATTCCTCCTTCATTTTTAAAAAAGTTGTATATATGATACCAATTTTAAAAATTCTGAAAAGGGGGCGGAGACAAAGCAAAAATTGTAGGGTGCGTTCAAAATTGGGGGGCATAAAAAAAGGAAAGAATCTTGAAACCTTTTTGTAGCGTCAATATTTATATGTTCCTATCCCCACGTCTTTAGACGTGGGAAATAAAAACATTTCAAAAATCGTAGCCCCCAGATTTATCTGGGGGACTAAACAAAGACGTCACTCTCCAAACGCTTCCGTTCCCCTCCCTTCCCCGCGCCTATTGGCGCGAGGAAGGGAGGGGACTTCGTGCGTTATATTACTATTTATGCCGTTTTGAATCCCTCGCCTTTGGATGTAGGGAATGAGAATGAAATATAGATGAATAGCATAACGTACGAATGTCTATTCATCGGGACACTGTTCTTCTACGGCGACAGAGACCTGACGCGAATCAGACTCCCCCGGGTGCGTATACCGAAATATTTGCATGTACGGTTCAATTAAATTCGGTTTTTGCCTCTCCCTTGAACTTAACGGCAATTCGGATATAATAATTATAGTTGTGAGTCGTTAGCCGCCATCTGTTAGCTGATAACTATTGGCTTTTAACGTCTGGAACCTAAGGCAGTCAGAAGCTAAATGCTTATTCCTTAAAATAGCATATTACGAATCAATAACCCCTTCATATAATTTTCATGGCGAAGAAGAAAACCGATACATCCGCACCTGTCGAACCAACTCCCAAAACCCGTAAACGCGCTATTAAACTTAACGAAAAGGACGCGCGAACGCTCGAGGCTCTCAATCGTTTGGCTCAGAGCGTTATAAACGCAGCAAACGGCGTTGGCGATCCGGAAATGTACATTCCGTCCAGAAGTCTGTCGAACGTCTGGTTCGACGAAAAAAAGCGAATCATCCAGATGGGCGACCGCACGACAACCCGTCAGCTGTTCAATCTGTCGCAAGCCAAGGCGTTTATGCAAACCATGCTCGTTGCGTCCGGAACGTCAGAACTCATTCGTCAGGGCAAAACGACGTCTATTCGAGGTCTGTATTATTTAATGAAGCACACCATCGAGCACGCCAAGGAAGAGACGTTCAACGATCAGAGCGAATCCGACCCGATTATCGAAGACTGCGAAGTGTTGCTGGAATGTTTGCGCGAGGAGATGCACCTGTACGCTCAAACCCGCGGCGCCATGGTCGGCATGATTCAGATTGTCGACAAGGGCGATACAATTGACTGTTCCCGAATGGGGTCCGGCGGCTATGCCGTGCCGTCGATTGTCGAACCGGACGTCATTCAGTTCAAAAACTGCAAAGCGGATTTCATTCTCCATGTAGAAAAAGACACCGTTTGGCAGCGCTTTAACGAAGACAAGTTCTGGAAGAAGCACAACTGCATTTTGACGCACGGGTCTGGGCAGCCGCCCAGAGGTATGAGACGGTTGCTCTACCGCATGAACCGTGAACTCAATCTGCCGGTTATTTGTCTGCTTGATAACGACCCTTGGGGGTATTACATTTATTCTGTTATCAAGCAGGGATCGATCAACCTTGCCTTTGAATCCAAACGAATGGCAATTCCCAGCGCCAGATTTTTGGGTCTGCGATCCAAGGACTTCGAAGCCTGCGGACTGTCGAAAAGCGCCAGAATCAACCTCAACGATACTGACCGAAAGCGCGCCAGACAGATTGCAGAATATCCATGGTTCAAAAACAACAAGCCATGGCAGCAGGAAATCAGATTGATGCTCGAAAACGGGTTCAAGCTGGAAGTCGAATCGCTCATCAGCAAAGACATCAGTTACGTAACAGAAATTTACACGCCGCAGCGACTGGCGGCTCAAGATTGGCTCGACTAGCGTATGGAGTGCGACGCCTTGGCGTCGCTTTCATTACCATTCATACAAATATTACAACGCGGAGTTTGCACGAATTAAAAGCGACGGCAAGGCGCCTAGCCGCACGGGCGAGTGGATGAGGTTTTGCCTCCGAAAAAACCGGTTTTGGCGTTCCCCACTTCCATTCAGGAACCGACCTTGTCGGCGCTTAAGCCCCCGGAAAAAATCTCACGCGGAGGCGCGGAGACGCGGAGACGCGGAGACGTGGAGGATGTTCGCGGAGTTTGCACGAAATTAAAAGCGACGGCAAGCCGTCGCACTCCAAAATTGACATGAAATTTACATCATTATCGCAGGAAAATCGTGGTCAGGCAGAACGAATTCTGGGTTACTTGAACTTTTCGACTGGAAGTTTCGACCCTAAATTTTTTCGCGATTTGAACGATTTGTTTTACGATTTGGACGTTCTCAACAAAGCAGAGCAGGATCGCGAAACCTCGTTTATCGAACAAGGCGCCGTGTTGTCAAAACAAGCCAGGCAGACCGCTGCCGACCTGTCTGAATCTGCACAAAGCGTTCCGACCTACCAGCTTCTTTACGATATTCTTAAGGACGGTCTGGCGCATCTTCAGCAGGAAACGTCAACATTCAAAAACAGCGCGCAGGCTTTGGGATCGCTCTGTTTTACATTCGACCACGTCTTGCCGTCATACAAGGAATTTCATAAAGATTTACTGTATCATCAAACGGAAGAAACGCTTTTTTCTTCCTTTTTTATAGCGCGAACGCTGCAATACGTTCTTCAAACTGAAGCGCCCTGGGACGACTTCAAACAGGCGGACATTATCCATCGACTTAACGACTACGTCGGCTATCGTCCGACGGCGGTACTGCATAGTCGACAGAAAATGCAGCCCTACGCTCACGAGTTCTTCCAGCCCCTTCCGCTTTATATTGAGGGCGTCGGTATTTGGAAAGGTCCGTATCAGGACGTCTTCTCAATAGCGTTAGAAATTCTTCGCAATACAGACGATTCCATATTAACCCGAGCGTACTTTGATCCAGACAATATGCGCGAATTGGCTATCGACGTTCGCACAATGGATTTCGATCATCCCGTCAATCGCAGATTGAATTATCCGTTTGGCTCCTGGGACGCTTCCAGCGTCGACAACAAAGGTTATTTCCGCCGGTACATTATTCATCAAACTACTTTAGACGCCATTTGCAGCCGAACTCTCAGTTCAATCTTGCCGTACGACGAACTTGTATACGAAGCTGGCGCCGTTCTGGCTGGCACAATCCTCATGGGAGCGTCGATTAACGGTTCCAGCCCGGATTCTCACGACAGCTCTGTTACACTTTCAACGCTTTTGCCGATTGTTGCCCAGTATCGAGACGATTTCTACGAATCTCTGATGGAAAAATCTCCGGAACCAATCCGTACGCGTCTGATTGATGAAGTCAAAACCTATCGACAGCCTTTTGGCGCGGCGAGACAATACTTTAATCATGTGTTATCCAAACTCCGCGCTGAACAGCTTCAAAACGTTCAGCTGGCAAGGTTATACGCCTGGATGGGGTATCCGGACGCGGCTCAAGACAGAGTCAGTCTTGTTAAAAGCGTTTCCGCTCGAATGAGATGTCAGATAGATTGTCTGCTCACCAACGCGCATTCGCTTCTCGACGACGACCATATAGACAACGTCTTTTCGATGATCAAGCAGATCGAGAGCATTCTGGAAGACGGAATTCATTGCGGCGCTTTTGTTGACCCTTGGAACATCCTGGGATTCGGAGGACAGTTCCCGCTGTTTCACTCGGCGGAAGATTCCACTCCCGATCAGCGCGTTGACGAACTGATCAACCTCATGGGAGCAATCTATAACCTTTATTCCAGAGCAATGCGTCATGCCGCAGTGTTTAATAATGCGTCTTTAAAAGAAGAGCTTTCCGCCTCCATGCATCGCTTGGCAAACTGGTGGGATCAATACGGGTCAAACGAACTGAGTTCTGTTGACAGCATTTCTGGCGAAGAAAGCTGGGAATCCGCCAATCAGGTTGCAGACGCGCTGGCGGTCTGGAAAAAAGCGGGAGCCGCTGCTGGCGACGTCAAATTCTGGCGTCCTCAAGTGGAACGCTTCAAATCTACAAAAGCGTATGCGCTGTTAATCGAAGAACTCATGGATCAAAAGGACTACGTCGCTGCAATGGCTTTGCTTATGAACTGGCTCAGCGCGTCAGACGACATACTCCTGGACGACGGAGACTATTCCGTTCACCCGTTGATTCTCAGATGGATGGAAGATCAATGGTTCAAATCGACCAAAATTGATCGCATTGAAGGACGACGCGGCAAGGAAACCATGGACGGCTGGTCGACGGCGAAAAAGTTTATTGATTTCCTCGAAGCCAACGCTGGCGCATACTGGGAAATTCCTCATCTGGAAGTTTCACAAAACCAGTTCCCATCGTTTGACGAATTTAAACAAGGTCTCAGAGACGAAGCGGCTGACAACGATAACGTCGACGATTGGTTCCTCAATTTTATGGGAATGCCCAAGCCTCCGGCTGAAAAAGGAGAACAGGACAACTTCGATCCTCTCGACGATGACGAAGAAGCTGAAGACTATATCGAAGATGAAGAAGACGATGAAGACGATGACAACGTCTTCCGCAGCGCTTACGAAAACGTCATTTATCACGATACAACTGACGACGGCGTCGACAGCGATATGATGGACGACAAATCTGCCGATCCGCTTAGCGACTTCGAACTAACCGATGAAATGGACAGAATCAGCGATCGTCTTTTGTTTTGGGTTACCGTCGCCCGACTGTGGAAAATGTCCGCCGTCTTTTCACTCAACTTTGCCAGTTCTCACCCTGACCGAGACGAAACCCTGCAATCATGGGCAAAAACCGGACGGGAAAAACTCAAACAGCTTCTTTATTTGACGACTGAAGTTGAACGATTCAAAATCACCGCTCCGACTGACTCTCATCAGTCTCTGATTGAATTTGAACAGCGCCGCGCTATTAAAGACACTCTGCTGGAGCGGCTTATGTCAACCATTGTCGAAATGGAAGACGTTTGCAGAATCCTCGCTGCGACCGTAACGGAACCGATTCCCTCAACAGACGAATCATGGGAAACGCTCAGTCAGCGTATTCTTCAGGCGGCTCTGCATTCAGACGTCGATTTGATTCATAAACTATGGCAGCCGTTTTTAAATGTTTTAAGCGAACAAACCCTCCTGTATCGTCCTATCTCCCGCGGAGGAAGCGCTCAAAAAATCGCCAAATCAAAGGGCGTTCAGATTGTTATTCAGCGTCTGCTCAATACTTTGCCAAAACTCGGATTGTTGTTGTATTCAATCGATCTGATCAAAATCAGTCAAAACATCGAGCACAATCATCCGATCGGCGCAGGAGCCATTACCCGATTTGACAAAATTTTTGAAGTCGCCTGTTTCGGAATCGTCCGATACATTGTCGAAGTCAGCGCCAGCCGTCATCCAAACTGGTCTGTCAGATCTCTGACGGAAGTACTGGAAAAACTCGCCGAAGCGCTGCTGCTGTCCTGGCTGCCTCACTCTAACGGGATTCGGGTGTCCACAATTGAATCCGTTAGCAATAACAGGCAATGGCTGTTATTCCAAAAGTTTATCAAAAAATACGGAAACGACCTTTTCTCTCCTGTCCATATGGGCTATGGAGAACTGCAAGCGATTCTTTACCAGTCTGTCCCGGTATGGCTTAAAAACCTTATGGAATCGGACGCTCCAGAAGTCGGAGAAAAGCTGCTGGAAGATTTGAACAACGAGGAAATCTCTTTTGCCGAAGCGTGTCACTGGCTTGAGCTTGCCTACGATTGCATTATGGAATACTATAGTCAGTATATTGATTATAATTCAACGACAACGCAGTCAGATAAAGGAGAAATGCTCTATACGTTGCTGGATTTTCTGCGTCTTCAAGCTTCCTACGACCGTATTGTCTGGAAACTCATGCCTGTTTCCACCATTCATTCCGCGCTGGTTAATGAAGGAAAAATGGACGTTGCAGATTTTTGGCTTAAGGCTGTAGCTCATCGTCTTAACGAAGAAGCCGATTCCCAATGGGAACGATACCTCCAACTGCAAAAGCAATACGGCATGATCATGACCGCCATAGGCGACAGAATCGGCGAACGCTTCGTCAGACCGCTGGAAGTTGAACAGTTGTGTTCATTAATTGAACCCTCAATAAACGAAAAGCGGGAAAAAAAGCCGCTGGTTTCTTTTAAGGCGTTTTGCGACGGCGTCGAACAGTTTGCAAGAAATCCAAAAGGAAATGGTTTTGAACTTCCCGCCTGGCTGGAAGCAATAGAGAAAAAAGCTCAGAAGATTCGAAATCAATCTGAAGAAGAAGACGAAATGCTTGATTTGTCTGCTTATGTCAAACCTGTATTTCTGACCAAAGAAAATTTGCTCAAGATAATCGCGCAAATGAAAAAGCAGGTTTCCTGATTCAACTTTTAATTTGCCAACAGATAACGGCGTTCTTCTGATATCGTTCATGAATGAATCAGAAGAACGTTCGATTCTTTTTTCAAAATCAGTCGGAAAATGAATTTTGCAAACAATGAAAAAGGAATACGGTTGACTATAATGCGAACGTACAAGGACGTCTCTGAACAAATCAATAATCGTACAGGTCTTGTTTTTTAGTTTACTTCTAAAACGAAGAACAATTGCTGATTATTGCGAATTCAAAATCAATGCGTATTGTGTTTAACAGAAATTACAGCAGCGATCCTGCTTTCAGCCTTGTTTCTACGTGTTATCATACATTCAGAGCTTGGTTCTTTTTTATTCGCATTGATGCATTTATTAAACGTCATATCTTTCAAAGAGCATTACACAAATCGTCAAACAACTATTAAAAAGATGCGATTTCAAATTTAATTCATCTTTGTTTTTTTAATTACATTTTATCAATAGAACCTCCTGTTTTATGATTTGTTGATAACTTTATAAAACTTTTTTAAAACTTTTTTAAGTATTTTTAATTTTTTTTGAGATTTTTAATAAAAGACGTCTTGCATAAATCTGATTTATGGTATATTGTTTTATTAATAACACACGCATTCATTTGAACACAGTTTTTCAAAAAAAGTTTTTTTCAAAAGCTGCTCATCGTTCAAGTTGATCATTTGTTATTTTAGGTTCAAGGGAAGACGCCTCACAAGTTAAATTCCGACAGACGCGGATCGTCTTCGGTCATCGCATTGAGTCGATGTCACGTTCGTTTACACGAGGCTTCCCCAAACTATGGATGGAGGATTTACTGTGCCTAGAACATCTGCTAAGAAAGACGCTGCTCCGGCTGCTAAACCGGCTGCAAAGAAAACCGTAGCCAAGAAGGCTGCCCCGGCTGCTAAACCGGCTGCAAAGAAGACTGCTGCCAAGAAGACCGTTGCAAAGAAGGCTGCCCCGGCTGCTAAACCGGCTGCAAAGAAGACTGCTGCCAAGAAGACCGTTGCCAAGAAGGCTACGACCAAGGCTGCTCCGGCTGCAAAGAAGACCGTTGCCAAGAAGGCTACGACCAAGGCTGCTCCGGCTGCAAAGAAAGCTTGCGGTTGCAAGAAAGGCTGCACAAAGAAAGCTGAAGCCAAATAAGCAAAACAGCTTTATCTGGCAGCGTTACAGACGATCCTCGTCAACGATGCCAGAACTCTGCGTTATTCGCATTTTCAAAACAGGGTTGCAATTCATTTATTGCAATCCTGTTTTTTTGTTGACGTCTGTATTGTCGATTATAATTCTGGAATGTTTTAATTTTCTCTCCTCAATTTTCTTCTATCCGTCCACCTTCCATTTTCTTTCGAATTGAATATAATACATCTAATTATTTTCATCTAGTAAATAAATTGAAAATTCAAATATACTGATATGGGATTAAATCCTCAACAGCAAGAGGCTGTCGACACGTTATCCGGACCATTGCTGGTTTTGGCAGGCGCTGGCTCTGGCAAAACGCGAGTTGTAACAATGCGCATTGCCAATCTGATTCAACACGGCATCGCTCCGCAACGGATCCTGGCGGTTACCTTTACCAACAAGGCTGCAAGGGAAATGAAAGACCGCGTTATGCAAACGCTCGGTATAACGGGGACTCGTCAGCGCGGCGTCGCCGTTCCGGAAATTTCAACGTTCCATTCCCTTTGCGTTCGAATTCTTAAACGCAACATTCATCACTTGGGCTATCCAAACGAATTCGCCATTCGAGACCGGGGCGATCAGGAAAGCCTCGCTCGTTCGGTTCTCAAAAACATTCACTGTCCGGAAACGTCTCTCAAGCCGTCAGATTTGGTAAACCAGATCGGCGCGTGGAAAACGCAGGGCATTCGACCTCGCGACGCCGGACGATATGCGGAAAACGACAAACAGCATCTTGCCGCCGTTGCCTATCGGTATTATCAAGACGGACTCAAAGCGGCAGGCGCCGTTGACTTCGACGATCTGCTACTGCTTACAGACGATTTGTTTACTCAGTTCCCGGAAGTCGCTCAGGCGGAATCCGAACGCTTTGACCACATTCTCGTTGACGAGTACCAGGACACAAACCAGTCGCAGTACAAGATTGTCAAAACGCTGGCGCAGCGTCATCGCAACCTGTGCGTCGTGGGCGACGACGATCAGTCCATTTACGCCTGGCGAGGCGCTGAGGTTACTCATATTCTTCGATTCAAAAACGACTGGCATGAGGCAAAAGTCGTTCAGCTGGTAACAAACTATCGTTCAACCAACGAAATAATCGCATGGGCTAACCGACTTATCGCTTTTAACCGGGTTCGACATCCCAAAATTCTGGAAGCGACCCGTTCCGGAGAACAACCCCGAATTCTTCAAATGGAAGACGGGGAAACGGAAGCCATGCGCGTCGTCAGAGAAATCAAACTGCAAATCAACAGCGGCAGACGACCGTCAGACTTTGCGATTCTGTTTCGAACCAACGAACAACCCCGAGCGTTTGAAACGGAATTCCGCCGTCAGCGCGTGCCTTACGTATTAGTAGGCGGTCAATCGTTTTTTGATCGAAAAGAAGTTCGCGACGTTCTGGCGTACCTGCGAACGGTCGTTACAAATAAAGACGAAATCTCTCTGTTGAGAATTATCAATACGCCTGCCCGCGGAATCGGTCAGACGACTGTAACGCAAATCATGGAACACGCCGTTTCCAATCGCATTCCTATTGGGGAGTTTCTTCCTCGCTGCTCAGAAGCTCTCAACTTAAAACCGCAAACCGCCAAAGCCGTCGACGGATTTCAGGAACTCATCGCCGATCTGCGCCGCCATTCGCGACAAATGCCGCTGGTCGAGTTTATTCAGTATTTGTTGGACAAGATTCAGTACAGATCGGAAATCATTCGTCTGTACGAAAAGCCGGCGGAGCAGGACGAACGCTGGAACATGGTTCAAGACCTGGTCAACGCGGCGGGAGAGTTCGTCAAACGTCAGCAGGAATCCGGAGAAAAGCCGACGCTCTACAACTTCGTTCAGGAGCTAACGCTTTCAGACTGGTCTTCCTCGCCGGACGACAAAGAGGAGAAGATGGCGGGCAACAACGTTACGCTCATGACGCTTCACGCCGCCAAAGGATTGGAGTTCCCGGAAGTGTACATGGTCGGCATGGAAGAAGGGCTTTTGCCGCACAAAAGGTCGATAGAATCATACGAGGAGAAAGACATCGACGAAGAGCGCCGCTTGTGTTACGTCGGGTTTACCAGAGCGAAACAAAAGCTGACGCTCACGTTCGCCTTAACGAGAATGAAATGGGGCAAACAGCGAGAAACGATTCCCAGCCGATTCCTGTACGAAGCGACCGGTCAGTCCGAGAATCCCAACTACTACGCAGCGATAAGCGGCCGCCCACCGAAGAAAGGCAGTCGATAAACTATTCGTCAGCCGCTTGCGACGGGGAATGCGGCGGCTTGACGCCGCTTTGTCCAATGCCCCGCTCACGTACAGCGACGAAACCAAAAATCTTACTGGATCGCGGACGTAAGTCCGCCCCCGATGGCGGGGAAACCGATCCGCGCTACCGCGCGCCCCCGATGGCGGGTGAGACAGTCCGCGCTGCCGCTCGAGATGTATTATAAACGCTCCCGTTGGTCACTTTTTTTATTGCTAATTCTATTTCTTTCCCCTTACTAAAGTTTTTTGGAAAGGGGAGTTTGAGGCAGGGCTAACGTATGAACATATTTAAAATTTCTTCTTTTATCATTTCAATTGATACGTAAAGAGTTTGTAAAGAAATAATTGCTGTTTTTGATTGTTTAATAGACAGTTTTAAGACGTTTTTGATATAAAGAGGCGAAACA
>JAFSMW010000221.1 GCA_017447745.1 Thermoguttaceae bacterium
ATTTTTTAGGGTACGATAAATTTTGGGTTGCGAAAATAGGTAAGATAAGAGGCTAAAACGTAGCCCACGCCTTTAGGCGTGGGATTCAAAACGGCATAAATAGTAATATAACGCACGAAGTCCCCTCCCTTCCCCGCGCCAATAGGCGCGGGGAAGGGAGGGGAACGGAAACGTTTGGGGAGTGGCGCCTTTGTTTAGTCCCCCAGATAAATCTGGGGGCTACGATTTTTGAATTGTTTTTATTTCCCACGTCTAAAGACGTGGGGATATAATCAGAAGGTTTCAAGACATATTCCCTTTCCATGCCCCCCAATTTTGCGTGCACCCATTTTTTAACAAAATCCCCCGCCCCCCGTATGATTATCGCAAAGTTTGAATATAATTAGTAGCGAGTTGCGAGTTGAGAAATCGTAAATCGCCTTAACTGTCAGTACGTTTAAGTTCGCCTGTCGGCGAATGCGTAATTCCGCTCACGTTGTTCGCTTCATTACCGCCTTTCATCCACTCTCTACACCCAACATCCTTTGTTCGTCCTCCTTTGTTTCCTGCCGTCGTTTATTTTGAGCTGGGCGTTATGCTACGCCGTCCGGTATGCAGCGCGGCGTTTTGGTTTGATCGACGCGCCGGACGAATCGGCGGTATCAGAGCAGAATCATAAGACGCATAAAAACCCCACGCCGTTGGGCGGCGGACTGGCGATTTATTTCGCCGTTCTGGTTACCGTTCTTGCCGCTTTAATCGCCGCTAACTACGCTGACGTTGTCAAGACCTTTCTGCCCGCCAATCTTGCAGAGCTACTTTCCGTTCACGCATCGGGAATCGTCGCATCAGCGGGAAAACCGTTGTTCTTGCTGACGATGTGCGGCATTCTGGTTGGGCTGGGGCTGTGGGACGACGCAAAAAACCTCAACTGGCGATTTCGTCTGCTGGTTGAGTTCTCCGTTGCCATCGCGACCGTTGCCGCCGGGTGGCGAATCACGCTATTCCTGGGCGACTCCCCCGCCATGCTGGCGTTGTCGTGGATAATAAGCGTTTTCTGGATTGTCGGGCTGATTAACAGCTTCAACATGCTCGACAACATGGACGGTCTATCCGGCGGGTGCGCCGCTATTTGCGCTGCGTTTCTGGCGGGATTCGTCCTCACGCAGCCGGAACCCGGCGGAGACGTCCAGTGGTTTGTCGGCGGATTCTTCCTCGTCCTGACAGGCGCTGCCTGCGGATTTCTGGTTCATAACCGCCCGCCCGCCAAACTGTTCATGGGCGACTGCGGCTCCTATACGCTGGGGTATCTGCTGGCAACTGGCGCGATTTCCGCCGTCTACGTCGGGCAGGACGCGCCCTGTCAAGCCGTCCTGGCGCCGCTGTTCGTATTCGCTATCCCGCTGTACGACATGGTTTCCGTTATTATCCGCCGGATAGCTCAGGGAAAAAGCCCGTTCGTCGGCGACGCTAACCATCTGTCCCATCGACTCGTTCGCATGGGGCTGAGCCGTCCCGCCGCCGTGATAACAATTCATCTGCTTACCGTTGCTTGCGCTGCAATCGCGTTAATTCTTCCTGGAACAAACGTTAAATCCGCCTTGGCTTGCGCTGGAATTGTCGTTTCGATAATTGTCGTTTTGACGCTGCTGGACAGAAAATAGAATAAAGATGAGCGCGCTTGCGCTTCCGCTAGAACTGCGTAGCAGTTCAATATTTCTAGCCGTGGGTTTTAACCCACGGAGCGTTAGCGAACGAAATTACGCTTTCGCCGAAGGCGAACTTACTCCGTTACCAGATGAGCGTTTTTTCTTCAAGAAATAAAAAAGGGTGGAAGAGGAGATTCGAACTCCCGACATTCGGAACCACAATCCGAAACCTGACCCGCTCTGACGTGACATACAAAGCAATTTTCCGGCAAAATTGCCGAAAATTTTCAGAAAAAATTTTTACGCAATCAAAACTTTTTTTACGCAAATCGGATTTTTTGAAAAATTTTTTGCGCTAAAGGTAAAAATATTGCGAACTTTTTTGCTTTTTGTGGTATAATAAAAAGTGTTGCCGGGAGGGTTCAGCTCCCGGCAACCGGTCGGCTAAGTTTTACCTAGCCAGATTTGTCAGAATGATTAAGAAAATCAAAACCAGAATTGCAATGATGATTTCTTTTTTCATTCTTCTCACCTCCTCTCAGCCCCTTGGGCGGTTTGGGGGTTTTTTTGTAAGTTGTTTTTCATCTTCAACTTACATATATATTATACGATATTTTTTAAAAAAAGTATCTCAAAAAGCTCAAAAAATAGCAAAATATTAAGATATTTTTAGAAAATAGTCCGGTTGTAACACATTGTAAAATAGAGGGTTATAGAATCAGTTAAGATCGGCTCATTACATAAATCTTGCCTTGGTACGCACTTGTCGGTTGAGCCATTAATGAATACAGCCATCGGTAAATAACTTAACCTTTTGATAAAGGTTAAGCCCCAGCGTTTGACGCATATCCCAGATTTCCGGTAGGTCAATATCAACGCCTTGTTGACCGACGGCAGCGGTTCCTAAGTTGGCAACGCCGTTGCGAATATAACAGACTACTGCGTTGGCTGGCAAATTGCCGTAGTAGGTATCTGTAACATCTTCCCAGCCTCTCCATGTGTTCCCGACGCAGGCTGCGCCGTACATGTTTGTAAGCAAAAAAGAACCTTCTTGAAAATCAACTGGGTAATTAATAGCGGTAATAACCGGTTGACTGCTTGAGGCGTCAACGCGAACGGTTAAAAGGTCGCCGATGTAAATGTCCGGCGTGAATCGCGGCATATTTGCCCCTTGTCCATCTTCCGAAAAATGGACGTCATATTGAGTACCCTCTATTTCAATCTTTACATCGTACAGATACGAGCCTGTAACCGCTCCTTTGAATGTAAAAATCGGTTCGTAAACATACCGACCGTTACAATAGTGATAGTCAAGCCGCTTGTTGCTCAATACGTGTTCGCCTGACGCGACACCGCAGCGTGATGTAAATTGTTCATTGCTGTTTGTGCTTTTGTTTGGCGGCAATCCGTAATTCATTTCAAGCGAGTAGTACGGCATTAAAAACGGCTTCCCAAACATGTCCGGGCAGTCTCTTTGACAAACCGCCAAACGTCCATTTGTGCCGCTTCCCGGTATCCATCTATTATTTGAACTGTCCCACGCCAAATAAAAAAGGTTTCCCTTTTTATAATCGCCAGGGTTTCCCGTCATGTTTGTTCCGCTCTGATGGTGCGAGTACGCAGTAAACAAATCGCGAGTGTCGGCAGCGATAGCGACAACATCAGCGTCAGGAGGATTCGCCTGTGTTATATATGGGTCGTCTTTGTCGTCTGGGCTAAAACCATCGCATTTTGCAACGACGACAGGGCGTCCTTCCGGCAGTCCTAACGGGTTCGCAACCTTTGGGGCATTAGCATCATCTCTGACGCCGTAACTGTCAACCGTACTGGTATACAACCACGTTGCGGTTGTCGACAACTGCGTTGCTCCTTCTGGCGAGTAGTCGGTATTAACCATCGCTTTTGCAACTTTCAGCGAGAAATTTCCCAGATCTAACAGCACATACGCCCATTTTGCGGTTCCATATCCAGATTCTTTCCAGAGAATTCGGATATTGCCAGATTTGACAGCTTTGAGTTCGTCGGTTCTGTTTTCAACCGGAACAGCGTATTTATAATCGGCTTCTTCCGACGAACTAACCGCTATCATACAAGGAACGGCGCCGACGACTACCGCTTGAACCAAGGTTCCGTTTGGTCCGCCGTCAAGCGTTATGGCGATGTTCTTTTCCAGATCGCCAGACGGTTTAATTCCTTTGAGTTCAACGCCCCGATTGATGGCTTCGTTGAGAAAGTCGGTTCCCGTCCTGTTTGGAAACATCGCATCGCTGATTTCCAACACGGCAAACGGTTCAATGCTGGCGCCAGTTGCGTTTTCAATCGTTACCAAGAACGGGTTCCGGTTTGCGCTGGTAGACTCCAAACTCGGCAGCCCATTCTCAAACTGTTGAGCCACTTCTCGCATGGCATTCCAGGCAGCGGTAGGAATGTGTTTCTGACCTTTTGTCGCGATTTTTCCAAAATCCATATTACGCCCTCTTTAATAATGCGTCGAAAACGGCAAAGCTCTTTCTGTCGTACACTCTTTCAACGTAAACGGCAATTGGTTTAGAGCGAACTTTGTTGTCGGTAGGGTCTTTTCGGTCTTCCCGGAGAATCCATAGGTAATCCCAGCCGTCCTTTGGTACAATTCCGAACGGCGGAACGTCGCCGCGTTCGTCGTATTGACCGATGTTTGGCATCCCTTCGAACTCAAAGTTCAGATTATACCATCTCATTACGCTCCCTGTCGCAGCGTTGACTTTGTCTTCCGGGTCGCCGTTGACGCCTTTGAAAAGCAGTTCGCCCGGCTGGAACCACCACAACGCGTCAGAATTGACTGTTCCAGTCAAGTCGTAGAAGGAACGAATAAAGTTGTCGTTGACGACGTACCACGGCAGCTTGCAGGTCAGAGTTACGTGCATGGCTGGCGCGACGACGTCGACCGGCTCCACAGTTCCGTTTTTCACGTTGATTCCACCTTGCTGGTTGGGCGCGTCGTATCCGCCGGCATAAGATGACGCTTTTGAACGAACAGTCTCCTTGGAATAAGAACGTTTTCCCGTTCCTCCTTTGGTTGACCAGGACAGTCGGGCGCGTTCCGGATTATTCGGGCTGGTTTCTTCCGCTTCCCGATTGTCGCCTTTTTTGGAATATTTGACGCTGGCGGTATACGTTGAAACGGATTCCTGTTCGTCAATCTGGATAGATTCCCAGAAATGGTCGTTGTACTTTGGCTTGTTCTCGCGGATATACTGAAACAATAACCGCCAAGCGGCTTCGACCGTGCTTTCTACGTTTTTATCGTAGAAGTTGATTCGGAACGGAACCGTCCAGACGTCGCCATCGTTCTGAGTATACGAACAGCTGGCGCCGTAGGTTTCATCTATTTCATATTTTAAATCGTCAGCCATTAGGCAAATACTCCTGCTTCTTTCTGGTTGTCAATAATGTCGTCCATCTTATCGGCGACTTTCTGCAGCGTTTCGAGCTGTTGTTTTGGGATGTCGGAACCGAGAGCGCCCACCGCGTAGGCGTTGAACGTGCCTCCGGCGGAACTGTACGTGTATTCCGGCATTTTGACTTCGTGCATTTTATAGTTCTGTTCTGCCAAACGTGAGAAATTAGCGTCCGCTTCCTGCGATCTCTTTTGAGCGTCAATCATCGCTTTATAAAGAGCTTCACGCTGGAAATCGTCTTTATCGCCGGAGTTTTCGTAATCTTTCCTCGCAGCTTCGTATGCGGCTCTGGCATTTTCTTTTTCCCAACCAGAGGAACGCAGCGCAACTTGAGTAAATCGCATTTCAGCCGATTTGACTGCTTTTTCTGCCTGCGCTACAGCTTCAGATGATGCGCCATTGGCGCGAAGATTGGCTAGATTGTCTTTTGCTGCCCGAACTTCATCACTTTCCAGATTCTCAGGTTGGTAATCATGGTACGAAAGACCAGAACGGATTTCGTGTTGACGCTGTTTTTGTGCGTTGATATAATCATAATACCGTTCTGGCGTCATCGAATCGAGTTCTGTCTGTTCCTCTTTAGTCAGCTTCCTCTTTTTCTCTTGTTGTCTTAACCAGTTTTTACGAGTATGCCAGTTTGATTTAAAAGTGGTAATATCTTCGTCAATCTTTTCAACTTCCTTTTGGGCAGATGATTTTCCGGAGTCGGCAAGGGACTTTTCGGACTCGGCTATTCCTTTTTGTGCTTCTTGAGCTTTCTTTGCAGCCTCCGCCGCTTTCTTCTCCGCCTCTTCCTTCTTTCTTGCAGCCTTAGCAGCGCGTTCTTTTTCCTCGGCTGCCTTTCGTTCCGCTGCTGCGTTCTTTTTAAGAGCGTTCGTATTAACATCTGTGGCTACTGTTGAACCATACCAAGCAATTGCAGCTGTTGTAAGAATTGTTACCACACTTAAAATTGCAGTTGCTGCAGCAACAAAAGGGTTTAGTTGCATTGCAATATTAAATGCAACGATTGCAGCTGTAGCGACTCCAATTGCAGTAGCAAGAACACCTAACACTTTTGACAAAAAAGGACATGCAATAGTTGCATTTCTTATCCAACCTACAAAAGTAGAAATGCCTTCAATTATCCAAGATAAATATGGTGTTATAGCAGACAAAAATTCATCTTTAACGCTCTTTGCAACGGTACATAATGAATTTACAGACTCCTCTAATTCTATTGCTTTTTGACGAGCTTCATCAGTCATCGCAAAATTTGCATCGTTTGCGTCTTTTATATACGATGAAAAAGCTCCGCCAATTGTCGAAAAAACTTTACCAATTCCGTGCATGGCTACGGTAACTCTCTGAAGAAAAAGCAACGTGCCGCCCGTGTTCTGCTCAATTTTTTTAAGCAACTTATCTGTCGAGCCGCTAACTTGTTTCAAAACAACGTCTGTTTTTTGGCTAAAACTGCTTAATGCAACAGAACCGTCATTTAAAGCTGCCACTAAGCCTTGACTCTCACCAGATATATGTACAGTAATTGCATTTGCATCCATCGTTTTTGTTTTTTTTTGAGAATGGTTTTAAATTTTTTGTGGAGTTTTTCAAATTTTGTCGTATAATATATATGGAGGAACTAAAATGAAAAAACACGTTTGGGAATATTTTTTTAAGGATGAAGAAGAGTTAGAGAAACAGTGGTGGTATTTCTCTTCACGCGATGTAGAGAGAAATTTCCTTGGTTGCATTAGTATTCTCTTTATCTTCATATTGTTTTTTATAACACTAATCACATCTCTTCACCTGTTCGGTTTTATTTAACCCCCACAATCGCCCGTTTAAACGCTTGCCAGTCTTCCCTCGTTCCTTTTGGGACGTCGCGAGGTTCTGGGTGGCAGTAGGGGAACTGTTCAAAACGGAGGGCGGATTGACGGTCCCGGAAGGAGTTGGCAATGCAGCAGATTTCAATTGCTTTAATTTGCCACGTCTCCCGGAGTTTGTTTTCCGCCAGCCAAACCAGTTCTCTGAGCGAATACGGGCGCGGATCCACGCCCGCAATGGCAGCGCACCGCCAAATTAATCGCCAAGTCCAGCCGGAACTTGTTCGTCGATCGTCTTGAGCAGCTCTTTTTTCGCGCTGTCGACGCTGACTTTCACGAATTCGTTCCGCTTCTGGATCACGTCCTGAAATGCTTCGCGGACGTCGGCGTTCCGGATAAAATTTAACAGGGCGACCTCATACGCCTGAATCATTTCTCGAACGGTTTCTCCATTTATTCGGGCTGTGAACCAGTCCATTGCCTTCTGCATGTTGCTTCTGTTGGCAAGTTCCGGCTCAAATTCCACGTATTTTTCCTGCTGTTTGTTGTACTCTTGCAGGTCGAAACGTTCCATAATCTGGTCGTAAATGAGGAAAAATCCGATTTTGATAATCGTTTCTCGGCTGTAGACAATCGCCGACAGGCGACCTTCTTCCACGTAGGCTGTCAAGTCGACTGGCGTTCCGTCCGGGTTGGAAACCCATTTTTTGACCCGTTCGGCATCGCGGGTTTTGATGTCAATAATCCATTTTTCGCCGTTGGCGTCAGTAAAGGAAGGGATTTCGTTCATAATAGGGAGTAGGGAATAGGGAGTAGGGAATAGTGGTAAGTGGTAAGGACGCAAGCGTCTCTCCCACTAACCACTTAAAACTTACCACTTACAACTGTCATTAGGTACCAGACGAGCTGCCACCGTACCATTCAACCGGTTCAGCTCCGGCGTACGGTTTGAGTGTACAGGGGAAGACCTGCAACTCTTCTTCGTTCATGGAAACTTCGCCAGCCCAAACCTCGAAATCGCCCATTGGACCTTCGCCGGATTCTTTGTCAACCATAATAACGCGAATGGGAGCGTTTCGGTTTCTGGCGGCTTCGAGAATGAGCGCAACATCCGTTTCTTTGGCGCCGCTTTCGTCTTCGACGTTTGCCAGGTCAAAAGTAATAACGCAGTCTGCCATCCCTTTGAGATAGGCTTTTTTGTCGCGGTGCTTTTTGAGCGTCGCGTCGACTTCGCCAAACGACCAACCGTATTTGACGTTGCGGATATTGACCGCTTCGGTCAATGCCGCCGGAGAATCGCCGGAACCGGCAGCGCCAACATAGACGCGCCCTTCGAATCCCAACATGGGAATCGAAATTGAACTGGAACTAGTAGTTTCTGTAGACATGATAAAAATCCTTTCATAAAAAACTATCGTAATGTACTTTTTGTGATTTGTTGTCCGGACTGGTTGAGCTGATTAACTCGCCGCTGAACTCTGGCGACTGTCGGGCTAACCCACGGACGTGGTTGAATTCGCACCGGTCGCTTCGTTGTGTTTTTGAGACGCTGGAACGCGACGCGAATCTGTTTGAACCGCTGTCCCTTCGCTCCTGTTTTGCGCTGGGTAACAACGTATCCGCGCAGACGGGAACCGCCCATCATCGTTCCGCCAAATTCCAGGTCTTGTAAAACTTCCGGATTGCCGCCTTCCACTCCCGGCTGCGGGGCGATGGAAACTTCTCGATTTAAGGAATCCTGTTGTATGTTGGAATAATGCTGGATGGTTCCGATGTACTTGTCAGCCCAGCCAACGCCTGCCCAGGTCTTCGGCGGCTTTCCCGGAGCGGACGGAACGCGAAACATTTCATGCGTCATAACGTCCTTTTCCGACCGGATGACGACGCCCGGATCGGTGTGAAGACGCGCAACGACTATTTTGTACTGCGCGATCTTCTTTGCTCTTTTCTGCCGGTTTATTTCCTTGTGCTTTGCTCTCAGTTCTGACAAGAGCTGATTACAGCGCTCCAAACGCTGCTGAATCCTGTTGACGCGGTCGGAGTCGGTTGTTCGTTTGAGGCGTTGGCGCAGTTTCTGAATTCTGGTTTTGAGCGCCGCGACGGCTTTGCGCTGCCGCTGCAGACGCTTTGCCGTCTGTTCTTTCTGCTGCGGAGTGTAATCCTTTTGTTTTTTGAGCCGGTTGAGGTATTCTTCAACGGTGTATTTTGTCTTGATGATTCCTCCGGACGGATTCGGAAAGAATATCATCAGCGGTTTGGAAGACGGTCTGTAGTTTCGGCTGTCCTTTTTACTCTTACCACCTCTGGCGGGAGCGTTTTTCAGGGACGTTGCAAGGTATCCGGCAACGTTATCAACGGCTTTGGCAAGGTATTTATGGCGTTTATCAAGTTCCTTGTTCATGAATTTGATAGTTCCATCAACGCCATAAACTCTTCCGGTTCCGTTGACCGTTCCGATTGTTCTGCCGATACTTTCCATCAGTTTTTCCGAAAAAGTTGAACTTCCACCTGCAAAAAGGAAACGAACGCTCCCTGCTGGAACCAGTCGATATTATAGACTTCACCATTGAGGGTTACGCCTTCCATAAACACCAACCGAGTTCCGCCGACGACTTCAACCCGTTTGTTTGAAAAGCCATTGACAAGCCGTTCGACCAGCGGAACCAGAGCGTCCAGTTCTGTCAACGTCTCAGCGTCGGTCTGCCCAGTCGTCTTTTTGAAAAGCATCAGGGTAAAATCGACCGAATCACGGTACATTCCACCGTTGGTTTCCTTTTCTGTCTGCCGACCGTCCAGACCAATAACGATCAACGGCGCGTCCGTTTCGGAAACGGATTCCAGCAGTACCAACGGATCGTATGAACGCTGAACCGTGCATTCCGGCATAAGCGTCTGAAGGTACGTTTTGAGCGCCGTCCAGGCGGTAACGATAGAATTGCTGTTGTAACTCATGAATCGCGTTTGGTATGAATTCGAATTAGTCTCTGGTTCGGGTCACAGTACCGCCAGCACTTTTCGGAACCGATTCCTAAAACCTTCCAGGTTTGCCCGTTGTCTATAATTTTGTCTTTGTCGATAGGGGTAAAGGGCAAATCCGCCGACTGAATGATGTAATCCCGGTCGGATAGTTCCGAACCTCCTCCGGTTTCCCGCTGCTGAACGTTCCAGCCGGTTCCGGCTCTGGACGCTTTGAGTGGGATCGTCTGCGCTCCGCGTTTGTAGACGACGTCAATCGCGACGCAGTCGGTCAGCGTTTTGGCAATAGTCGATGCAATGTCGTCGTAAATGTTCATGTTAATACATCTGGCAAAGAATCTCAGGCGGTACGGAAATATTTCCGTCAGACAGTTCCAACCGGAAGGTTATAAGGTACTGACGATTGCGCTGCGGAAACAAGCTGGCGCCGTCCGTTGGGAATATATACTCAAAGTTATAATAGTCTTCGTCGCCGTCGTCGTTATAACAGGCAACCGGGTCATCCAAAATCGCGCTGGTCGGAACGGTAACATCGTAATGCACAGTTTGTCCCTGTTCATTCTTTTGCGGTTCCCATTGATTCGACCTATTCAAAATGGATCTTTCAATTCGATAAGTAATTGAATCAACGTCTGACGATGTCAGGTATTCGCCGTCTTCACGAATGAGCTTGAAACGGACTTTGAACGGTCCATCGCGATAAACCATGCGCTTTACGCGCTGCGCTTGAGTTCCCATTTTAAATTAACTCCACGAGCTTATGAAATTTGTTGAAACAAGTTCGGATTCCGTTATCGCCTCTGCCGTTGCGGAAATAACAAAGGCGTCAATGACGTTTGCCGTCGCTGAAATCACAGATGCGGTAATTACGTCATCGGTTGCTTCTGAAACCGCCGAAACAATGTAAGCGTCTATGATATTTGGCGTCGCCGATATAACGGACGCTGGCGTTATTTCTGCCGTAGCCGTTACCACGAACGCGGTAATGGGGTAGATTAAAACAACGGTTATAAAGGATGATTCCACCCATTTTCTAACGACGGTAAAAAAACTTTTCATTCGGTTTCTTCGTCCATTCTTATAATGTTGCCATCGTTATCTCTGGTAATAGTAGACTGCGCCAGCGTATTGCCAGAGGCGTCTTTTGCCGTGATTTTTTCCACGGCGCCATTATTTTGCAGTCTCCAATTGTATAAACCGGCGTAAACGCTGTTGATTTTCGACGTTGGAATGTCGCCGGTAGCAGCTGGCGACGCAGGGAGATTGTCGGTTTTGGCTTTGATTGCACTGATGTCGGATGTTGGAATGTCCGACGCCTTGGCGTAATCCGTTGGTATATCCGACGGAGTTGCGAATCCCGTCGCGGTAGCCATACCAGCCGCTTGTGTGGCGTCAATTAAAACCGTGTCCGTGGACGGGTCAAACGTGGATAATCCTGACAAGTCTGACGCCGTCAACTGGCTGGCAGTTTTTGCCGCGTCGTAAGCAGCGGTCAATGTCATGGCATCGCCGGGCTTGGCGTAGTCCGACGGGAGGTCTGACGCCGTCAACTGGCTGGCAGTTTTTGCGGCGTCGTAAGCAGAGGTCAAAGTCATGGCGTCGCCGGGTTTGGCGTAGTCCGATGGGAGGTCTGACGCCGTCAACTGGCTGGCAGTTTTTGCGGCGTCGTAAGCAGAGGTCAAAGTCATGGCGTCGCCGGGCTTGGCGTAGTCCGATGGGAGATCTGCCGACGTCAACTGACTGGCAGTCTTCGCCGCGTCATAAGCCGATGTCAGAGTCATGGCGTCGCCCGTTGCCGCGGGACTTGCCGGGAGGTTGTCGGTTTTAGCTTTGACGGCGGAAACGTTTGAATTGATTGTGGGAATACCTTTAACTAAATCGCCATAAGTAGTAGACTGTTGCGGATAGGCTGTTTGACCCCATACATTGACAACGGGCGGATTCGCCTGGTAGTAGCCCATAGGCGTCCCGTTAAAAATAGGATAAGTACGTTTATCACTCCAAACGGCATATGCTATATCAGTAGCACTAGCACCCGCAGCTTCTACAACCTCCTCTTCCCACGGCGGTATAATGCAGCCTGTACAGCTAAAAGCTATAAATATATTACCAGCTGAGTCAAACAAATGGTTGAACTTATACCAGCCATCCCCGACTTCAGTTATCGTATCCGTAATAGCAGCAGCTGTGGCCCCATTTATGGATATTGTGGCTGTAATTGTTTTACCTATGGCAGGTGAGCCATCCGTATTGAGGGCATAAAAATTAACGGTAGAAGTCGTATCTTTTGCAATCATATTAGAAGCCTTTTGCAGTCCAGTAGAAACCTGTTAGTGTACCTGTAGCCGAACATTTTCGATAAGTAAAACCACTTGCTGTAACCGCTTCAACCGCATAATCAGGGAACATACCTGTCGTAGTCGTAGTAGTTCCCGTATGCACAGGGGTGCATTTAATGTTAGCCACAACGCCGTTGGGAAATGGGCTTGTATCTCCAAAACTAACAGACACAGCTCCGTAAGCCGTTATACTTGTAGCTTGATAACCTCCGATTTCAACCCATCCATCACTATAAGTAATCTTATAACTAGTACCGTCATAAGTACAATCAGTCATTACCGCTGGCTTAGTTACTGTCGCAGTCCCAACCTGCGTTGACAATCCTTGAATAGGGTTAAATATATTATGCTGTGGCATCAGAATCCTTTTGCCTCCCAGTATAAACCGATTTTATTGTTATTATAATGGTCGTTAATTACCGAAACGCCCGTATTGGATAAAGTACCAGATTTAACAGCGGGTTCACCGCCATCACTGTTGGATGTACGAGGGGCTAACCAAGTTGCCTTGAAAGTCAATGCAGTATGCTGGAATGGGAACGGAAATGTAAATGCATATACCTCATCTGTACCCGGTGTTCGCATAAATACGCCACCTTGCTCCATCAATCCGTTAGACCATTTACGATACCAACTGGTTGTTCCTTCGTAGTTCTCAACTATCGTAATCATAAGCCTACAGCCTCCCAGTAGTACCCATCTATATTAGCAATGTTATTTGCGTCATAGTGAACGCCAAAATCAGTAGTGGTTGTATCAGCAACCTGTATCGCTGCGCTGGGTGCGGTGCCTTCTCCTGTGCTATGTGGCGTGATAAATACCTGTATAGTGCTGGTATCTGTATAGGCTGTAATATAATTACAACGTACTACCGTATCTCTCACCAGATTAGTGGCATACCCCCCTTGCTCAATATGTCCATCCGAGTACTTACGATACCACCTGTTTGTGTTGCCGTTGTCTAAGTCGTTGGAGTAGTAGCTCTCTATAATAACTACAGGCGTACTAGCGGTTGCTCCTGAAGTAATCGAGCAAATAGCCCGGATTGGCAGATTAAGATTTGGATGCTGCATTATTTTTTGACAATAAAAGGTCGTCGTTCGCGAAACTCTTCTTTCTTTCCTCTGTTCCAATTTGCAACAGGGCGAAAATAACCGCAAATTCTTGAATAAACCTCACACGGCTGTCCGCATGTATGGGCGGCGTTCGGTCTATTGTCTGTCATGATTTTCATCTCCTTCAATATGTTTGGTTCGCTTGTCGATGTCATTAACCGTAACGCTAATTTCATCAAGTCGCTTGTCGAACTTGACAAAGTATTTGTCAAATTTCGCCAAGAAATAATAAACGACAAAGGCGACGATTGCCAACGGCGTTATATTTTCATACCATTCCGTTGACACTTGCGCCAAAATGTAACATAACAGCCCGGTAACTCCTACAATCAGATTATCCATCTTTCCGACCTCCTTGCAGGTTCAGGTCGACGTTCTCAGAGCTTCGCGGCGCCTCCGCCCACGTGCCGACAAGCATGTCAAAATACCGGCTGACCATCCTCTTGACGGTTTGACGCGGCATCCATACCGTCCAGCCGGGTAATTTGACATCGTGTTTTTGGTAACGCAATCCGTGAGAGTTGGCATAAAGAACATACTCGGTCCCGTTGACCTTTTGGTAATCTATCCAGGACTGAGCATGACCGCCGCCCCATCCGGAACCGTTGACGCGAGCAACGCAGACGCCGTTTTCATCTTTATCGTAGCCGTCCTGAACTGCCGTTGAATTTCCAAATAGAACCGGATAGCCAGCTCGACAAGCCAAGAAGACGGCATCAGCGACGGCGTCCGGGTTGTCCGTTCTGTCGAACGTTGCCCAGCCCATTTGATGTTTACGCGCCGATTCCTTCGCGTCTTCCATTGCCTGAGTAAAAACGGGGTATCCGTCATAATCTCCGGCAATGTCGGCAGGGGAGTTGCCATATCCGCACGCTGCTTCAGCGATAGCGAAAATGGTTCTCCCGGCGTTTGGAATCCGCTGACCTACTTCTAATTCTTGACCCGCTGACGCAGCATAGAGAGCCATCGGATTGAGTCTGTCGACGGTTTGTTCAGCGCCGCAGATTATTTGATGCAAGACACGCGACTGATAGCAGCGTTCCGCCGCGAACGCCGTGCAATCGTTCTGTTTTTGGGTTGTTCCAAAAAGAATGTTGGCATCAATATGTTCTTTAGCAGTATAATCAAAGATGTACGTGGAACGTCCAGACTGGCGCAGTCTGTCCATGACGTCAGCCTGTTTACGCAGATATGGTTCGAACTGATTCCAGGTTGTAATCTCCGGCTGGTCGGTTGCTTCCCATGGCGCTTCCAGACGTTCAATGCGTGCGCTGTCCGGAACGAGTCCACGCATACGGCATCGTTCGACATCTTCCCAGTTAAAGATTAAACCAAATTTACGGTCGCTTTCTGTCATCTGTACCACCACCTGTTTTGTGTTGTCGGACATTGTCCGTTAGGACAACCGCCATTTTGCGTCTGCGGTTTCATCGGTTCCGATTCCTTTGCCGGAGCGGGAAGGACTGAACGCACCGCCGCAGCGGCACGTTCGTAGTCCCCTCTCAATCCCCGTAAAGTAGAATTATCAATGTGAGAGCTTATCGCGCTGATCAGCGCGGAGAGATCGTCAAGCGCAGTCAGTTTAACGGCAGTTCCTTTTTCAGTCCAGACGCGACGGAAAGTTTCCCTCGCACCGGTCGGCGTCGTAATCGTCCCACGGTCAATTCCATCAACGACCAGCTCGAATGATTCTGCCAATGCAGTCAATTCGGCAGCATCTTTGTCTTTTGCCTCAGATTTAATAACAGATTCGAGTGTTTCTTTCTCAGGTTCCGGGGTTGGTTCTGGGGACGGATCCGGCGATGGAACCTCCACGCCGTTATAAATTATGTGAGAGTCAATTACCGGCTGACCGTCGCTGACGCTGGCAGCAATGACTGTAATCTTGCCTTCTTGCGGAGAGGCAAAATAGAGAGTTTTACCGTCGTCGGAGACGGCATAAGATGCCGAGTATGTTTGCGGGTAAACCGTCCAGACTGCGTCAACGTCAGACCGTATTACCGCCAGTTCGCCAGCTTTGCAGCCGGTTGCTCCGGTTAGAGCCGCCGACGCGCTGGACGTCAGCAGTAGAACGATAGCGATAGCCAATAACCTCTTCATTTTTTCTCCATGTAAAGTCGGTCGAAAGCGTCAATGAGAATCGGCACAATAACCTGAATGATTGTCAGCCATTGCGTCAATCCGACAGACTTGCAGACGTCGCCAGCAACAGTGTCGTCGTTGGCGATTTCAGCGATCTCTCCTGCCAATGCTTCCAAACTCTTTTCCGTCGGAAGAGAACAACAGACGCCGTCAGTCTGAACAACGTATTTCTTCAGGAAGTTGTAGATACATTCCAGCTTTTTCTCGTCGTTGACAATGTTTCGCAGCGCTTCAACAAACCAGTCGTCAATGACGGTTTCGGTTTCTTTAGATTTTGTTTCGAGGTATCCGACAAGCGAGTCCAACGCCGCCTTGATGGTTTCAAGCGTAAAGCTCTGAATTACGAGGCGGGCGATATATTCGCGGATTAAATTTCTGAGTTTCCCCATTTACGTCCTCCTATAAAGTCTAAGATGGGTAACGACGTTTATCAATGATTAACAAAGGGCAACGACAATCTCTGTATCGCCTGTGGTTCCAGCTTTCCATAAATTACCCAACTGGGTGTACGCCGTCGCGGGAGACTGCCCATCGTTGGCGTCGAAGGTAATCGCGCCATCGCCGTCGATGTAAACGGCAGTTCCGAGGTTTTTATTTGCGCCGAGCGCGGAAACGGCAAAAGTGTAGACGCTTTTCGGAGTTCCCATAAAAGCAAGCCCCTCGTCGCCAGATGCGACTCGAGCGCGAGTAACGCCGACAAATCCGCCTGCGGTTACAATTTTATCAACGCCAATATCAGATGCCGCGGTAAAACGAAATGAATCGAAAGTTCCAAGGTACATAATTAATTCCTTATCGTTGGTTAGTTGTGAATAAGCCCGGGAGTTTTACCTCCCGGACAGAAGTAGTAAATGAAAATTATTAGGTTGGGCAAGACCAGACCGCCGGTGCATCGTTATAAATGAGAACGCCGGACGTACCCCATACCAGGAACTCAATGTTGAGATTCTTGGTGTTCAACGCTGCCCGCTCGACTTTTGGCGCAAAGTCGCCATTCAGAGAAGCAATTTCTCCGATGTACTCGTCGCGTGGTAAGAGATACCAACCGCCATTACTGGCAATATACGGCGTGCTCAAAACGTTATACGCTGACGTCATGACTTCGGTTGAAGACGCTGGAGCAATTGACGATTTGTCATTAAACACAAACAGCGCACGAGCTTCGTTCGCGATTTCAGGACCGGCAAGGATCGCGCCTGGGATAAGGTTGCGAAATTCTCCGTCTGCGCCTTTGATTCGCTGGAACGCGGCAGCGACCGTTTTCAGGTTTGCAGCCGAGAATGACAAAGTTTTCTTCTGATTGCCTGTGAACAACGTCGAAGACTGCGCAACCAAAGCGCCGATTGCAACTTTATCAATGGTGTTGGCAAACCGTCTGCCAAACGTTTGTAGCGCTTGAGAGAAAGCGCCAAGGTCATCGTTAATCTGATCCTCAATCGTGATGGTTAAATTCCGACCACGCTTGGCAATCGCATAATCCTGGCTGTTGTCAGACAACCCGACGTTTTCAAAGTCTTCACCGCGTAATACTTCCGGAATGTCTCCCAGCATGTTGAGTTTGCCGGACACAACCTTATTAAAATCCTTGACAGAACGTTGCCAGAAGATTTTGTCTGCAACAGTCGAAAGCTGATCCGCTTGAATACGCAGGATTTTGTCGGCGACGTTAGACATGATACCATCAGGAGCAAAATCACGAGTGGACAATCCCGCTGCATTAATAGCCTTGTGATAAGTTTGAACCAGCTCGCGACTTGAACAATCTCGAGACAGCGACAGACCGCTTGCCTCAATGCCGCGACGCATGATGCCGTGCAAACCAATATTGCGATATTCTCTCGAAGTCGCTTCGTTGATTTCAGCCTGAGTATATCCGACCTTTTCGACTGACTCGCCAGACGCGCCGCCAGACATCAGCATGGACGCTTCGATAATGCGTTCTTCTGTTGGTCGTTTATAAGCGCTGAAAGATGGGCGATTGACGTTGAACATTGCCGCAAATCGGGAATGAGCTTCAGAAAGAGCGGAGGCTTTAACATCTTTCTTTTCCTCTTCGTCTTCTTTCTTCTCTCCGTCTTCTTTCTTCTGTTCGTCAGCCGATTCAGTTCCTTCAGCTTCGACGGCGGGAGTTTCGGCTGGAGCCGCTTCAGCTTCGTTTTTCAGCTGCCATGCAGCATACAGGTTCTTTTTGTTTTCTTCGTCGAGGGTTTCGATGTTCAACCCGAGTGAATCAACAAACGCAAGAAATTTTTCATCTTCCATAATGCTTGTTTCCTTTTTGGTTGATAACAGACTGGCGCGAATTTCAACGGAAGTTCTGGCGTCTGCGCCAGCCGAAACAAAGGATACTTCTCGAACTTCCACGTTACGCAAAAGGTAAAAGGGGGCTTCTACCATTTGTTCATTTATGTTATACGACCCGGTCGAAATCAATTCAAAGTTCTTCGGTTCCACCGGAGCCGTGCCGACTGAACATTCCCACGTTCCACCGCCTTCGTGGACGTCGAGGACGGTTTTCGCGTCGGGTAATGCCCTAATAATTATGCCTTTGAGACTGATGCGGTTAGTCTCAACCTTGCTTTCTGTAACGGTGCCAACCCGGCGCGTTCCATTGTGATACAGCAAGATTGGGATACTCTTGTGTACAGTCGTTGTTGCCAAGTCCAAAACAACGGGATATTCCCAGTCCGGGAGCAACAATTTTCCTCCGGAGTAGGCAACGTTGAAATCAACCTCGGCAGGTTTTGTCAGTCCATCAGCTATTATTGCTTTCATCTTCTTGTTCCATAGTGGTTACAACGTCGTCAACTGTCAAACCGAGTTCTTCCATCATTCGTTTCTCAACCGCCATCTGTTTGAATTCTTCGTTGACGTCCCTTCCTCCGCGGGCAAAGTAATCTTTATAGGTCATACATTTGTTTTTTAACAACAGGACGTCGGCAGACGCTTCTTTCTGGCGGTCAATGTGGGTGGGAGCGGCGAAGTACCAACGGACCGGAATATCATCAAGCGATTCATATTGTTTCAAAAATTTTGAAACTGTCTCGTTATAACTGAGAGCAATTAAAAAATCTCGGAAATGCGCGTTTAGGATTTCAATAATGTAGCCCTGCAGTATGTTCGCCCAGCGTTCCCATACCTGCGCGTCAAGTCTCGCGCTGGAATAGTTATAGCTGGAGCTGTCGTTGAGGATGATATTTTTCGGCGCTCCGAGCGCTGCGCCAACGCCTAAGAGACAATCCTGCTTAAACGCCTGATAGTTTACGTTCGGCTGCTCTGATTTCAATTGGCTGAGTTTCATTCCAGACGGCAAATAAATCCCGGTGTTCTTCCTGATTGGCAAATCGCATGGATCCATTGCGTTCGACTGGACGCCATTTTTTATGATATTTCCCTGATTATCGCGGGAAATGTCTGTGCAGAGTTGGTCTTCCGGTCCTAATTCAGGATCATAGGTGGATTCGATTACGAACGAAAAACTCGCAGCAGTTTCGCACGCCGATAACGTCGCTTCGTCAATTTTTGTCAAACTTGCCAGAGTGTTGATTGCCTGCTGGAGCATGGGCAACCCGCGCCGCTGCCCAGCTAAAATCGGGATGTATAAATGTTTAATCCGGCAAGCTGGAATAATTACCGGCGGGTAAATAGACCTGTCATTTAACGGGTTGACGCTGGCTTGTCTAACGCTGTAGCTAATCGGTTCGTTGAATTCATTGTAGAGGATTCCGTCGTACTCATCTGGATTTGTTGTTCCATCTGGTTCAGATTCTATCCGGTACGGTTCGATAAGGTCAATTCTAAAATTTCCGATTGTATTCGGCGCGTAGTTCACAACAAAGAACGCCTCTCCATCGGACGGCAGAGCCTGAATTGCGGTGAAGAACGTTTTGTCGTAATTGGTTTGGCGACGCCAAAGATTAAAGAGTTTTTCAACGGCGCTGTTTAACTCCTCGTCTGGCGTCTTCAGCTGAATCGACGGACCGGAACCATAGGTTGAAAGCGCCAGCGAACGAGCGGCGTGCAACGCCTGGGGAACGTCCAGGAGGATTTTCCGACATTGCGCTCGAAGCCTTCGACGCTCTTCAGTTGAGCAGATCGCATCGGCGGAGCTGTCGCGAGCGCTGGCAAAATAGACATAGTTCTCGCGGTCTTCAACAGACCGGAGCATAGACCCTTGAACAGGTCGCGTCTTTTTTCTCGTCAGATTTTTGAACCAGTCAAACAATCCCATTTTAGTTCATTGAACGGATTTTGAACATTTTCAACGCGCCAAGCGGATTCGCTGCGGCTCTGTTTCGCTGCAGCGCCGACAGCGCTTTGAGTTGCTGATCAAGCGATTGATAACTGGCTGACATACCATCAACAGAAGCGCTTTGCACACCCGAAATAACACGCTGTGTAATAGCTTGTTCAACCTGTTCGACAGTAGGAGTAGAGTTCTGATTATCCTGCGTCATGATATACACCTCTACTTTAATAACAATCGAGAAGGTAAAAATCTTTGGTAAAGACTCAAGAATAGTTCTTTTTTTTCTGAAGTTCAGTAAGATTGACCCGTTTTCTTGTAAATTGGGCATTTACGGCAGGATTGTTAGTTGCCGTTCCACCGCTAAGAGTAACCATCGAACCGGCAGCCGTGGCATAGTTGAGAACGTCCCAATAGTGGTTCATCCGGTTAGGCAGGAGCTTCCAGACGTCAATCGTTCCATATTTACCAGTCAGCGACGATGCCTTTTCAGCGGTAAGATGTAAAAAGAATTCGTGGTGATTAATTGCAGCGTCTTTGAAAATTGACATACTCCCCGCAGTTCCTTGTCGTGCAAGGAGTTTGCTTCGCAATGCGCTTTTCCGGCTGTTGACGTCGGCGCGTTTGTTGATTGTCGGGAATTCGGGCAGCTCCGCCATTAAACAGGTTGCCCGTTTATACTGGTTGTTTTTCGGTCCGGCATACGCCATCACGCCCGCGATTGCGCCTAAATGCTTTTTCACGGTCTGGTCGCTCAGCGTCCCGCCGTTTTTCTTTTTGGTCTGGTACAGCCCAGCGGCGAACTTGTCAATCGTAAAATTATTGATTTCCGCCAGCGTCGGATCGCCAGTATATTCAACCCAATATTTCATAGCCGTGTTTATTTCCCGGACTGTCTTTTCGCTTTGCCGATTGCGTTTTGATATAATCTGCAAATACCACTCTTCATAAAATTTCGATAAAGTCATTTGGTCGCTCAGTCCGTCGTTGCGCTGGGTTTTGGCGTTCGCCATTAAAATCAATCCGCCCAGCGTCATTTTCATCAGCTCCGGTATTTCCGCCGCTAGAGCTATAAGTTCTGCAACCGTCGTTGTTCTGGTAATCTCCATTTTCGCTCCTTAAAAAAGATGCTGTCAATGGCTCCATCCGTTACATACGCCGCGTCATGCAATTTTACTATAGCTCATAATTTTGCATAATCGTTAAAAACGATAAATATTACCCCGTTTTCCATCCTAGTCCGCGGGGTCAAACATACCCATTGCCGACGTTTTGGAGCTGCTTATAAACGAAAAAAAGCGCCTGCACGGCTTTCAAAAATGCAGACGCTTAACTGGTGATTCCCTAGGTTTTGTTGACTTTAGGGAGTTCCCTTGATTGATTCGTATTTTGAAAGCCTTGTTGTGTTTGTTGATTTTGTCCCGGCGGTTTATCACGCCGCCGAGGTTTAATCATGGTTACATTATCGCCAAGTTTGGTTTTTTGTCAACAGGGTTTATTGAGGCGTTTGAAAGATTTTGGGAGATTTCCGAGAGTTCCGGCAATTCTTGCCAAAAAGGGCGTCGGGTTTAAAACCCGACGCCCTAAGTAAATCAGCCCCCTACCGACAACAAACAACCCGCGCAGAGGCGGAAAGAACAGCAGGGGGGATGGGAGCCACCCGGACCTTACAGTTGATAAGTCTGCTTCACCGTTTCAGGGTCGGTCGACGCGATGTAACACGCCAGCTTAAATTGTTTGGGAAATGTCTTATTTTCCCGGTAAATCAGCCCCCTACCGACAAAACACAAACCGCTCAGAGGCGGAAAGAACAGCAGGGGGGATGGGAGCCACCCGGACCTTACAGTTAGGAAGTCTGCTTCACCGTTTCAGGGTCGGTCGACGCATGCGTCAGCGGGAGGGTGGAAGAGGAGATTCGAACTCCCGACATTCGGAACCACAATCCGACGCTCTATCCAACTGAGCTACTTCCACCATATTGCTTCGCTGTGCGAATCAATAATTGTACGTATTATAGAGAAATCCCGCTTTTCGTCAAGGGGGGACAAAAAAAGGCTCTGGCATTTGCTTGTCTGTTTAAGCCGCAACTTCCATAATCAACAAAAAACGCGCCCCGTAATGAAGCGCGCTCCAGAAACATCAATTCCGTTATTCTACGTCGACAAGGCTTAACGCCAGATTCTTCGCGCCCTTAATGTCCAGTTTTCCAGTGCCAAGAAGCGGAATATTTTCAACTTGAATGAAGGAATCGACCGTCGGGATCCAGATGGGCGAGATGTTGTTTTCTCGCATGCCCGATACGATTTCTTCCGGCTTTTTGCCCTTCAAATCTGTATACAAAACAATGATTCTTTCGCCTTTTCTGACGCTCGGGACAGCTGTAACAATAACAGTCAACGGTTCGTCTGGGGTAAGCCCGATAATATCTCCAATGATTTTTTCGATACCCTCGTGAGGAACCATTTCCCCGCCGATTTTTGAGAATCGGCTCAGACGCCCGGTAATGTAAATAAACCCGTCTTCGTCAATCTTCGCCAAGTCTCCGGTACAGTACCAGCCGTCTTTGATAACTTCAGCCGTCTTTTCCGGCATGTTGAGGTACCCCTTCATGACGTTTCGTCCGCGAACCCACATCATGCCCACCTGATTGGCTCCAAGAACCTCGCCCGTGTCGATGTCGCGTATTTCAACCAGAACGCCTGGAACCGGCAAGCCAATCGAGCCGTCTTTGCGAAGTATCTCATCCTTATGAACACGGCGTCGTTCCAGAATATTGGCGCAAACGACAGGAGAACACTCCGTCGCGCCAAAGCCCTCCAGCGGTCGCGCGCCGAATTTGGCTTCAAAGGCGTCCATGACTTCAATAGGCATGTGCTCGCCGCCGGCAACGGGAATTTCAATAGACTTCAAATCGTCCGGTTCGCATTTACGAATGAACAATCTGAAGAACGTCGGCGTGGCAATCATTGCAGTACACTGATACTTTTTGGTCAACTTGCCAATTATTTTAGGTTCCAGAGGCGAATGATGGTATACTGCTCTGACTCTTTTTGTTAAGATTACCCAAATATTGATAGTATATCCAAAAGCGTGAAACGTTGGCATAACGCCCATGAGGATGTCCGGCCAGTCGATTCGTTCCAGATTCATGAAAGAGTCAATATTGGAACCGATGTTGTCATGCGTAAGCATGACCCCTTTCGGAACGCCTGTCGACCCGGAAGTAAAAATGACCGTTAAGACGTCGTCTGGCGAAATGTCGTTAAGCCCCAATAACCAATCGACAAACCAGCATGGAGAATAAGCTTCAATCGCCCCTTTGATTTTGTCGCCCAGAGAAATTTTAGGGGCAACGTCTTCTTCTAAAATGACAAGTTCCGCATTCAAATCGTGATAAGGGAGTTTATCAAGGAACTTGCGGCTGGTAATGATATGCTTTACTCCCGCCGTCTCAATGCTTTGGTTCATGATTTCATTTGAGACGGTGTAGTTCAAATTAACGGCAACGCGTTTATCGAGAGCCAGAGCGGCATTAACGATTGTTGTATATACGTTGGGAGGAAGCAATATGCCCACGTATTTTTCATCTTTTGAAAAAATGGCTCGATGAAAAAAATGGCGAAATACCAATGCTCCCATTAAAACTTGTCGACCGGTAAGCTCTTTGCCGCTTGAGTCGGCTATTTTGAGTATACCTGCCTGCTGATGGCATATTCTTAAAAATTGACGTACCGGTATCATTATGTTAAATATAGGGATTAATTATCGCAATGATTGGGGTGGGCTTTATTAAACTGAGCGACTTCGCGCTCATGCTCCATTTCGAACCAACGGTTCTCCATTTCCTTTATCGTCTGATAAAGCTGGAATCGATTAGAAACATTTTCAATTGGCTCGCCATATATAATTGTAATCCTTTTTCTTGAAAAAGATGGGATCTTCCACAAAAATTTTTGTCCAAAATAGCTAAATACGCTACCCCACAGCCCGCCCATATAAACAGGGACAACTACGGCGTTTGTATCTTTAAGTATTTTAACAGCCCCAGCCTGGAATGGCTGCAAAACATTCCATCGAGAAATGCCCCCTTCTGGAAAAATTCCTACATTTTCTCCATTTTGCAGAGCTTTCCGAGCTTCTTTGACTGCATAAAAGGCTTCACGACCGGAACTGACAGGAATAGCGTTGTAAAGATCGACTGTCAAATAGTGGCTGAAAGGTCCCTTGGTAAATGCCGACCACATCAGCATGCGAGGCGATCCGGGCCAAAACAGTTCCGCCAAAAGACCGTCCAGAAAACTGATATGATTGCAAATATACAATACCGGGCGATCTTTGGGGACGTTTTCTTCTCCAACGATCTCAACTTTATATCGAAGATGGACGTAAGTCCAAAAGATATAATATACGCATTGCTTCAAATAGGCGAAAAAGAAAAGAATCGCAAACACAGGCAAGCATACAATTCCACTCCAAAACCAGACGGAACGAGCCGACTGACCGATGTAAACCGTCATGATGAAAAAGATGATCGGAGCTAAAAGCATGGCGGAATTGCTGATAAAGTTGCTTGAGGCGATAATTCTTCCGCGATGTTCTGCTGGGGAGCGATCTTGAATGAACGACATAAGCGGGATGTCGTACATACCGGCAAAGATGCCCAAAAAGGCTAGAAGCCCCAAGGCGCAATAATAGCCGTTGGCGTTAGCGCCTGGCGCAAAACACAGGGCGATGCAGCAAGCCGACAACCCCAAAACGGCAAACGTCGGCAGTTTCATGGAAATCTTTCCACGGGAAATCACGCCTGCCAAAACCGCTCCGACCGCAATTCCGATTGTCATTAACCCCATGCAAAGGTTTGCGGCAAAACGGTTGTCCATCGACGCGAATTCCGGGAAAATGTATTTATCAATATTGAGTTGAAGCAAAGCGGCAATTCCCCAGTAGAATGCGCTGGCGAACGTAACTGCCCAAACTGCTCGCCAGGAATACAGGAACTTCATATCTGAAACGATGCCTGTAAAGGGATTGTACGGAAATTTGACTTCCGGATTTCCCTTTTTGAGCGGTTTAATTAGCAAGCTGGCAAGGAAACCCAAAAGAGCGGTTCCCAGCAGAGCGCAGGCGGAAATCCAGACGCGGCTTTGTCCCGGAGCGGCACAGGTTGGAATCGCTCCTGATTTATCGATGACAGACGTCAATTCAAACAAAATTCCCCCGCAAACCGTCCCGAAAATGCACGCCGCCATTGTCGTCATGGAAACAAGACCGTTTGCCGTTGGAATCTGTTCCGGGTGAACCATTTCCGGAATGCTCCCGTATTTTGCCGGGCTGAACAACGTCGATTGCGTTCCCATAAAAAACAGAACGACAAGCAGAAAAATTACGTTTCCAGACAGAAGAGCCAGAACGCCTAATCCCATGATCACGATTTCTGCGATTTTCGTTCCGACCATGACCTGATCTTTGCGGAATCGGTCGCTCAAAAAACCTGCGGGACCAACCATCAGAACAAACGGAATCAAAAACAGTTCCGCTCCGATGAATAAAATCGTCTTTTGCGCCAGTTCCTGAAGAGCTTGAGGGTCAGAACTGGTAATGCCAACATACGACGCCCAAGAGGGAAGGGTTTCCAACCCGCAAAGATAATCCTGCAAGGCAAAAATGCCAATGGGAATCATCAAAAAGCGGAACATATTGTCGTTGAACGCGCCCAGAAACTGCGTCAGAAGCATCGCAAAAAAACTGACGCTCCACAGCCCTGGCTTGTCCGATTCGACTTTTTCTGAAATTTCTTCTGTATTTTTAAGCTCTTCGTTATTGATTTCCATATTATTTATTGTACAATTATATTTGAGTCATTTAGACTCCTTGGAACGGCTTCCCCCAAAAAGGCTCTGCTTCCTTCCAAAAGACGCAGATACAAAAACAGCCTTTAAGTCCCATTCCGCCAAATATCTTGTATATCGGCTCTGCGTTTACAAGTCCTTTACACAAGTTTTACAAAACATTTACATTGAATTATATCGGATTATACCAAAAAATCAAGATGTTAGCCAGAGTAATTTCAGGAAAATAGGCAAGTTTTGAGAATTATTTGTCCGTTTGGCCTCGATTTATCCTCGTTGGCATCCAGGTGGAACTTAAAACGCCGCCAAGCCGATATATGCCAAATTATTCATAACAGAACTGTATAATATGAAGATTTCGTTTTCCGGCGGATTCTTTTCCGCCAGCCATTTTATCGTGTTTGAAAATGGGTTCTGCGAACCGCTGCACGGACACAACTTTTCCGTTGAGGCGGTTCTAGACGCCCCGCTCAACGCAGCCGGCTATGCGGTTGATTTTTTAATCGTCCAAGAGGCGGTCAAAGACATTCTTCAACCGTGGCAGGACCGACTTCTTCTGCCGAGCAAAAACGAGTCGCTTTCGATTCAACGTCGCAAATCGCAAGTGGAAATTTCACATACCCAGCCAGACGGCTCGCCGCTGTTCTGGTCGATCCCAGCTCAGCATTGCGTTCTTCTGGACGTTGTCAATACGACGGCGGAGCAGCTTGCTCAATTGATCGCGCAACGTCTTTGGGAGCGTCTTTCCGGCGCCGCGCCACTGAACTGGCTGGAAATTCATCTGGAAGAAACACAGGACTGCAAAGCAATCTACCGAATCCCATCGGAAGACGGAGACGCTTGACTCTGTTGAAAAGATGACTATTATGTGAATCTGACGGTCTGATAATCTGGATTGTCAGCCATCTGTTTTGGGAGTTGAGTCATTGAGCGAATGTATCCCCAGACGGGTCGGGCGTGAAACGGCAGGTCGTGCAATCCATAACACCAGCCCACGCCGGCAAAGCCGCCTGGAGAGGAGCCGTCGAGCTGATAGACGTTATTCAGACTCAATGCGTATCTGAACGCTTCAACAGGGGCTCGAGTCCATAACAACGGCTGTTTTCCCCAGTACATTCTCGTTTGCGGCGACATCCAACCGTTTTTGACAAGCTGTAATTGAACCTGATTCCAAAAGCAGTCTGCGGTTTTTCCGCTTTTCATCTCGCTGAAAGAGAAAATATACTCGCGTTAGTCAACGGAATGCATTTCAAGCGACCTTCGCGCCCAGCGCGGCAACCCTTCAAAGGTATCGTATTGAGGCGTATACCAAACGTAATTTATCGCAATTTCCCGACGCGTTAGTACTTCATCTTCAAAAGCGGCGATATTCATCGGTAGAAGTTCACGCTGTTCGTCGGAACAGCTTATCAGAAAGTCGTCTTTGAGTATTTCTCGCAGCTGAATGAGTATCTGTACAGGCGATATGCAACCAAAAGACAGGTACGGGCTGAGCGTCGACGTAACGTCCGCCGCCGGGTTTCTGCGCTGATCGTATCGCGCCAAGCCATATCTTAAAAAGCGACGCCTGCGTCTGTCCGCCTCATTCTCGCCGCCCGGAAAATTGACGGCAGGAGCAACGTCAAAAGGAAACGAAAGCTGATTCTCAATCTGATCGAAGTCTGACAAATCCAGTTTCATCAGATTTATATTGAGCGTCGAAACGACGGGCTTGTTTCTGTCTGGAAGCGTTAGAAAACGAGCTAAATTCGCAGCCAGTTTTGGACGAAACGTTTTGGCGGAATAGTCGGCGTGAGGACTTGCCGTCTCGACGGGAACAACGACGTTGTCTTCAACCTGAACGCAGTCGCACAAAACGCTTCGGGCAATTTCGTTGCGAACAATTCGGTCTTCTCTCAAATAGGCGCAGTCCATTACCAAAGAACAGGCTTGAACGCAAAACGATGGAACCAGTTCCTGGGGAGTTCCGTAAACGACAACCAGCTGAATGCCTCGCACCGCCAGCGCTTTTTCCAGTTCGCTCAGCGATTCCAGCGCAAATCGAACCCGGCGACGGGACGTCAGTCTTCCTTTGGTATGGAGACAATACAAAACAACAACCCCCTTTTTGAACTCTGCGCCCAATTCTATGGCGTATTCCAATGCGCTATTATACTTCTGACGCAAAGAGGCGTCCATCCAATACAGCACATATTTCCCAACGGGATTATGGGAATTGGTATTTAAATATTGAATTCTTTCTGCCGGAATTGTACTCATCGTTTAACCTTATGGAGAAAAGAAACCATTACTAACCACAATAGAATTATAGGAGGAAAGGAAAGATGGGTGTTTTGATTAGATTCCATCTTTACCAAAATTTTCTTATTTTCTCTAATCCATCAATTTAGGAAATCCGATAATATCAATACTGTCGAATCCGTTTATTCAGACCTTAACGGATTGGTTTGAAAGACGTTTCAGTTCCCTATAATTAATACAAAAACATGAAACTTAATCGATTTTATTGCACAGCGACGCTTATTGTGTCGTTATTGTTTTTCTGCGTTTCATCGTATGCTCAGCAGGCTGCCAGCCCGCAAACAGCGCCAACTCCGCCGCAATCCGGACAGAAGTACGTCCTCAAATCCGGGCGGACGGCAGGAGCGATGGATAAAATTACTTATCAGCAGGATATTCAGGGCAAACTGATGGTTCCATCGTCAGAGAACAGCGATAAACTTCCCCCCGGAGCGGAAAAGCCGGAAAAAACGACCATTAAAACAGAAGACGGAAAGACTGTTGAAATGGATGTTTATCCTGTCAAGGCAACAACCAAACTCCAATACAACGAAAAAACCGTTAAATGCGGACAAGAAGACAACACGTTCAACATTCAGGCAATTCGCAATTATCAAACCGTAGACGTTCAGCGAACCGTAAATGGAGAAAACGATACAATTACGCTTCCCGCTGAAAAGATGCTTCTTAATGTTGAAGCCAGCGGCGCGAATGTGATTCTCTTCCATAAACAGTACTGCATGAATCAGGATGAACTGGACGCTCTGGAAGTCATGGCTCCCAGTCTGACGTTGGAAGCTCTTTTGCCAACTCAGCCGGTTGCCGTGGGAGATACATGGTCTATTTCCGAAGAAGCTCTCGGCGCATTGTTGCAGCTGGATTTGTTGACTCAGGCTCAGGTTGAACAGGTTCTCACTGAAGTCAAGGGAGCGACAGCCGTCATCGACGTTCAGGGACTGGCGTCCGGCGAAATTGACGGAGTAAAAACAATTATCAATTTCAAGTTGAAGTACTATTTCAATATGAAAATCAATCGCATTATTTGGGCGGGAATGGTAACCAACGAAGAACGTCGTTCCGGACCTATTACGCCGGATCTGGCGATTGAAACTCGAGTTCAAATGACTATTATGCCGGCTGCCCCTGCCAGCGATCCCAAATTGGCGACTGAACAGTGGACGGAACCGACTGACGAACTCCTGCTTATCCATTACACCTCTTTGGATGGAGCTTGGACCATGTTCCACGATCGCAGATGGTGCATTTTCAAAAATGAACCCAATCAGGTCATCTTCCGATTCATGCATCAAGGTGAATACATTGCTCAGTGCGTCATAAACAAGACAAACAATCCTGAATCCATGAAGGACATGACGCTTGCGGAGTTCAGAAAAGAAGTCGAAGAAGCCGTTATGGAAGAAAACGAAAAAACGCGCTCAATCATTGCCGCTAACGAAGAGATGTCGCCTTCTAACGTAAAGGTTTTCCAGGTTGTTGCCGCCGATTCTTCAGATGGATCTCAGTGGGGATATTACATGCTCAAAGGACCGAAAGCTTCTCAACAGCTGGTCTTCATGTTCATGCTGGAAGGTGAAAACGCTGAAAACGTCGGCGAAACCGACATGCAAATGATCGGAACGCTGGAATTCAAAAAATAAAGGCAAGAGACAGTAGGCAGTAGGCAAGAGTTACCTGCTGCCTGCTATATTCTTCCTACCGATCATGCCAGAATTTCGCTTCAATTCGTTTTCCTGTACGGGCGTAATCGTTGCTGGAGAAAGAGCAAAACGCCCGTTCAGTTCTCCGTGTAACGCTCCGACGTCGTTTATCTGTCCATTTTGCAAAGGGAATGAAGAACAAACTCCCTCTCCGACAGATATTGTATATTATTCCGGGACGTCACAGTGGGCGCTGCGCTGCGTCCCAAACCGGTATCCCGCCGTTACGCCGTCTGCGTACTGGGCGGAACTGGAATATCAGCTTTCTTCCGAAACGGATTCTCACAATTGCAACTTAACTCGTCAGGCGGCTTGCGGACGGCACGAAGTCATTATCGAATCCCCTGAACACGACAAACGCTGCGGTTTGCTGGGAGAAGAACAATGGAAACGGATGACGCATTTCTACGCCGGCAAGATTCGTTCTTTTTATAACGACGAGTCGGTTCGATACGTTCAGCTGTTTAAAAATCAGGGAATCGTCGCCGGCGCGTCGCTGGAACACGTTCACAGTCAAATTCTTTCGCTGCCGATGATTCCGCCGATTGTTCAAAATGAGCTTGACAATCTGAGGCGATATGCAAACCAGACGAAACGTCTGTATTGGACGGACGTTCTCAAAAAAGAGCTTCAGTCTGGAAAACGCATTGTCGAAACGACGGAGAATTATGTCGTTTTCTGCCCGTTTTTATCCCGCTTTGCTGGAGAAACGTGGATCATGCCTCGACAACAGCGTCCGGATATGGAAAACGCTTCAAAAGTTCTTCTCGACGAGTTGGGCTCGTTACTGTCCCGATTTCTGCTGCGATTGGAAAACGCGTTGATTGCATTTAACCGTCAATCTGCGCCAGCTAATTGCGAACAATTTACGCCGTCGTACAATATCGTTTATCGAAATGCGCCTCGCATTAACGGGAAAATTCCGGAATTGTACTCTTGGCGAATAGAAATAATCCCCCGAATTAACGCTATTGCCGGGTTTGAACTCGGAACGGGATACACAATCAACATTATCCCGCCGGAAGATTTTCGAAACATGCTAATAAACAACAAATTCTGAGAAAATCCAGGATTTGATTGAAAGACGTTCCGATGAAAACGTTAAATTAATTCAGGCGGTCAAAATATCTATTTTTTTCAACTCTAGGACAATTTGGCTCATCCGGTAACTGCGTACCTGAGCAATAAAAGGTATTGAAAAAGCATGGGATTCTCTCTATAATATAAAAAAAAACAACAAGTCCATATAGAAAGGAACCCCATGACTAGAAATATTATACACCTTACTCAAGGAA
>JAFSMW010000222.1 GCA_017447745.1 Thermoguttaceae bacterium
CGAGGGGCCACTTTACAAATCTTTGCGACCTGACCAGTTGTGAAGACCTTCATATCTAGGCGCTCCGTAATTATTATTTTCTACTCGCCTTTGTTTACCGTCCTGTCATACTGTCTGACAGGAGTCCGCTTCTCAATTTTTTCACATGTACGATGCGAAAAAAGCTGGGTCAAGAGAACCGGAAACATTTCGCTAAAAAATTTTTAATAAAACAACAGAAATCTTCTGACGCTTTATTCCTTGATAATTATAGGAACTAAAACAACAGGCACTTTCTTTTGCCTTATTACAAGGAATCGGCATTTTTGCTTTTTAACAAAAGGGGAAAATTAAAATAATTGAATTTATTTATGCTTTTGTTAAAAAACGCATTTTTCAATTCCCTGACACGTCCAGAGCAATCCGTTTTTATCAAAAAATTGGAAGCTCTTAACTTGTCTTTTAAGGAATCGTAATTTTAGGCATTAAAACTTTAGTAGTTATTTTGATTTTTTTCCGTTGAAAAAGAATTGCGCCAGTTATAGCGATTAAAGAAGATTGGGAATCTTACACCAACTTAGAGTTGCAAGACGATGGAAGGCGGTAATGGAGTGAGCGGTAGCGGTGCGTAGCCGCACGGGCGAGTGGATGAGGTTATGCCTCCGAAAAAGCCGGTTTTGGCGCTACCCACGTCCAATCAGGAACCGACCTTGTCGGGCGGAATTACGCAGTTCACCGAAGGCGAACAAAAAGTTGAGACAATAAAAGATGGTTCGCCTTCGGCGAACTGCGTACCTCCGCTCCTGTTAGTCGCTTCGCTACCGCCTTTCATTTTCTATTTACAGATTTTTTGGACAAAATCCGTTCATCGGGCAGTTTTCGCAGTCGGGCTTTCGGGCGGAGCAGACAGCTCGACCGTGCAAGATGATTTGATGTCCGACGTCTGTCCAGTTCTCCTGCGGGATAAGCTCTTTCAGAACGGCTTCGATTTTGAGCGGGTCTTTGGTATCGACCAGTTCCCAGCGGTTGGACAGCCGGATAACGTGAGTATCGACAGGAATTCCAGACGAAATTCCAAAGGCGTTGGTCAGGACGACGTTGGCGGTTTTATGTCCGACGCCCGGCAGGGATTCCAGGTCTTCGAGGTTGTCGGGGACTTCCCCGCCGAAACGACTGATAATCTCGGCGCAGCAGGCGCGAATGTTTTTCGCCTTGTTGTGGTAGAACCCGGTCGAGCGGATGTCTTCTTCAAACTCTTCTTGAGAGACGTTGGCGTAATCCTCAACGGTTCGATACTTTTTGAACAGGGTTTGAGAGACTTCGTTGACCCGTTTGTCGGTGCATTGCGCCGACAGGATCGTGGCGATGAGCAGTTCCAGCGGACACGAGAAGTTCAACGCGCAACTCGGGTTGGGATACAGTTCGCCCAAAACTTGAGCGATTTGGTTCATACGTTTTTGAAGTTTGTTGTTTTTCATAGCGACCATATTATATATTGTCTCGTCCCTTTTGACAACCCCATTTTGGAGTGCGACGCCTTGGCGTCGCTTTCACAACGAAAAAGCCGAGAACAACCAAAAACATTATTCGTGCCAACAACGCTTGAACAATTAGTAATCTGACCTCCAAATACTACTGGATTTTTACTGAAATCGTGGTATAATGCTAAAAAACATTTACAATGCGTATCGGCGCGAATAGACGTTCTCGAACTTTGCGGCGATTATGCAAATGAAAGCGACGTCAAGCCGTCGCACTCCATATATGGATACCAACCTATTCTATAACGATGACGACCCGTGGCTGGCGGACGACGTCAGTCAGAAAACGACTGCTGAGATCGTCTTCTCTCAGCCGCCGTTCGGTCCGTATACGTACCTTGTGCCGGACGGGCTGCTGGACGTCGTCGAGCCGGGAATGCGGGTCAAGGTTCCACTGGGGCGAAATCGGTCGGTCGTCGGATGGGTAACATCGATGGCGTTCGCCAAAGACGGTGACCCGGTAACGGCAAAGCTCAAGCCGATTACGGCGCTGGTGGACGACGCCCCGCTGCTGGACAAGCAGCTGCTCAGTCTGACGAAATGGATTGGCGAGTATTATCTGTGTCCGTGGGGTCAGGCTCTGGAAACGTCCGTGCCAGCCGGGGTGAAGTATCAGGCGGGAACGAAGCTGACGCTGTTTATCAAACCGACGGAAAAGGGGCTTTTGGAACTCAAAGAGCGTCCGGACGCCATTCCCAAAGCGCAGTTGAGAGCGCTGCAAACCGCCGCGGAAGCGGAGTCGCCGCTGACGCTGGGCGATATAGCGTCGCGCGCTAAATGCTCGTTCGGCCCGATTAACGAGCTGCGCTCGAAGGGGTTGCTGGTCGGATACAAAAAACGGGTCGCGCCGCCGGTTGAGCCGCCCATTCCTCCCGTTCTGGACGAGAATCTGGAACTCAACCTACAGCAGAAATCGGCGTTGAATGCAATTATTCGCGCGATTCACGCCGGGGCGCCGCAAACGATTCTGCTTAACGGGATTACGGGGTCGGGAAAGACGGAAGTCTATATTCGCGCCATTGCGGAAACGCTCCGCTTTGGACGTCAGGCGATTGTTCTCGTTCCGGAAATCAGTCTTACCCCGCAGACGTCCAAGCGGTTTAAAAGCCGATTTCCCCGCGTCGCGGTGTTACACAGCCATCTGACAGACGTCGAACGCAACCAGGAATGGACGAAAATCGCCAAAGGACAAATTGACGTTGTCGTGGGGGCGAGAAGCGCTATTTTCGCCCCGCTGCGGCATTTGGGTCTGATTATTATCGACGAAGAGCACGAAAACACGTTCAAGCAGGAAACCGCCCCGCGATACCACGCCCGGGAAGTGGCGCAGCAGCGCGCGCGTCAGCTCAACATCCCGCTCATACTGGGCACGGCGACGCCGTCGCTGGAATCGTGGCAGAGAGTTCAAACCGGGGAATATCAGCTCATCGCCATGCCAAAACGCGTCAATAACCGCCCGCTGCCGCAGGTGGACGTGGTCAACATGTGCGACCAGTTCGTTTCCCGTCAGCAAAAGGGGGTTGTTACACGAAAGCTGCATATCGCCATTTCCGAAGCCCTCAAAGAGAAACATCAGGCGATTCTGTTGCTCAATCGGCGCGGGTTCAATACGCAGATCCAATGCCCGGCGTGCGGGGAAGCGCTCAAATGCCCGTCCTGCGACATCGCGCTGACGTATCATAAAACGGACTCGATTGCCATTTGTCATTATTGCGATTACCAGCAGACCGTTCCCAACGTCTGCCCTAATTGCGGAACGCCGGGATTGAAGTACTACGGGTTCGGCACGCAGCGATTGGAAGCGGAAATTCACAGCCGGTTCCCCGACGCCCGCGTTTTCCGCATGGATACAGACTCCATGCACGGAACCGGGGCGCACGAACAGGCGCTCAGCGCGTTTCGCCGCGGCGAGATCGACATTCTGCTCGGAACGCAGATGATTGCCAAGGGACTCGATTTCCCCAACGTTACCGTCGTGGGCGTGATTAACGCGGACACGTCTTTGCATCTGCCGGACTTCCGCGCTGGCGAGAAGACGTTCCAGCTTATTACTCAGGTCGCAGGCAGAACAGGCCGCGGCGAGCTGGGCGGTCAGGTTATCGTCCAGACGTATCAGCCGGACAACCCTGCTATTGTCGCAGCGTCGCGGCAGAACTTTCTCGAATTCGCCGACGGAGAACTGCCTCAACGGGCGGCTCTGGACTACCCGCCGTATACGAACATGGCGCGAATCATTCTCCGCAGCCAAAACGAAGAACAGGCTCAGCAGGAATCCCGCCGACTGCGCGAATGGCTCAACGCCGCTTTCGGAATGACGCCTCCACCTGCGTCTAATCCCGCTCCCAAACGTCCCTCAGAACCTCTCACTCTGTTTGACACGGTGGAAGAACCGGCTCCCGCGCCGACTCCCGTCGTTCCCGCCGCTGTCCCGCCGGAACTGAAACGACTGAAAATTCTCGGACCCGCGCCCGCGCCGATCTATAAGCTCCGGGACTTTTTCCGATTCCATATCCAGATCCATTTCCCCGACCGTTCCCGATTGCAGGAAGTCCTCCGCCGCGCTCAAGAAGAATTCAAAACGCCCGACGACGTCCAGTGGGTAATTGATATGGACCCGATAAGTATGCTGTGAGGCTAGGCAAGAGGCAGTAGGCAGTAGTGAGATATTAGGCATTAGGCAGTAGTTTTTGAAGCGCTTGCGTCCTATTGCCTATTGCCTGCTGCCTACTGCCTAGAAACTGCTCTTCCCTAATTCTGAAAATATTGCTATAGTCCCTCTGTATTATTATAGCGGTATACTCTAACCGCGTTTTGCTAACCGTTAACCGAATTGTATAAATTATGAAACAATCGCACAGATTTGGTATTTTTTGTATTGTCGCCGCGGCGGCGATGAGCGCGTCGCTGGCGCTGGCGGATTTCAGTCTTTTCGGGAACAAACCCGCCGTTAACCCGCAGGCGAGTCTCGAACTCACGGCAAAAGAAGGTCCGTGGCTCATTACAGCGTTCGTCTTTACTGGCTCTGAAGCGAAAACTTACGCGGATAAGCTGTGTCTGGAACTGCGGCGCGATTTCAGGCTTCCCGCTTACGTGTTTCACAAGGAAATCCGGCAGTCCAACGAAGTTCAAGGGCGCGGCATCATCAGCGGACACGGAAACGTCAAGTCGATGAAGCACATGAAAGACCCGAACGTCAACAGCTACATCGTTTTTGTCGGGAATTTCTCGTCCATTGAAGACGCCAACGCTCAAAACACGCTCAGAAGAGTTCGTCAGCTGCGTCCGAAAACGCTGCAATACCACGGCGACTTCGACCTGGAAAATCCCTTGGCGGAAGATTTCGCCGCTCACGGAATAAATAACGGTCAAGGTCCGATGGGACGCGCATTCTTGACAAAAAATCCGCTCATGACCCAGCAGGAAATGGCAAGCGCGACGGCGAATTATCTTGATCCCAAAGTCGTCGGATTTAATAAAAACGTCAAGTATTCTCTGCTCGACTGCCCTGGAAAATACTCGGTTCAGATTGCCACCTTCCGCGGATTCCGAACGATTAATCAGAACGAAATCGAAAAGATTCGCAAGACGGGCGAAGTCAACGCCAAAAACACAATGACGCTGGCGGAAGCGGACGAGGCGGCGACGAAACTGACCGCGTCGCTGAGAAAACGCGGCATTGAAGCGTACTGCTTCCGCGATCATTACGCCAGCATCGTAACCATTGGCAGTTTTAACGACATTGCCATCGTCAACCCGCAAACCGGACAGACGGAAGCCATTCCGGAAATCCAACGCATGTACAAGGAATACGGCGCAACACAAGACCCAACCAAAGGCAACGGTCCGGAATCCGTGCGTCTGAAAGTCATCGACGGCATCCCGCTCGACCCCGCCCCGATGATTATCAACGTTCCCCGCGCGCCGAAAAATACCAGAAGCGCCGGTCTGCCATTCTGGGGCAGATAAACACAAGGAGAATTCAGAATCAGTTCAAGTGGGAAGCGGGAAATCCGGCTGTGACGGATGGACAGCTTCTCGCTAACGATTTCTTGATTAAAGGAACGCACTTTTCATGTCCGACAGATTATCGCGAATACGGCTGCTGATGGGCGACGAATGTTTGAATCGTCTGCAGAACTCGAGCGTTCTGGTAATTGGCTTGGGCGCAGTGGGGTCGTATACGGTTGAGGCGCTGGCGCGAAGCGGAGTCGGACGGCTGGAACTGGTCGACTTCGATCTGATAAACGAAACCAACATCAATCGACAGCTCTACGCCTTGACGTCAACCGTGGGACAGTTCAAACACGATGTCGCCGCCCGGCGAGTCAAAGACATCAACCCGAACTGCCGCGTCAGTTCCAGGCGAATGTTTGTCGATGAAAACAATATTCGGGATCTGCTGGCGGAAGAAAAATGGGATTTCGTCATGGACGCCATCGACCCCGTCGGACCGAAAGTCCAGTTGATCAAAGCGTTAGTGGAATCAGGACTTCAGTTTCTTTCCAGCATGGGCGCCGCCTGCCGAACAGATCCTACAAAGATTAAAATAGGCGCATTAGATAAAATAAGAACTTGTCCTCTAGCTGCCGCAGTCAAAAAAAGACTGAAAAAAGAAAAAATTTCTCTATCTATCCCCTGTATCTATAGTGAAGAATCTGCTATAATAGGCAAAAGTAAAATTGAAGAGATTTTGCCGACTGTACACCCTGCTGACATTCCATCTCAGGTTCAGGACAGTCATGCAAAAGAACTTCAATCAGAGCTTGTATCGCCGCCGCAATGGGTGGATGGCGAGTATCAGCGAGGGCGCGCCCGTCGACCGCTGGGGAGTCTTCCAACTCTTACTGGCATTTTCGGTTTGACTGCCGCCAACGAGATCATTCTTCGTTTGTCAGGATTTGTTCCGGAACGCCGCTGAGATTACAAGCCTTTAGTTTATTTTTGTTTTCACAAGGAGAGTTGTAATGAAAAGAATCCTCGGTTTAATCTTGGGATTTGCCGTAATGAGTTTGATGGGTTGTCCCACGCCGACCTCGCCGACGTCTACCGATGACGGCGATAAAGCGCCTGACGTATGCTGCAAAGGAAAAACAGAGTCCGGACAATCTTGCACAAAAGACGAAGTTGAAGTTACCATCAACAAAGGCGTAACGCCTCGCGCCAATCCCCCACAACCGAAAGTTGAACTGAATCAAGCGTTCAAGCCGGCGATTTACGCCACTCTCCCGGACTACTGTCCGGTTCCTGACGGCATGACTCTGGATGAAAAGACGAATATCATTTATCTCAACTGCCCCAACTACGTCCCCGCTGACGAAAACGGCAAACGAGAATTCAACGCCTGCCTGATGCAGATTCTTCCTGACGGTACAGTTGAAAAGATCATGGAATACCCGACTCACCCGGAGACCGGCAAAATCGGTTCGATGGGAATTGACATCTGCCCGTCTGGAAACCTGTACGTCTGTGACAACCAGCGTTTCTCCACCGATCCGCAGGGACAGGTTCCTTCTCGAATTCTGCGTATCGCCCGCGACGAAAACGGCAAAGTCGTTTTTGACGAAAACGGCAAGCCGGACGTCAAAGTCGTTATTGAAGGCATCAACCTCGCCAACGCTATTCTGTGGGATGGCGACAACCTGTACATCACCGACACCGTTGTTCCGACTCAGGGAGACGAATTCGGACGCGGTGGCATTTGGAAGTTCACCCGCGACGAAATCAAAAAGGCTCTGGAAAACAACGAGGTTATCAAAGTCGACGCCAAAGCTGGCGACGCTCACCTGATCGTTACCGCCCCGGTTAAGAAGATTGGTCGCGAAGACTTCTCCGGCGCTGACGGCATGACCAAGGCGTGGGACGCGATTTACTTTGGCAACTTCGGCGATGGCGTAATTCGCAAGGTTACCTTCGACGAAGAAGGCAAGCCGACCGTTGAAGTCGTTGTCGATCGCGACGATTTCCAGTGCTGTGACGGTATTTTCTACGATAGCGTTACCGACCTGATTTATATCGACGACTCTCAGGCGAACGCGATTCGCACGCTCGACAAAGACGGCAATCTGAACATCCTCTGGATCAACCCGGACACCGACGGAGCAGACGGCTCTCTTGACCAGCCGGCGGAATGCATCGTTCGCGACGGCAAACTGATCATGGCGAACTTCGACTGGACGTTCCCCGGTCTGACCAACGCCGCTCACGACAAACCGTATACGCTCAGCGTAATTGACGTTACTCCTTTAGCCAAAACTACGCTTATTGAAAAAGTTACTGACGCTGTCGAAGAAGCCGCTAACGCTGCTGAAACTGCCATCGAAAACGTTGTTGATAAAGCCACCGAAACTGTTGAAGACGCCGCTGAAAAAGTAACTGAAACTGCTGAAAACGCCGTTGAAGCAATTGAAAATGCTGTTGAAGAGGTCATTCCAGCTCCGGAAACTGCTCCAGCTGAAACACCCGCTACCCCAGCTGAAACGCCCGCTGCTCCAGCAGAAGAACCCACTGTTCAAACAGAAGGAACTTCAACAGTAGAAGAAGATGACGCTGCAGCTGAAGAAGTTGCAGAAGACGTCGCTGAAGAAGCTGAAGAAGTCGAAGCTGAAGAAGTCGAAGCTGAAGAAGTCGAAGCTGAAGAAGTCGAAGCTGAAGAAGTCGAAGCGGAAGAAGTCGAAGCTGAAGAAGTCGAAGCTGAAGAAGTCGAAGCGGAAGAAGTTGAAGCTGAAGAAGTTGCAGAAGACGTTGCCGAAAAAGCTGAAGAAGTCGCTGAAGAAGCTGCCGTTGCCGCTGAAGACGTCGCCAAAAAAGCTGAAAAAGTCGCTGAAGAAGCTGCCGATGCCGCTGAAGACGTCGCCAAAAAAGCGGAAGAAGTTGCTGAGGACGTAGCAGAAGAAGCTGCCAAAGCCACTGAAGATTCCGTGGCTGAAGAAACTCCTGCCGCTCCGGCTAAAGAGACTCCAACTGCTGAAGAAACTCCTGCCGCTCCGGCTAAAGAGACTCCAGCTGCTGAAGAAACTCCTGCCGCTCCGGCTAAAGAGACTCCAGCTGCTGAAGAAACCCCTGCCACTCCGGCTAAAGAAGCTCCGGCTGCAGAAAAAGCTCCGGCTGCAGAAAAAGCTCCGGCTGCAGAAAAAGCTCCGGCAGTAGAAAAAACTCCGGCTGCAGAAAAAGCTCCGGCTGCAGAAAAAGCTCCGGCTGCAGAAAAAGCTCCGGCAGTAGAAAAAACTCCGGCTCAAGCTGCTCCCGCTAAACCCGCTCCGGTCGCAAAACCGGCGCCGACAGTTCCGACTCGACAGAGATTTCTTCGACGTCCATGGCGAAGAAACGGTCGATAAAAGAAGCTGAATAAGCTAATATGTTTTGATTAAGCGGGGATTGGCGTGAAGGTTTGTTACATTCGCGCCAATCCCTCGTTCCACGCTTCTAACTACTCACTCCTAATTAATTTCCATGCCTCTGTATAAATACGTTCACGATAAAAAAAAGGGGGATAATTGCCCTGAAGAATTTGAAGTTCTGCAGTATTTGTCGGAACCGGATCTGACGGTCTGTCCAGACTGCGGTCATCCCGTCCATCGAATTTTGGGGAATTTCGCTCCCGTCAAATCGGAACGAGATATGCTCAGCGACAAGAATATAGGAGAAAAAGGGTTTACGAAATACGTCAGAGCCGGAAACGGCTACTATGAAAAAACCGCCGGAGACGGCCCGCAAGTCATCTCAGGCAACTAACCCCATTATATCGATAATACAGCCATGTTTTCAGGAATAGTTGAAGAAACCGCCCGCGTCGTCAAGATTGTCAAAGACCAGGAAAACGTTCATTTTACGCTCACCTGTTCGTTTGTAAACGAACTCAAAGTTGACCAGAGCGTTTCTCATAACGGCGTCTGTTTGACGATTGTTTCCATAGACGGCGATACGTACACAACCACCGCCATGAAAGAGACGCTGGAGCGATCCAATCTCGGTTTGCTGCAAGTCGGCGACGAAGTCAACGTCGAGCGCAGCATGCCGATTAACGGTCGGCTGGACGGACACATTGTTCAAGGGCACGTCGATATGACGGCGGAATGCATCGACATTCAAGACGCTCAAGGGAGCTGGTATTTCACGTTCAAGTACCCATTTGACAAAGAAATGGCTCAGCGCGGATACATGACCGTCGACAAAGGCTCTGTAACAGTTAACGGCGTTTCACTGACCGTCTGCAACCCGACGGACGATTCATTCCAGGTTGCCATCATTCCCTATACGTTCGAGCATACCAATTTCCACAATTTCAAGGTTGGCAGCAAAGTCAATCTGGAATTCGACATCCTTGGGAAATATCTCGCCCGGCTGGCGCATTTTTCAAAGTAACCTGAACAGACCTCTTTGCGAAGAGGCGGGAATTCAAGTTCTCGCCTCTCGTTTCTTATTTAATTTTCCTTTAACCCCCTTTGTCCTGCCATGAAACGCGTCTTTTTTGCTGTCGTCTCGCTGTTTTTGTTGTCTCCGCTATGCTTCGCGGAAGAGTTCGCCTTGTCTCCCGACAATCCTCTTGACGCCCGCGCGCTGGAAATTGTCAAGATGATTCCCGAAAAGCCGGAAGCCATCTTGCCGCCTATTTCCGACCGCGACGCCTGGGCGGCAATCGCTCAAACCGGGAACGGCGCCGCCGTTATCAAACAGGCGGAAAAGATTCTCTCAACCCCCATGCCGGAACTGCCGGACGACTTGTATCTGGAATTCTCCCGAAACGGAAACCGAACGAACTGTCAGAGAGTCATTGGCGCTCGTCACGGTCGCCTGGCTCCCCTTGTCGTGGCGGAATGCATTGAAAACAAAGGACGCTTTATTCCGGAACTGGAACGCTTTCTTCTAGACGTCTGTAAGGAGAAATCCTGGGTTCTGCCCGCTCACGACCCCGGTAACGGGAACTTTAACGGGACGGGAATGAACGTTGACCTCGTTTCCAGCGCTCTCTCCTGGGACTTGGCGACGGCGTACAACATCCTGGGCGACAAACTCTCGCCGGAAGTTCGCCAGACGCTGTTGGAAACGCTCGAAGAGAGAAACTTCAAGCCGTACGAAAACGCCATCAAGACCGGCAAGTTCCGCCCGCTGTGGTGGATTACCGGGGAGAACAACTGGAACGCGGTTTGTCACGCTGGCATGTGCGGGGCTGCGTTAGCCGCCATTGACGACCCCACTCGACGCGCCTGGTATATAGCCGCCGCCGAAAAGTACAGCGCTGCGTTTATCAAAGGATTTACCCCCGACGGCTATTGCTCAGAAGGGCTGGGATACTGGTCATACGGATTTGGGAATTATATCCGTCTGTCGGAAACGATTCGCCGCGCAACGAGTAACAAAATCAACCTCATGGATACCGAGTTCTGCGAGACGCTTTCCAAATTCCCGTTGAGAATTCAGATTATGTCCGGGATTTCTCCGGCGTTTGCCGACTGCGGCGTTGGCGCGAAGGCTCCGAAACTGTATGTCAATTTCCTGGCGCATATTTACGGCTGGGACGTTCCGGAATACTACAGCGACGATGAACTGAAAAACGTCTCCGCCGGCGCTTTCATCCTCAAGGGATTGTACTCGCTCGACACGCATTTTTCGAGCGAATTCAAACCAGTGGGCGTTCCGATTCGCGACTACTTCAACAACGCTGGGATTCTCGTTTGCCGTCCGTGCGCCGACCCGGTCGCCAACAAACCCGGCGATAAAGACTGGGACAAGCTTGCTGCCGCAGTCAAGGCGGGGCACAACGCCGAATTCCACAACCACAACGACGTCGGCTCTTATACGATTGTTTATCACGGTCAGCCCGTCCTCATGGACGTCGGCGGGGAAGTCTACACGAAACGCACGTTCAGCGGTCAGCGATACGTCAGCCGCGTTATCAACTCTTGGGGACACCCGGTTCCCATGATCAACGGTCAGCTTCAGGCAACCGGCGGGAATTCCAAGGGCGTTGTCGTCAAAGACGAATTCTCGGACGAAAAGGACGTCTTCGCCTTTGAATACCAGTCCTGCTATCCCACCGTTAAAGAACTGAAAAAGCTGGAACGCACGTTTGTCTACGACAGAAAGAACAACGTCATTACAATTACCGATCAATTCCAGCTTGACGGCGAGGCAAAGCTGCCGTTTGATTCCGCTTTGACAACCATCTGGGACGCTCAGCGGGACGGAGACTCGATTATTGTCGGCAAAGACAATTTCCGACTCCGAGTTGAAGTCGAGGCAACCACCGTCGACGCGTCCGGCAAGGAAACGAAACTGGACTGGGAGTTTACGTCTGAACTGTGCAACGAAGATCAGGGCGGACTCAAAGGTTCCAAACGCCTCGGCGTCGTCCTCCCGCCGGTCAACAACGCGACGGTGCGGTTTACCGTTAAGCCGCTGTAGGGATTTGCGAGTTGCAGGAAAACTCAAAGCAGCGTTCAATATCATACTGCGGGAGGGAAACGCAAGCCGAACTCCCGCTTTCTTTTAAGTTAAACTCCACACATAATCTATCCCGGCATTGCTTTTTAATCCTATATAAAAGTATGGCGGTTTCAAAGTTAATAAATATTAAATATTTTGTTCTTACCCCTTGCAATTAATAAAAATTTTACCATAATACATAATAGTTAAAGTTTGTGTAATTTATATAATTTGATTATATAAATCATACAAACTGCACAATTTAACAAATCGTTAATGTTAAGGAAAGGATTTACCATGAGTTTTAGCTCAAAAACCAGAGTTGGCGCCTTGATGGCAGCCTTAATTGCAATTGTTGCAATTATTTCTTCAACTTCAGAAGCAGGATTCCACTGCAGAGCATGCTGCCCGCCTCCGGTATGCTGTGATGTTGATCCAGTTTGCGACGTTCCCGCTTGCGAACCAGCTTGCGTCCCCGCTTGTCGACCGATTTGCCGACCCGTTTGCAAGCCCATTTGTCCGCCGGTTTGCGCTCCCGTTTGCCCGCCGCCTGTTTGTGTTCCCGCTTGTGCACCCATTTGCCGACCCGTTTGCAGACCCGTTTGCCCGCCGCCTGTTTGCATTCCCGCTTGCGCGCCCATTTGCCGACCTGTTTGCAAGCCAATTTGTCCGCCCGTTTGCGCTCCTGTTTGCCCGCCAGTTTGCAAACCGTGCTGCCCGATTTTGCGTTGCCGCGTTGGTTTCTGCAATCCTTGCTGCGATTCCTTCGATGAACCTGCTCCCTACGATTGTGGCACATTCGGTGGAGACGTAGTAGATACACCTGAAACAGCTCAGACTCCGGATCAAGCTCCGACTCCCGCCCAGGAGCCAGAACCGACCCAGGAGCCAGAACCCGCACAAGATCCAGAACCCGCACAGACGCCTGAAACCCAAGAATTGTAATCAATAGGCGGGTGCGAAGGCGCCCCCGATGGCGGGAGAACCAATCCGCGCTACCGCGCGAGACGTATTAAAATCGCTCCCGTTGGTCGGCGGCGAGGCGCCGCTCCCAATCCGCGCTACCGCGCGAGACGTATTATAATCGCTCCCGTTGGTCGGCGGCGAGGCGCCGCTCCCAATCCGCGCTACCGCGCGAGACGTATTATAATCGCTCCCGTTGGTCGGCGGCGAGGCGCCGCTCCCAATCCGCGCTACCGCG
>JAFSMW010000223.1 GCA_017447745.1 Thermoguttaceae bacterium
GCATAACGTCAACAAGGGCGTTGGCGCGAAGCTCATGCCGGAGTTTGCCTTTGACGCCAAGACCCCGCCGATGTGCTTTATTCACGGCGACGCGGACGGCTGGTCTTCGATGAACTCTATCGCCGTTTACAGCAAACTCAAAAGCATGGGAATCCCGGCGGAAGTCCACGTCTACGCCAAAGTCGGGCACGCGTTCGGCGGTCTGGCGAAAGGAAATCATATCGGCGACTGGTTTAACCGGGCGTACGAGTGGATGAGAGTGATGGGGTACGTCAATTAATTAGTAATTAGTGATTAGTAATTAGTAATTACGCAAGCGGCGGCGAGGCGCCGCTCCCAGTCCGCGCTGCCGCGCGCCTGCCAAAAGACGCTTCCGTTGGTCGCTTGCGTTCACTTTATCACAAAACTATTCCCTACTCCCTATTCCCTACTCCCTAAACGAAAGGAACTGCAATGAAACGACTATTATTACTATTGGTTATTTTAGGGTTAACGTCAACCGCATGGGCGCAGGAACAGTTTTCCATCTGGGACGGTCCGGCGCCGGGCGAAAAGGACGTCAGCGCCAATCCGACGCTGCTGTTGTATCAGCCGGAAAACAAGACGACAGACTCGTGCCTTATCGTCTTTCCCGGCGGCGGGTACAACCATCTGGCGAAAGACCACGAGGGCGACAAAATCGCCAAGTATTTCAACAGCAAAGGCATGACGGTTGCTGTGCTGTGGTATCGCATTCCGCGCCGCCCTGGCGTGGAAAAGCACCGCGTTGCGTGGCAGGACGCTCAGCGCGCCGTTCGGTTCGTTCGCTCTCATGCAGACGAGTGGAAGATAAATGCGGAAAAGATCGGCGTGTTGGGATTCTCCGCCGGCGGGCATTTGACGCTCATGGTTTCGACGTCGTCTCAGACGCCGGCTTACGAGCCGGTTGACGATCTCGACAAGACGCCCTGTTACGTCAACTTCGCCGTCCCGGTTTATCCGGCTTACGTTTTGGAAAGGACCGACAAAGGGTATACTCTCGAATCCAAGATTGTCGACGAGTTCGCCTTTGACGCCAAAACGCCGCCGATGTGCTTTATTCATGGCGACGACGACGTCTGCCCGTCGATGGCGTCCGCTGTCGTGTACGCCAAACTCAAGAGCATGGGCATCCCGGCGGAACTGCACATCTTTGCCAAAACCGGGCACGGCTTCGGCGCGAAACCGAAAGACAACCATGTCGGCGACTGGCTCAACCGGGTCTATGAATGGATGAAAGTAATGGGATACGCGAATTAGTGAGAAGTGGTAAGTTTTAAGTGGTTAGTACGCAAAGCGCCTCACTGAACTATTCACTAACCACTAACCACTTACCACTAACCACTATTTACTATGCACTATGCACTATGCACTTTTAACGAAAGGATCTATCAATGAAACGACTTTTACTTTGTATTGCGGCTTTGATTTTGTCGGCGGCTTCGGTCTGCTCGGCGCAGGAAACGTTTTCCATTTGGCCGGAGGCTGCTCCGGGCGAAAAGGACGCCAGCACGAACCCGACTCTGCTACTGTATCAGCCGGAAACCAAGACGACTGACTCGTGTCTGGTCGTATTCCCCGGCGGCGGATATTACGGATTGGCGAAAGACCACGAAGGAACGAAAATCGCCAAGTATTTTACGGATAAAGGCATGACGGTCGTCGTGCTGTGGTATCGCGTTCCTCGCCGTCCTGGCGTTGAAAAGCACCGCGCCGCCTGGCAGGACGCTCAGCGCGCCATCCGCTTCGTTCGTTCTCATGCGGAAGAATGGAAGATTAATCCGGAAAAGATCGGCGTGATGGGATTCTCCGCCGGCGGACATTTGACGCTCATGACGTCCACGACGTCACAGACGCCTGCTTACGATCCGATTGACGATCTCGACAAGACGCCGTGCAATGTCAACTTTGCCGTCCCGGTTTATCCGGCTTACGTTTTGGAAGACGGCGCAGACGGCACGAACGCCAACAAAGGCGTCGATTCCAAAATTGTCAACGATTTTGCCTTTGACGAAAAGACCCCGCCGATGTGCTTTATTCACGGAGACAACGACGGCTACTCCTCTATGGGATCGGTTGCGGTCTATACTAAACTGAAGAGCATGGGCATTCCGGCGGAACTGCACATCTTCGCGAAAGTCAATCACGGCTTCGGCGGCAACCCGCAAGACAAACACGTCGGCGACTGGCTCAACCGAGTCTACGAATGGATGAAGGTTATGGGGTATGCGAAATAAGTTAGGAGTTAGGAATGAGGAGTGAGGAGTTAGCGCAAGCGCTCCTCATTTCTATTGCCTATTGCACGGTCTCTTGCCTAATCCCCTAGCTTCATGTACTTTGTTACAAATTTGACAACGTCAAAGGGGATTTCTTCTTGATAGCGAATCGTGCAGACGGAAGGCGTCTGTTCTACAAACAGGACAGACGTCTTTTGACATGGGGCGTTGAACTGCTTTCCCATCGTCTTTTTGAATTTGGCGAACTGTTCAGCGTCGGTTTCTGTCATGAGATTATAGGCTTCGATAAATCGCGCCAGCGTTCCGTACTGAACGTTGTACTGGAAAATCGGCGACTCCTGCGCGGGTCCGTTCTTTTCCAGCGCTGCTTTGAGCAGATTGAGAGAATCCGCGCCAACCGAAACGCAGACGATGTTTTTCCCGAATCCAAACGCGATTACAACGTCGTCGCTGTTGAGCAGTTTGCGCCACAGCTCGTAGTTTTTATCTTCTTTCGAGAGAGTAAAGGTCAGCGTATGAATTTTGACGTCGTTGACAATCGCCGCGTTGCGCTTTGACCCGTTATAGCACGAAAACATGGTTCTGCTGCCGCTGAGAATTTCGTTTTTGATGAAGTCAAAGAGCATGTTCTCTATCTCTTTGGCGTCTTTGCAGAAGACGGCGGCGACAACCGTAGCGCCGCTATCCGGCTGAGCGTAAACGGTAATCGCCGTTTCGTTATTGGAATCGGAAAACGTCTTGGCGACAATCGCCGTCAATGCGTTTACAAACCGTTTGAGTTCGTTGATCTTTTGCTCATCTGTATATTTCTTTTCGATTTGTTTGTTTATCTCGTCTTGAAGGATTTTGAAGGTTTCCTGCTGATTGTTGAAAATCGCCAAGCGCCCCTGGCTGGAAACCGACAGCGCGGCGGCGCCGTTGGGATTATAAAACCCCGCCAGGTGAGTGGTTGAAGATTTGTACTGACTGAACTGCTTTGCCGTTTCGGTGTTTGGGTCTGTACACAGCGCAACGTCCAATTTGAAACCGAACTGAGGGTCGAAGTTCAGACCCATCATGAACGTAAGCCGGTCTTTTTGAAAACGCTTGAGCGATTGGGAAATGGAATCGGTTATCGACTGAATCTGTTTTTTGAAAACGTCTGACAGCGTTCCCTCTAACGACAGCCCTTCTTCCAACTGACTTTGAAGAGCGTGTAACAAATCGTTGAGCTGCTGCGTTGTCATGCGGCTGGAATTGACAGCGGCGCCGACGAGGTAGATTTTCGACAGCTGCTCGATACTGTCCAGACACGGCTGCGGAATTGCCTTGAGTATGGCGGAACCGCTGTCCATCGAAACCGCCAGCCAATTGTCCTGAAGGAGCAGATAAACCTCTCCTTCGTCTTTGGAAAACTTAAATCTGTTGTCTTCCAGAGAAGTTAAGGTTCCCTCTTTACTGAGATTCTTTTGAATCGTCTCCCAGTTCTGAACGGGAAAGACAGCGGCGGCGCCGTATTGGGGGTCGATAATCAGACCGATGGGCTTGTCCAGATCAAAGCCGCCCAGCGGTCCGTTTTTGGACAGATATAAACGTAAAACGCCGGTGTACAGTTTGAGTGTCGGCTCGCTGATTTTGGAAATAGTCGCATCTGCCGCTTGTAACGCCGCGTTCGCGCTCCGAACGGAAACCGTCAGCGCGGGAGCGTTTTTGAGTTCCATAATGGCGCCTGAATGGACGTCTTCCGCCTGAGCGATAAGAGAAAAAACAGTTAGAACCGTTGTCAGAATGCAAGAAATCAGCAGAGAAAAAGTCGTTCGCATAATCGTAAAGGTGCGGACTTTTTGCCCGCGATTGGGTTATTCGTTTTCATCTTGGTTGTCTTCTGAATTGTCTGCTGGAAACTGTGCAAGATTTCCGGCTTTAACCAACAGGTTGCCCATGGAAATATCCTGACGCATAATAGTTGCGGCCAGAGACTTTGTCGGATCAGACTTTATTAACGTATTTTTAACCGTATTGTAAACGCTGACGGAACGACCGTCTGCGTCCTGATGTTCAATTTGACGCGGTTTATCCAAATTTTTGGCGAGAGCTTCCAATTCATACTGCTCCCACGCCATTGGATTGATGTCGAGAGGCTGAAACGTTTGCGATTCGGTTGACGCAGTTTGATTGTCCGTTGAGGGATTTGTGTTTGTATTGGTTGAAGGGAGGAAAGAGTTAAACATCGCAAACCCGACGCAGAAAACAACGGCGGCGGCAACGCCTTGCCAGACTCGGCTGCGTCGAGACGGAATGGAGCTGACCGCAATTTCCGGCTTCGCCCTGTTCGCTTCGATCTGGTCAATCGCTTTTTTACAGCGCGCATGAAGGGATTCGGAGAATTCCGGCTGACAGCGTTGTCCTTCGGCTTTGAGTTGTTCAAAAATGTCTTTCATAATATTAAAAGTGGTTATTGACGTTTAATGATCAAAAATTTCCGGATGTTTTTGCAATGTGCATTTGGCGCGATGAATCAGGGCTTTGACGCTTTGCGGTTTTTTCCCAATCGCGACGGCGATTTCCTCCATGGAGCAGTTTTCGACGTACTGAAGCCACAGAGCCGTCCATTGCGGTTCCGTGAGAACCGTTCGGATTTTGCTCCAAAGGTTTTGACGGTTGTCCAACCGTTCTGCCGACTGCGCCGGGATGAGGGCTTTGTCTGGAATGGTCTCTTTGTGTTTTTCCGCCGTTTCCGACGCCGAGAAAAAGACGAGTCGATTCCGTTTGCTTTTTCTTAGCTCGTTGAGCAGAATTCGCCGCCCGATGGTAAACAGCCACGTCCCAAACGCCTTGTCGCTGTGATAGATTTTATAATCAAACGTTTCCAAACTGACGTACGCCTTGACAAACGTTTCCTGAACGAGGTCTTCGATTTCGTTCGGCTCAAGCCCGCTCATTTGCTGCAGGAAGGCGAACAGACGCGTTTGATGACGGCGCATAAGTTCGTTAAATCCTATCCGATTGCCGGACAAAATCCATTGAACCAGTTCAACGTCAGTTAGTGTTTGAAAATCTATCAATTGGGGCTATTTATTATACTGCAAGCGTCAGGGCGAATTTGCCCGTCGCTTTTCGCATACTCTTATACACTATTTAATTAAAAAAAGATACGGCAATTGCGGGTATCCATTCTAAAAATCGATCAACTTTATAAAGTTGGGAGAGTTAAATTGGAAAATGCAAGGGGAAATGATAAAAGTCTTTAACCCTTTTCCTAGCCCCCAGATTTATCTGTTCTTATCCCCACTTCTTTAGACGTGGGAAATAAAAACAATTCAAAAATCGTAGCCCCCAGATTTATCTGGGGGACTTGATAAAATTCCTCTCCCAATGCTTCCCTCCACTATTCTCTCTACTCCCCAAATGGGGCGTAGAGAGAATAGTGATTTGTGCGTTAAATTATTATTCTATATTGTTTTTAGCCCCACGCCTAAAGGCATGGGCTACGATTAATCTATTTTGTAAATCTTTGTTATCCTCTCATCTCAAGGTTGTCTTTGTCTATCTTTTGTATTTTGACGCTCTTTCCACAAATTCCTCTATTGCGCCGGGTTGAGCCAGTCGGAAGTCGTCGATTGTCGGCGCATTGGGGTAAAGGCGTCGAACGGCGGCGGCGAATCGTCCGGACTCGAAACCGCAGATTTCTTTGGAATCGGAGCTCATGTAAACTTTGACGTTCGTCAGCCCGCACGACGGGGATTTATACTTGAGAATGTACCCGTCCGCCGGATGGGCGCGGAGAAACGACTCGCACAGCGCGTCCATTTCCGCCGTCAGAATGCGTCCCGTCTGCGGCTGAACCAGCTCGATATTATCAGGCGTTTCTGTATTAAAAGACTTCCGAATCAGCCGGATTGTCGGGCGGGGACATCCCAAGCCCAAAGCCATTTCCGGGCAGAAAGGAATGAGCGTAAAATGAGCTTGCAGCGACTCATACAGAGCGGCGTCTAACTGGAGCGCGTCCCAACGACAGACGGCTCCGGTTAAGCATTGACTGATAATTACTACAGGTTTGCTCATCAGGAAATCAGGGCGTAGAATAGCCAAGTTAGCAACATCAGCACTGCAGGAACGATTCCAAACAGGGTAATAGCCGGCATGAGATACTCTTGCGTATTGACGCGGCGTTCGTTTTCTTCAATCTGCCGGGACATCTGAACGGACATGAGGTCTTCGGACTCTGAAAACGCCGGGTGATGGCTGATGGTTCCAACAGTATCCTTGTCGTTGCTTTCCTGCTCTTTTTTCTTTGCAGTGAAATCGAAATCGAGCTTGTCCTTTTCGTCGGCTTTTCCCAAAATGATGGGCGCAGCGTTCGCCCCGGCTTGCATGATGGTATTTACAGAAATCTGTGTAACCGCAGGACGCTTTCGCATTTGAGCCGCCATGAGTTCTGCGCCGTCTACCATTTCGATATCGCACGGGGTGGGCGGCGACCATTTCGCCAGCCGTTCCATGACGGCGTACGCGGACGGAATGCGTTTGTCCGGGTCTTTCGCCATCATGTCGGCAATGACGTTGACGAAATCCTCGCTTAAAGTGGGGTTGAGCAGACGGGGATCAAGCGGGAGCAGATCAATGTGCGCCCGCGCCTTTTCCATGGTCGTGCCGCCGGGGAACGGGACTTTCCCGGTAACGATATAGTATAGCGAGCATCCAAAGGAGTAAATATCCCACAGCGGAACCGGGTTGGTGGGGCATTTGACCTGGTCAGGGGACAGATAGTCTGCCGTCCCGACGATTTTTCCGGCGCGAGGGTCGTTCTTCCCGCCGATTTGCGTCGCCAGCCCGAAGTCGGTCAGTTTGGCAACGCCGTTGGGCGTAACGAGAATGTTGCCGGGCTTGATGTCTCGATGAACAAACCCCTGTTCGTGCGTGTGCTGCAGAGCCATTGCCGCTTGAGACAGGATGCTGGCGGCGGACTTCATCGTCAGCGGTCGCCCGTTGCGAATGAGTTTGCGGAGGTTTTGACCCGGTACGTACTCGCAGACCAGATAGCAAACCCCGCCGTCTTCGCCAGCGTCCAGCGCCCCGACGATGTTGGGGTGGTGCAGCGACGACAGAACCCGGATTTCATGCTGAAAGTTTTTGATCGCTTCCGGGGCGCATTTGTCTCGCGGCAAGACCTTGACAGCCGCCTCCTGTTTGGTTACGCTGTGCTGAGCCAAAAAGACCTGTCCCATGCCGCCCTGCCCCAGCGAGTTGACAATCTGATAAGCCCCCAAATTAAACTTGGTGTGTCCCGCTAGGAGCTGCTGAACCTGCCAGTCGTTGAGTACGCCGCACTCTACTATATAATGGGAGAAGTTTTCCGGGAAGACTTCTCCCTCCATGGATCGGAGAATATTGCGCGACGCGAGATAATCCGTCCATAGCTCGTCCCATGCAGGCAGGGAAATCAGCCCGCTAACCAGGACGCAGCGTTCGAAATTTTGCATGGAAGCGTTTTTCATGACGGAAACTCAAAGTGGGAATCGATAAAATATTTTCGACTATATCTTTATTTTACTCACATCTCGAAGTTTGTCTATAGCGCTGTCCGCCTTTTTTCAAAAAATTTTTCAACAAATTTGGCGAGCCACGGGTGTTAACCCGTGGGTGTGAGCGAAGCGAACGAAAAATGAAAGACGGTAATGAAGCGAACGCAGTGAGCGGAATTACGCAGTTCGCCGATAGGCGAACCAAACGTTGAGAAGCGTGAATAACAAATCGACGCAGCCGAAAAATTTGGAGTGCGACGGCTTGCCGTCGCTTTCGTTCTTGACGGCTTGCCGTCAAGACAACGCGGAAGCCTCCCAAAACCTATAGAACGCGGAAAGCCGCTCCGACCCGCTGGATCGCGGCTGTCTCAGCCGCCGAAGCCAACCTGTCCCACACACAACCTTCGCCGCAGTCGAAAACCTTTCTGGATCGCGGACGTAAGTCCGCCGAAGAAAAAACGGCGAGCTTTGCTAGCGATCCGCGGGCGTTTACGGATTTGACATTGGCTTTTGGCGGGACGTTGGACAAGGCGGCGTCAAGCCGTCGCACTCCCAGTTGCAAGCGGCTACACAATTATTAAAGCGTAACTACGTTCGCTGCGCTCTCTCCGTTACCGCCTTTCATTAACCAATCGCCAATATCTATTTTCTTCGAATCGCCAAAACGGTGATGTCGTCTTGCCGTTCGGACTGGCGGAACGAGTCGGCGATTCGCGCCATGTCTTTGCAAAGGGTTTCCGGTGGAACGTCTCCTTCGCGCTGAACCACAGCAACAATTCGATCCGAACCGAAAAGCATTTTCTCGCCGGATTCGGTTTCCGCCGTAGCCTCGGAGACGCCGTCTGTATAGATGCACAAACTTTCTCCCGGGATGATATCCAGTTCAGCCTGATCGAAGCGGGCGTCTGGGATAATCCCAACCGGGAACCCAAACGGGAGCGGGCATTCCTCAACGCTGCCGTTGTTATGACGCACAATTGGGGGCAGATGTCCGCCGTTGGCGTAGACCATGTGTCCGGTGTTGATATTGTACTGAGCGTAAAAGACGGTAACGAACATTTGGTCGTTGGAATGGTTGAGAATCTCGTTCATTCTCCGCAGGGTTTCTGCCGGAGAACGCCGCGCGTTTGCAACGCCTCGGAGAATTGTTCTGGACATAGCCATGAACATCGCCGCCGGAGTTCCCTTGCCGCAGACGTCCGCGACGACCAGAGCCAGCGTTTGATTGTCCAGCATCCAGAAATCGTAGAAGTCCCCTGCGACGAATCGGGCGGGCAGGTTAAGCGCGTAGATGTCAAACAGGGAAGATTTCCCCAGCGAATTGGGGTCTGGCAGCATCTTTGACTGAATCTCTCGAGCGCGGGAAACGTCGTTTTCTATCGTTCGGCGTGCGGCAGATTCCTGCGCCTTTTGATCGACGGTTTCTTTGAGCGTTTCCAACATGTGATTGAACGTCTTCGCCAAACGCCCTGCTTCGTCGTTGGATTCGACGTCTTTCAGACGCACGGAGAAGTCGCCCTCAATAATTCGCTCTGTCGCCTGATCAATCTTTTCCAGCGGCTTTGTAACAATGCTGGAAACGATCGACAGAATAACCATTGTTGAAAACAAAATTATCAAATAGATCAACGACTGACGCCAAAACATCGCAACCAGCGGCTTGAGGATTTCCTGCTCGGAAACAACGTGAATGAGCGACCAGCCGTTTTCCGGAACAGGCTGACAAAAGGCGACAAGCTTGTTTTTATGGTTATAGACGTCGTACATGTAAAACCGACCGGATTGCTGCTCGCGGGTCATCTGCTTGAGCTTGTCCATATCTTCCTGACTGAGCGTGAAACCATACCCGCATTCAGAGGACTTCAGCATTTCCAGCTTAACGGATTTTTTGAAGTCCCTGTTATATATCATAGTCCCATCTGGGGTCAGAAGAATCAAATATCCGACCGGAGGCTTCATGCCGTCCATAATTTCCCGAATCTTTCCCAGACTGATGTCGATGGTGCAAATCGCCCGCGGATGGTTCTCAATAATCACCGGGACGCTGCAGGTTACCATCTCGACGTTTTCCAACCCCGGCGTGGGATCAACATAAGGGGGCGACCAATACGTTTTACGCGTTGTGAATGGCTCTTTGTACCAGTCCAGTTGCCACCAGTGATCGATATTATAATAGATTCCTCCCTGATTTACCAGATCCGAAACTGCGATTTCGTTAACCTTTCCCGGGATTCGGTACACGTAGGGCGACGTATCCGGACGAACAAACCCGTCCGATCGACAGTTAGCGCTGTAAGACGGTTCGCCGGGCAGAGGGATCATGGAGACCGTCATGCCGAACAGTTCCGGGTTCTCGTCAGGATTGACATACAAGGACTTGAGAATCTGAACTGCGCCTTCGTATCGCTGTTCGTATTTCAGCGCTTCAGGAAACGCCCGGTAAAAGCTCGCGTTGTTTCGGGCGATCTGGGCGTTTTTAATGCACATCTGATTGATACGCATCGCCAAGTTTCCGACAATCGCTTCAACGTTATCTTCCGTGGACTGTGTAACCGCCGTTTCAGCATAGCGATATTCGACAAACGCCATGATTGTAAAAATTACAATCATCGGCAAACCGATTGCTAAAATAAACTTTGTTCGCAGGTGTTGAAAATGATACATAATATATTAAAGGTTATGGGTTGAATGCGGCAAGTAGAAATCAGACGTATATGGTTGGCAGGAGCCTGTTGTCTACTTCCATCTATTAACAATTATAGCTATTTTACCGGATTTTACCAGATCAGTTTCTCGGTCTTTTCAGAAATTTACCGAAAATATTGGTATCTCCCTGTATTGAGGCTTAAAACAATTCTTAAAAATTTACTCAAAAATGCCGAAACTGATCTGGCGAAAATTTACGGAATTGTGTATAAGAGAGAGCATAGTAACAAGCGGTTAGCTTAAAGCGGCAAAGGAGAGTCTTATGTTTTTCGGCATATACGCTGTTGTTTTGCTGCGTTCTAACCTCTAACTCCCCAATCCTAAAAGACCGTTTTCCATGCCGCCGACGACCAATTCACAAAATTCCAATTCGTTTTTCGCTTCCAGAACGTTTCGTCTGGCGGCGTTATGCGTCATTGCGATTTTGTTAATTGGCGGCGGTATTGGAATCTGGTTTGAAATGCAGCCTGTCTCTGAAAACAGGATCGCTCTTTTCGATGGGAAACAGTTCACGCCCGACGAGCTGGTTCAGATTGAAGCCGCTCTGGCGAAAAAGAATCTGTCTGATTATACAATCGTCAACCAGACGCTGGAAATCCCGGCAAATAGCCGCAGCGTTTACGTCGCCGCTCTGGCGGAAGCCAACGCCTTGCCGCAGGAGTCCGGGCGAACGCTCGAGAAAGCGGCTGTCGATATTTCTCTGTTCGACTCTCCCGAAGTCCGCAATTTGAAAATCAAAGCGGCTCAGCAAAAAGACCTGGCGGATATTATCAATTCCATGGAAGGCGTTTCCAACGCGTCCGTTTTGTGGGACTCCGAAAAGCAAGGCGGACTCAATCCTAAAACGATCGTTCGCGCATCGGTCAGTTTGAAATCCGTTCCTGGTTACGAATTGGACAACGCCAAAATTGACGCCATCTGCCGGTTAACCGCCAACGCGATCGCGGGACTGAAAACCGAAAACGTCGTTATTGTCGACACCCGAACTGGCGCCTGTTACACTCAAAACGCGGAGGCGTCAAATTCTACAGCAGACAACGCCGATTTGCTGGATTCGCCCGAACGAATCAAAGACCCGGCTCTTGCCAAACGACTGACCGCAGAACGGTTCTGGAACAAGAAGATTTCCGAGCTGGTTCGCGCGTCGGTTGACAACGCCATCGTTCAGACGACCGTCGAAATTTCAGATTGTCAGTCTGAAACCCAGCGCCGCATCGAGCACGACCCGGAACCGACGATTTATCGTTCTGAGGTTATCGAAGACCTGACGCCCGCCGTTTTTGGCATCAATCAGCCCGCCAACAATAGCGATCTGAACAGAGTCGTTTCGCAGCCTGAACCGACCCCGGTGATTCGCAAAACCGAAGAGGGCGTCTTGGGCGGAAAGGAAATCGTTACACAAAAAAGCCCGCTGGCGGAAAAGAGCGTCAGCGTTTCCGTCGTCATTCCCATGGACAGCATCCTGGCTCTGTGCCGAAGCCGAGGCGCCATCGGCTACGAATCGCAGCCAACCGACGCTCAGGTTATCGAACAAACCGCCAGAGCCGTTCAAGAGAAAATCACAACGGTTATTGCCAACATTTTGCCACAGCCGGAAGCCAAACAGTTCCCGGAGAAGTTTATCAGTATATCTTTCTCAGACGCGCCCTCGCCAGCCCCCGTGGCGGGGGAGCCAGTCCGCGCTGCCGCGCGAAAGACAGAACCCGCTCCCGATGGTCGCTTAGCGGCTGCTCCAGTAACGCAAAGCGAATCGCAAAGCGCCGCTCCTCGCTCCTCACTCCTTACTCCTCACTTTAAAATCGCCTTGGCGATTTTAACTGCTTTCTTGTCTGTATATCAAAATGAACTTTTAATCGGACTGGGAGCGATTGTCGGCGTTATTGTTTTGGCGTTGGCGCTGTTTGCTGTTATAAGATGGATACTAAGATGGACGTTCAAGAGGAACCCCCTTCCTGCCGACGTGCAGCAAACTCGGCATCCGGCGCACGCGTCGCCTGTCAATCCGCCGCACGAGAAGCCCAGCGAATCGCTTTCTCCGGCGGAAGCTCTTCTCAACGAAGACGCCGTCAGTGAGGATAGTCCTCTCATGTCGGGAGATGTTCGTAACGCGAACGGCGAAACGCACGAGGACGTTTTGGAACCGATAGCGTCTTCGCCCCGAGTTTCAATTCCGGCTCCTGACGCTGGATCGTACCGTCCGGAATTTGCGTTTCTCAAAGACGTCCCCCCTTTGAAACTGGCGCAAATCCTGTCGGTAGAACGTCCGCAGGCGACGGCTCTGATTCTGTCGCAGATCCCGGAATCTGTCGCGGCGCAGACGCTGTCCTGCTTTTCAATGGACTATCGCACTCAAACGGCGGAACGTCTTTTGAATTTGGAAACGCCGGAACCGGAAATTCTGGCGGATATTGCTGCGTCGCTCAAAGAACAGGTGAATTCCTTTACCGTCGACAGGGCAAACGCAAGCAACCTGTCCAGCGAAGCGGTCAGCGGCATGGAAAAGCTTTCCAAAATCATTTCGCTCTCAGACGTCCAGGTCGGTCAGGAAATTTTAGAGTCCATCAGACAGAAAGACAAGTCTGTTCTGGAACCGCTCTACCCGGTCGGCGTTACCTTTGACGACATTGCAAGCCTCGATTCCCAATCGATAAGAAACATATTCGACGCCGCTAACCCGAACGAAGTCGCCCTGGCTCTGGTTGACGCTAAAAAGCAGGTCGTGAAGAATCTTTTAGCCGCTCTTCCGGAAAACGAACAGGAAAAATATCGCAGTCAGATTTGGTTTTTAGGTCCAATGAAACTCTCGGACGTCGAGGAGTCCCGCAAACGCATCGTTCGACTTACCATGGACCTGGCGGTTCAGGGAAAAGTTACGCTCCCCAGCCGATTTTATTCTGACCCGCTTAAAATAAGAGCGTAGCGGCGAGGTAATTCGGAATTAGGAATTCGGAATTATGAATTACGCAAGCGATTCTCTCACTAACCACTTACCACTACTTACTAACCACTTCAACATTATTGCGTAAAAAGACAACAAATTTTACGCAATAGTGCATTGCAATTCATTTTCTCTTTTGTTAGAATGAAATTCAGAACGCTAGACGATAGCGCTATTTACTATGCACTATGCACTATGCACTATGCGCTACGCACTATGCACTATCCACTCTCTCCCCCTCTAACCCCACAGAATTATCATGAAAAAAACGATTACCCTGTTTGTATTGGCGCTGACGGCGATGGCGGCGTGCGCCTTCGCTCAGACGGCGACCTTGACCGTAGACGCCGGCGCGGACGGCGTCCCGCTCAATCCGGGAATGTACGGCATTTTCTTTGAGGAAATCAACCATTCCGGCGACGGTGGAATCTATGCGGAACTGATTGAAAACCGCAGTTTTGAAGATTACCGTCTTCCGGAAGGAACCGCCATTCGAGGCGAAAACGCCGTCGGACCGAACAAGGGCTGGCGCGTTGGATTTAATTCGGAAAACAAGTTCCCGCATTGGGAATTCGCAGCTAACAACATCGAAGCGTACCTGACGCTGGAAACGGAAAACCCGATTCATCCCAACAACCTGTCCTACGCCTGCGTAACAATCGGAACGGTTCTGCCCAACGGCAAAGCGGTCTTGTCCAACGACGGCTACTGGGGCATCGCGGTCAAAAAGGGAGAGCAGTACAAGTTTTCGATTTTCGCCCGATCGGCACAAAAAACGCCTGTTCAAGTGCGTCTGATTGGAAAGGAAAACGCTGTTTTGGGAGAGACGTCTGTTGAGGTAACGTCTGACAAATGGACGAAATACGAGTCCGTGATTACAAGCGCCGAAACCGCGACTGACGCGCGTCTGGAACTGACGTTCACTCAGCCTGGTAAGGTCTTTTTCGACGAAGTTTCCCTCTTCCCGCCGACGTGGAACGACCGCCCCAACGGGCTGAGAAAAGACCTCGTTCAGAAACTCTACGACCTCAAGCCGGGATTCGTCCGATTCCCCGGCGGGTGCATTGTCGAGGGTTGCACGCTCGCCAACCGGTTCCAGCCGACCACAACTCTCGGCCCGGTGGAAACGCGCCCGTCGCGCTGGATTCTGTGGAATTATCGCTCTCCGCAGGGACTGGGGCTTCACGAATATTATCAGCTCTGCGAGGACATCGGCGCGGCGGCGATGCTGGTTGTCAACTGCGGCATGACGTGCGAGTACCGCGACGGCGGCATGGTCTCCGACGACGACCTTCAGCCCTATATTGACGACGCGCTCAACGCCATTGAATACGCCATCGGTCCTGTTACAAGCAAATACGGAGCCATGCGCGCGGCGGCGGGACATCCGGAACCGTTCAACCTGAAATACGTCGAAATCGGCAACGAAAACTGGGGAGAGGAATACCGCCCCCGTTACAAGGTTTTCCAGAAGGCTCTGAAAGCGAAATACCCGAATCTGGAATACGTGTCGTGCATCGAAATTGAAGACGCCGACGTCGATTACCGCGACGACCACTACTACAATTCGCCCGCCCATTTCCGGGGGCTGAACAAGCGGTACGACAACGAAGCGAGAACCGGACGCAAAATTTACGTTGGCGAGTACGGAGTAACGCAAGGCGTCGGACACGGAAACCTCAACGGCGCGTTGGCGGAAGCCGCCATGATGATCGGCATGGAACGCAACGCCGATCTGGTAACGATGGCGTCGTTCGCGCCCCTGTTCTATCACATTAACGACCAAAGATGGGCGGTCAACCTGATTGGGTTCGACAACAGCCGCTGCTTCGGTCAGCCGTCGTACTACGTTCAGAAAATGTTCTCAACGCAAAAGGGAGACCGCGTCCTGCCGACGGAGATAACCGTTGACCAGTCCAAAGCCGCCAAGCCCGCTTGCACTGTCGCCATGGCAACGTGGAACACCAAGGCGGAATTCAAAGACCTCGTTGTAACAGACGTCAACGGCAAGGAAATCAAGCTGGACGCTCAGCAGGAAAAAGCGCTCTTCGCCCCGCTGACGTCCAAGTTCGACATGCCCAACATGGTCGTCGTTCCGAACCTGAAATTGGGCGAAAGCTACACGCTCAAATTCAAGGCGCGCAAGCTTGACGGACGGGAAGGGTTCCTCATTGGAATCAATTATTTCGACGACCATAACTTTACGTGGATCAACCGCGGCGGCTGGGAGAATACAAAAGATTCCATCGAAGAAACCCACAACGGCGTCAAAGTTCAGCTCAACTCTCAAATCGGTCCGTTCAAACCGATTCAAACCGGCGTCTGGTACGAATACGAGATTAGCGTCAACAAGAACTCGCTGGTCGCGTTCGAAAACAGCAAACAGTTTATCAAATCCAACCTGGGCGCCGCGGCATCGGACGTTTTTGCAATCGCTCATCGCGACACGAAAACTGGCGACCTGCTCATCCGCATCGTCAACTCCAAATCCGAACCGCTTGACGTTCAGATTAAGCTCGACAACCTGACTGGCAAGACGGAATTCACCGTTGAAGAAACCGTTTTGACGTCCGAAAAGAACACGGATCGCAACACGTGCGACGAGCCGGAAAAGGTCGTGCCGAAGACGTCAACGTTTACCGCGTCCGGACCGACGTTTACCTACAAGGCGAAAGCGAACTCGCTGACGATTTTGCGGTTGAAATGATATGACGTTTCGGAGTGCGAGAGCGAAGCGTCAGCGTAGCTCTCGCTTTATTTCTAAATTAGAATCGCTCAAATCGGCAAGCGCAGCTTGCTAAGAAAAACGAAATCTAATACTGTCAAGTACGAAAGCGACCAACGGGAGCGATTGTAATACGTCTCGCGCGGGAGCGCGGATCGGGGGCGGCGCCTCGCCGCTTGACGGCAAGCCGTCAAGTACGAAAGCGGGAGCTTTGCTCCCGCACTCCGAAAACACTCTATACGACCCATCTTGCCTATCTTAATCTTCTTCTTTTAAAATTTCTTAAAAAAACCGCTCTTTGACTTCAAGATTCAAAAATCTGGTATATAATATACATTAGTATAATATTGAAATACTTTACTCAGATATATCCAATAAGGAGTTTCAAAATGGATCGTTTTCCCTCCAGCAAACCTTTTGCGCTTGCGTTCGCAATGGCTTTAATTACAGTTTTCGCCTTGAACGGCGCCGCTTTGGCTGACACCTACTGGAGCGATACCGCCCCGGCTTCCGTTACTGACCTGCTCAACGCGGAAAACTGGGACAACGGCGCGCCGACCACGGCAGGCAATCCCGGGTTCATTACCGGCAAAACGATTACGGTTTCTAACGACTTCTATCCCGGCGCAGACGGTCAGGATATTGACATTACCTTTAACGGCGCAACCACAACCACATTCTCGAAAGGGTTTGTCCCGTTGAAGAATCTTCCCAACGGTAAAACGGCAACGTTTACAATGAGGCTGCAAGACACCGCTAACGTCTACGTTACTAACAACTTCTGGGGCGGGAATAACAGCTACAGTCAAAATTATGATCAAAGCGGAAAGGATTATCTTATCTACCAATATTACAGCGGAAACAGTACGTTTTCCTGCAATGAATGGTGGACGGCAATGACCGCTAAAACATACATTGAGATTTCAGACAATGCCGTGGTAACAGCCCGCGGCGGCAGCAACTCCGGTTTGGGCTGGGACAATACAGATCCGTACTCAGCAGATGGCTCCCGAATTGAAATGAGCGGCAAAGGCGCTCTTAACGTCAGCTCTACCAATTTGAATTTTTATGGAGCGGGCACAACCGTTAATATGCGCGACAGTTCTTCAATCTCAGCGAAAGCTTTATACGTCAGCCGAGATAATCCGCAGGTCAATCTTTATGACAATGCAAAAATTACGACAAGCGACATCTTAAAGTTTGACAACAAAGGAAGCATGACATTAAACGACAACGCCAGCCTGACGGTTACGAAAGACTGCGCGCTGGACAGAAACGGCAGAATTGACGTTAACGGCAACGCCAACGTTGCGTTCAAAGCTGGATTGAAAATTGGCGACATCAACGCCGGCGACGCTGGCGGGGCGGTTTTCAACCTCTCCGGCGGAACGGTTACCGTTTCTGGAACAACCTATTTCTCCTATCATTCAGACGCAACCGTCAATATTTCCGGCGGGAAGTTCATCTCTAACAGCAATCAGCTGTATGCAACAGACCAGAAAGGCAAAACCGTCGACATTACCATGACGAACGACGGCTATCTCCAGGCGAAAGACCTGCGTCTGAGCCAGCACGGCAATACGAATCTGACCATGTCGGACACGTCCCAGATCAAAGTGGAAAATCTCAACATGGCGTTCAATTACGCCTCTGGCGACAATGTCGTCAACGTGGTTACGATGGGCGGTTCTTCCAATATTACAGCAACCAGCAACATGTATTTCTTTGGGAACAACGCCGCCGGCGCTGCGTACGGTTCGTTAACCCTCAACGACAACGCATCGGTTGCCATTGCTAACGAAGTGCAAGTTGGAAAGGGCGCCGCAACCAGCCTTATCGACGGCAAATCCTACGCTGCGGAAATTACTCTCAACGGAAACAGCAAGTTTTCGACTACAACCTTTACAACAAACTCCGGCGCGACATCCGCTACCACTGTCAACGGCTCAGCGACTTTTGAAGCGGAAACCATTAATCTGGCAGCTAATACGTTCCTTAACGTCAACGGCGGCTCGGTTAACGTTACGTCATTAAACTTTGAGGGAACGATCAATCTTGCAGGCGGCGCGATCAATCTTACGCCTTACGGTTTGATTACCTCCACAGATGGAACGTTCACCGGAACTGGCGGAACGATTAACGTGAAAGGCTCTGACAACGTTTCCTACACGACGGGCGACCAGCTGCTTGTCGGTCTGTTTGCCAACGAGGCAACTGCCGCCGCGGTTGCTGGAAGTACGACGGCGCCGGAGGGCTGGCAGACTTCCGTTCTCCAGATGGGCGACTCCAAAGCGGTTGTCGCCAGTTACGGAAACACTGCCCCGACAGGCGTTAAAACCTGGATTCCAGGCGCAAGCGGTTCCATGGCGGACTCCGCCAACTGGGAAGGCGACTTCAGCAATCCAACCGGATACGTTCTCGACGGTACAAACACAATGAGCAATATCACCGGCAAGACAATCGTTATGGGCGGAGAAAATACGTTCAACGGCGACATGCCAGCTGGAACAGCGTTTGCCTTCAACGACGGAACATCCTTCATGAAGGGGTCCAATTATTACGGCAGCATAATTGTCAACGAGGGTACAGTTGATTTTACCGGCGGCGACCGACTTCTCAGGGACAACGCCGGCTATATGGAAGTCAACGGCGGCGAGGTCGTAATGACCAGCGGATGGTTCAAAAGCTACCAGGACGTCGTCATCAACGGCGGCAAAGTCAGCTTAAACGGAAACGGTTTGGCGATGAAGCTCAACAGCGTTACCACCAATAACGGCGGCGAAGTCATTATTAAACGCTTGATCGTTGGCGACGACGCGGCTTCCAACCAGAACAACCCGGAAGCGTACACGTCCAAGTACGTCAACAACGCTGGTACAACGACAATTAGCGGTTTGACGGAAATCGCCCAAAAGACCAACACTGTCGGATATTTTGACGTCAATGGCGGTTCTGTTGTTACATCAGACAAGTTCTACGTCGCTGAGGGAGCGACTTCAAAAGGTTACCTCAACATAATCGGCGACGGTTCTCTTAAAACAAAAGACCTTTATCTTGGCTACAAGGGAAACGCCGAACTGGTTATGTCGGACAACGCCAATTTGAAAGTTGACGGCAGCACGTTCCATTTAGCCTACAACCTCGCCTCCGGCGACAACGTTGCTGCAAACGTTACAATGTCAGGAAATTCACGGCTTGAAACCGCGCAATTCAGAGTATTTCAGGGCAATAACGACAAAGATCACGCCGGAGCTGGTTACGCGTCGTTTACCATGACGGACAACGCTTACGTATACGTCTCCGGCAATATGTGGGGCGGTTCCAACGACAGCGCCAGCGGTCATGTTGTGGGATTGCTTAACGATAATTCTTACAATCTGGAAATGACCTTCAGCGACAACAGCTATTTCAGCGCTAACGAATTCTGGGTGGGAATGACTGCAAAAGCCCACGTTATAATCGAAGATAATGCGACTGTCTATGCCCGCGGCGGTCAATCTGGTATAGGCTGGGGGGCAAATGCAGCTGGTTCTTTGGTAGAAATCAAGGGCGGAACCTTCAAGGTTGACTCAAACTGGTTCGCTATTGGCTGTATGAACGACTCTGGAACCATCAACACAGGCGTCTGCAACGTTGTACAGACCGGCGGAGAAGCGACTTATAAAAGAATTCTTTTGGGACAAAACAGTTCCACTTACGAGATTTCCGGCGTTGATTCGATTATGACTTCTGGAGACGTTACATCCTTTGCCGGTTCGTCGCTCAACATTAAAGGCGGTACGGCAAACGTCGGAACAATAACCAGCGCTGGAAATATTAACGTGTCAAGCGGAACGCTCAACATGGACAGTGAAAACGCTGATGGAACTATCGTCATGAACGGCGGAACGCTCAACGTTGCAAAAGACGGCGAGACAGGCGGCGACGGCGTTATCAACGCCAAAGCGATTACGCTTACCAATAACGGCGTACTCAATATGTCGTCTGGAACGATCAACCTCGCAGATGGCGGAATCGCGTCCTCTGACGGCGCGTATACAATCAATCTTTCCGGCGGAACGTTCGGAACCAACGGCGCAAGCTGGAGTTCAGCGTTGGACGCTGTAATTGCAGACGGCGCGACGGTAACATTCGCTCCGGAATCAGGCAAAGAAATCGAATGGGCGGGCAATTTAACTGGGGAAACCGGAACGGTCAACGTTGCCGGAGAGGGAAAGTTCACCCTGGTTGGAGCCATTGACGGTAGCGTCTACGTTGAAAGCGGCGCGGAATTTGCCAACATCGGCAGCATTGGGAAGACCCTGACTCTGGACGGCGACATTAAAGTCGATTTGGACAATCTTCCAGAAGAATTACTCAACGTTGACGGCGCCATTGACGGCGACGGAGTTATTCAGTTCTATGCCTCTGATATGATGGATTATTCCGGCAAACAGATTCCGTTCATGACAAGCGCCAGCGCTGATCTGGATACGGTCGCCTCCATGTTCGACTTCTCACAAGCAGGCGGCGATTACTACTGGATGTACGGAAAATCCGGAGACCAATTCTGGGTCGGCGTCGATTCCAACGCCGTTCCAGAACCGTCGACCTGGGCGCTGCTAGTTCTTGGCGTTGCTGTATGGAGTGCGACGGCTTGCCGTCGCTTTCATAACCAGAGACGCTGCAAAACTCGATAAAGGCTAATTCGTGCCAATAACGCATTGAACAATATACGATAATAAAACGAGATATTGTATTATTGTTCTTACGTTGCTGGCACGAATTTCTTTTTAGGATATTCTTAATGTTTTTCTTGGAATAGCGACGGCAAGCCGTCGCACTCCATATCTATTTTACCCACTTCCTCCGTTTTTAACCCCTCTCTCCAATAATTTCTTTAAAAATTCAGCTCATTTCCGAAATATTTAAAAATCGGTGTATAATATATAATTAGCGTAAAATAGTTTACGTATATTCTAAGAACATAAAAACCGTTTACCCTGATTTATTCAATAAGGAGTTTTACAATGGACAGTATTCCTTCCTGCAAATCTTTTGCTCGCTTTTCGACATGGAGTCGAATTGCGCTTGCGATGGCGTTGGCTGCACTTTTCGCCATAAATGGAACCGCTCTGGCGGACACGTTTTGGACTGCCGATGCGCCGACTTCGGTTTCTGATTTGATCAACGGCGACTACTGGGATAACGGCGCGCCTACGTCGGCGGACAATCCCGGGTACATTATCAATAGAACGCTTACCGTTACGTCTGATTTCAAACCCGGCGCCAATGGACAAAATATCGATCTGACTTTCAGTCAGGATTCAGATGTAACGATGAATAACGCGTTCGTTCCGTTGGCGAATCTTGCCAGCGGTCAGAAGGGAACTGTTACGTTTCGACTGACGGGCAACGCTAACGTTTACGTTGGCGGCAATTTCTGGGGCGGAACCAACGACTACAACAGATCGTACTCTCTGGGCGAAGGCGAATATCTGCTGTATCAGTACTATGGCGGCGACAGTACGTTCTCGTCCAACGAATGGTGGTCGGCGATGTCCGTTAAAACGTATATTAAAATCTCGGACAACGCGAAAGTAACCGCCCGAGGAGGCAACTCCGGTTTGGGATGGGACGATTCATTGCCGTCCTCGTCATACGGTTCCGTTTTGGAACTGACCGACAACGGCAAGCTAGTCGTCAACTCTACCAACTTGAATATTTGGGGTACAGACACCAAGGTAAATATGTTCGATAACTCCACCTTTACGGCGAATACGGTGGTTGTCAGTCACGATACGCCCAGGTTCAATCTTAATGACAATTCCCAATTTACGGTTAGCAATACCTTAAAGCTGGACGACAAAGCAGCTATGAGCGTAAATGGAAACGCTAATCTCACGGTTGCCAATGACTTCGCGATGGACAGAAACGGCGCTTTGACTGTTAATGACAACGCCGTAGTCAATCTCAACAGACAAGTTAAGATTGGCGATTCCAACAACGGCGAAGCCGGCGGGGCGGTTTTCACCCAAACCGGCGGAAAGGTTACCGTTTCTGGAACAACCTATTTCTCCTATCATTCAGACGCGACCGTCAATCTGTCCGGCGGACAGTTTATCTGCAACAGCTCTGAGCTGTATGTTACAGACAAGAGAGACTGCAAAGCTGACATTAACATGACCGACAATGGCTATCTTCAGGCAAACGACCTGCGTCTGAGCCAGCACGGTCATACTAATTTGACCATGTCTGGCAATTCCCAAATCAAGGCAACCACTGTCAACGCAGCGTATAACTTTGACGCTGGCGACAACGTTGTCAACGTAAACATCTTGAACGATTTCGCTAATATTACGGCGAATAATCTATATTTCTCCAAAGGCAACACAGAGGGAAATGGACATACTGGCGCGGCGTACGGTTCTTTCACGCTCAACGACAACGCGACTATTGTCATTGCGAACGAAACGAAAGTTGGAGTGGGAACGGCTACCGACCTGATTGAAGGAAAAGACTACGCTGCTGAAATTACTCTTAATGGAAACTGCAAGTTTTCGACTAAAACCTTTACCACAACCGCTGGAACAAAATCTGCAACAACTGTCAACGGCTCGGCGATTCTCGAAGCGGAAACGATTACCATTGCGCCGAATTCGTTCCTCAACGTCAACGGCGGCTCGGTAAACGTTACGTCGTTGAACAATGCTGGAACGGTTAACCTTGCAGGCGGCGCGATTACCCTTAATCCTTACGGTTTGATTACCTCGACAGAAGGAACGTTCAACGCGGCCAGCGGAGCGGTCAACATCACCGTTCCAGCTGGCGTTACATACAGCGCTGGCGATCAGATGATTGTCGGATACTTCGCCGACGATTCAACCGCCACCGCCGTTTCCGGCAAAACGGTCGTTCCAGAGAACTGGCAGGTTTCCGTTGTTTCGATGGGCGATACTCAAAAAGCGGTTGTCGCCAGTTACGGAGACGCTGCCCCGACGGGCGTTAAAATCTGGAAAGCCGGTACTAACGGTTCCATGACAGAGGAAGCCAACTGGGAAGGCGACTTTAGCAATCCGACCGGGTACGTTCTCGATGGGACCAACACTCTCAGCGGCATTACCGGCAAGACGGCTATTATGGGCGGAACCAATACGTTAAGCGGAGCTATTCCCTCCGGGGCGGTTATTGCAATCAATGGAGGAGCCACGACCTATAATAGCCCTACCATCAATGGCAGCTTGTTGGTTAATGAAGGTACGCTCACTTCCAGCAGCGGTAATTTTACATTAGGCGATGGAAATGGCGCTGTTTTTAACCAGACTGGCGGAAAGGTTACCGTTGCTGGAACAACCTATTTTTCTTTCCATGCAGACGCGACTGTCAATCTGTCTGGCGGACAGTTTATCTCCAATAGCAATCAGTTGTACGTAACAGACAATAAGCAGAGTACGGCTATTATTAAGATGACTGGCGACAGCTACCTTCAGGCAAAAGACCTGCGCTTAAGTCAGCACGGCAAAACCAATTTGACCATGTCAGACGATTCCCATTTGTCTGTAACTACTTTCAACCTCGGATACAACTATAGCAATGGCGACAACGTGGAATCAATCGTTACAATGTCCGGGAATTCCAGACTTGACAATAGTGGGAGCTTCATAGCGTTCCATGGCAATAACGAAATAAACCACAGCGGAGCGGCTTACGCGTCCTTTACCATGTCTGATAACGCATACGCGTACATCGGCGGCAACACCTGGGGCGGCTCCAACGACGGCGGCAACGTTGCAGGGTTGATTTCCGGCAAAAATTACAATCTGGAAATGACCTTCAAAGACAACAGCTATTTCAGCACAGGCGAGTTCTGGATGGCAATGGCGGGCAAAGTTCACGTTACGATCCAGGATAACGCGACCGTCATCGCCCGCAGCGGTTCTTCCGGATTGGGTTGGTGTGAAAAGACAGACGGCTCCCTGCTGGAAATCAAGGGCGGAACCCTTCAGGTTGACTCCAACAACTTCTTGATAGGACACACCAGTACTAACGCAACCACAGGCCGCGCCAACGTTCAGCAGACCGGCGGGACCGCGATCTATAAGGTTCTTGAAATTCGGCACAAGGATTCCGGTTACTATATTTCCGGCGACAACTCAGTCATGACGTCAGGCAGCATTTCGACCGTTGCCGGTTCAACGCTGAGCATTGCTGGCGGTACGGTAAACGTCGGAACGATAACCAATAACGGAACGATTGACTTTACAGGCGGAACGTTCAACATGGGAACCGGCGGCATTTCCGGCTCTGGAACTATCAACCTCGCTGGCGGAACTGTTACATCCGGCGCGGACGCCTTGGCGGAAGCGCAGCGCGGAAAGTGGACAAGCTCTGCAAACGCGACGCTGACAGGAACGGGCGATTCTCGCGTTACGTTCGCTCCGGCGGCTAACACGTCAATTACATGGAGCGGCGTCATTTCCGGCGTCGGCGGTCTGATCGTCAACGGAGATGGAACGTTCGCTCTGGCGACCCCGTCAACGTATACCGGATTGACGTCGGTTGAAAAGGGAACCTTTGAAATCGCGTTTGCCGACCCTGCAACGGCTGTAACAATCGCGTCCATTGATATGGCGGACAATACTGTTATCAATATCGCCTCTGGAACGGTTTCGTTCACTGACGCTGACGTTACGCTCAAGAATCTTTCCGGCGGAAGCGTCTCCGACAGCGGAGCCGCCGCGGTTTCTTCCGATTTGAACGTTACCGGCAAGCTGACGCTTGACAACGATTACGAAACCAGGTACGTTGGAACCATTACAGCAACTACGATTGAAAAGACCGGCGACGGTACGCTGCAGCTGTTTGCGGCAGCCGACGGCGCTGGAATCCAAGCTGGCAACTTCATCGTCTCCTCTGGTCGTCTGGATATGAAAGACTACTACGTCGGAACGCTTGAAGTCGAAGACGGCGCAACGCTCTCGCCGGGCAACTCGGTTGGAACGCTGACCGTTGACGGCGACGTCGTTCTCAACAGCGCGGCGATTCTGTTAATCGAGCAGGACGAAACCGGCATTGACCAGCTCATTGCCAAGTCGTTTAATATTGACGACAACGCTGTTTTGGAACTGGCGGTTGAATCCACTCAGCCCGGTCAGTCGTATGAGATTCTCTTCCAAAAAGACGGCAATACCGCTGTCGATTTTGAAGACAAATATGCAACCGACGATTTCTGGAACAGCATCCTGTCGTCCGAAAGCGGTTATTACTGGAATCTGAGCGTAAACGGAAACGTTGTTATGGCAACTCTGGATGCCAACGCCGTTCCGGAACCGTCGACGTGGGCGCTGTTGATTCTTGGCGCAGCCGGTCTGCTGTACTGGCGAAAAAGAAAATAACAGGCGAGCCACGGGTGTAAACCCGTGGGTTTGAGCGAAGCGAAAGTAGTGCGAGAGCGAAGCGTCAGCAAAGCTCTCGCTTTTTTATTGCGAGCTTCGCTCGCGATCCGAAAATGTTTCCGTCTGCGTCGCAGATTGTCTTTGTAACGTTGTTCCATAGGCAGGCGGGGACGCCTGCGGTCGACGAGGACGTCGACCCTCTGTATCGAAAAACACCCGCACAACCTGCACAATCCATATTCCCTGAACTCAAGAAAACCTGATTTAAAAGAATTTTCGACTTTTTTTGCCAAATTCCCTGGAATACGTCTTGTAAACTGTGGGGATTTGGGGTAGAATGCAAATTAGTCCTAAGGATGACTTTGGTTTGATAATCGGCGAGCCGTTAATTAGCTCGTATTGGCGCCTGTCCTTAAAGACCCAACAAAAGCCGGTCGGCTACACCCCTCTTCGTAGAAAGGAAGCCTGACATTTTGACGTTGGAGCTCCAGGCCGCCTCCCTTAAAATACGGGCTTGCCTCAATTACTTACCGAAGTCAATCCTGGGACTTATTTTTTTATCTGAAGGACTTTCAAATGGCGTTTTTTTATTTTGGAAATATCCTAACTTCTCTAAATTAAAGAGCGAAGGTCAGATTTTCCAAAATTTCTGACAAAATCTTGTAAACTTCAATATAAAGGGCTTAACCAGAATCGAAATTATGATATAATATAGCGTGTAGGGTAATAGTTTTAGAATGACGCAATTCCTGTCGACGCTTGTTCACAGAAACCTTAACCAGCTCGTCGTTCTCTGTTTATAGTCAAAGGACATCCATCATGTACAAATCAGGTTTTGATAGTTCTCGCCGCGGTTTTACGTTGGTAGAACTTTTGGTCGTTATTGCCATTATTGCCGTTTTGGTAGGGCTTCTTCTTCCCGGCGTCCAGGCTGCTCGTGGAGCGGCGCGCCGTATGGAGTGCAGCAACAAATTGGGACAATTGGGCAAAGCCGTTCACAATTACATGACCAGCAATGGCGACAAGTTGCCTGCTGGTACAGATAACCGCTTTTATCGCGGCACTGGCACATCGGATTCCAACGCCAACGGCTATGCCGGTAACAAACCCGCCAAGCCCGGTATGGAAGGCTTTAGCCAACTGTTCTGGCTGACTCCATACATTGAATTAAACAGCATTTACGAGTCCGTTGACGTCAACTATAGCGCTTACTGGTATCTCAAACAAGGACACTCTCAAAGAAACAATAGCGGCTCTGGCGCTTCAAACGCTACCGATAAAAAAACTCTGGGTATTTATGCGCTGTGCCGCACAAAGGTTCCAGCTTTTAACTGCCCGTCATTCAACGATGAATTTACCAATAACGAGACGACAGAAGAAGGAAAATACGGACCTCTGTCCAGCTATCAGGGTTTTGCCGGCGTTTATTGGACGTCTCAGTATGTAAACAACAAGCCATCGGAAGATATTAACAAGTATGAAGTAACGCAGGAAAGCGCTTGTCAATATCAAAATACTACGTACGGCAGCATTCCAGACAACGGTATTTTTACCTGGGGCAAACAGATTAAAGAAGCTCAAATCGTCGACGGTACAAGCAATACGTACATGTTTGCCGAAACTCCTTCATCCGAGATTACGTCTGTAAGATCCAAGCTGAAAGACGACTGCCAGCAATTCCCCTACTATATGAGAGCGTGGTTTGTTGGGGCGGATAATCAAGGTCGCATGTTCCAGTGCAAAGTTATTCGCGATATTAATTTGAACGGTACGCCGGAAACCGGTACGCTGTACAATACAATGCCGTTTGGATCTAACCACGTCAACGGCAGTAACGTTGTATTAGGCGACGGATCCGCCCGGTTTGTCAATGACAATATCGATCCGTACGTTTACCGTCAGATGGCAACTCGAAACGGTCGAGAAAAGGACACCACTGGAGAGAACTAATTGACAGCATACCCGCCGTTGACGTCAATGACCTGTCCGTTGACGTAACTTGCGGCGGGCGATGCTAAAAACGCGGCGACAGACGCTATTTCCTCGGGCGCGCCCCAACGGGAAGACAGCGTTTGTCGCCGAATTTTTTCTTGCCACGCTGCGGGGGCGCCGGCGCCCCATTTGGTTTGAATCCATCCGGGCGCGATAACGTTGACTCGCACTTCCGGCGCCAGCGTCTGAGCCAGGGAGAGAGAAAACGACTCGACCGCGCCTTTCGCCAGCGCGAAGAGTTCAGAACTGTCTCCCGCCAGCCCGCGCCGCGCGCCGTCCCAACCGATGTTGATTATACAGCCAGTCCCCTGCTCTTTCATTTTGGCGCCCAAATCCCGGCACAAGCCGACGGTTCCCTGAACGTCTACCGACCACAGCGTCCGCAGCTTTTCTTCAAACGTGAGTTTTTTCGCTTCTCCCGTCAGGATATCCGCGCCGGCGCAGTTGACAAGAACGTCAATTCGTCCGCGCCAATCCCAGGCTTGATCCGCCAAACGACGTCGATCGTGTTCGTCGCTGACGTCCGCCTGAATGTGCATATATCGGTTGCAGTCGAGGTCTTTCAACTCGCCTGTCAGGACTGTATCGGCGTCAAACGAAGAGCGTCCAGTCAGAATTACGTCATAACCGATTGTCAAAAATTCTCGAGCGATCGCTAAGCCGATGCCGGAGTTGGAACCGGTTACGAGGGCGGTTGATCCGGAAAATTTCTGTTTTTTTGAATTTTGTGGCGCCTTTTTGGGTTTCATGGGGGTAATCTCCCTAGTCAAAAATTAAAAAATTGATTATAATATGGAAAACAATTTTGACAAGACGGAGTTCAGAAATATTTTTGGAAAGTACTTAGCGCTTAGCGCCTAGGACGCAAGCGGTCATCTAACTATGCGCTACGTACTACGCACTGGTGTAAAACTACAGTCTCAGCCACAAAGGAGACTCAAAAATATTTCTGTTGCAATATATTTTAGATCAGCCGTGCGAAAAACGCCATTTGCGTTAGCGGCTTAAAACCATTTAAAGAACCAATATATTTATGTCCCCACGAAAATCCGGACATTGGGCGTCACTTAAGCAAGCGATGCAACCCGTCCAAAATCAGGAAGAAAACAATTCAACTGACCCCATTAAAGGAGAGAATGTAACTCCTTCTGAACAACCTGCAACCTCTCAAGACGACTTCGACATTCCTCGTGATGCGTTTTCGCTCTTTAACGACGAGGAAGACAAAGCCGATCAAAATGATTCCAATGAAGATCTGTTGATTGGCGAAACGGAAGATCCGCCTGCCAAAGAGTCTGAATACAAGTGGAACGCAGTTGAAATCCAGGGAAACGAGCCGACGGAAAACAAACCGACGGAAAACGATCTCGACGGCGACTTCGACATTCCGCGCGATGCGTTCTCTCTCTTTGTCGATGAAGACGAGCAGCCTAAGCCTGCCAAAAAGAAGAGCAAAAAGCAGAGTTCCAAAGACGCCGCTCCTGTTGAGGAAAGCGAATCGGCTCAGGAACCCAAAGCGGAAAAGCCGGATAAGGTTCGCAAGCCTCGTAAGTCCAAAAAATCCAAGTCGGATCAGACAGAACAAGCCGATGTGGCGTTGGCTGTCAGCCCCGAGATTCCGGAAGATCAGATTTCTGAATCGATTGCAGTAAGCGTCATGGACGATTCTGTAATTCATTCCGCTGACACTCAAACGCCGGTTTTTTATCCGGTGCATCAAATTGAAGTTACTCCGGTTTCCATTGACCAGCCGGATTCTGAGTCAACCGTTGAATCGGCTCCGTCTTCTTCTGCGTCTTTGCTGGACGAGTTAATTCCCGACAGCGAAATTGACCGCGTCAACCAGAAAGCCGCGAAGAAAGAGAAAAAGAACGGCAAGAAAGCCGCGAAATCTGCGCCAGCTGAAGAGAGATTGGCGGAGAAAGCTCAACGTAAAGCTCCGGAACCGATACTCGATGGCGACTTCGACATTCCCGCCGACGCGTTTTCCATGTTCGACGACGAAGACGAACAGCCCAAGCCGAAAGCTAAGAAACCGGCGAAGAAAGAAAAGCCTTGCAAGGTCGAAAAGCCTGTAGAAGAACCGGCTTCTCAAGACGACGATTTCGACATTCCCGCCGACGCATTCTCCATGTTCGACGACGAAGACGATCCGGCGCCGGTGAAAGCCCCCAAAGCCAAGCCGGAAAAAGCGGAAAAGCGAGAAAAGAAATCAGAGAAGAAGGAAAAGAAATTCGAAAAGCGAGCGAAGAAGGAAGAGCGATTCGACGACGACCGCGACGAGTTCGCCGACAACGTTAATGAATATTCAGACAACGACGAAGTCGACGAATACGAAGAACGTCCGCGCCGTCAGCCGAAGCAAAAGCCCGCTCGAGAACGACGCTATGAAGAAGACGCTCCAGAACCGAGAGAACCACGAGAATCTGCCGTTCGCGAAGGCGAACCGCGCCGTCCGACAGTCAATATCCCGTCTTGGCGCGAAGTCATGGACACGCTGGTTGCGATGAATCTGGATCGCCGCAAGGCGTCAGAGCGTCCCAGTCGTCCGGAACGACAGTCCCGTTCCCGTTCCGCCGCCGCGCGCAAAGAAGAAATCGAGGAGATCGAAGACCGCTTCGAACGCGAAGACGTCGAAAGAGCTCCGCGCCGCCGTCGCCGACGACCGGAATAATAAAAAAGGAAAGCGCGGCTATCACGCCGCGCTTTTTTGTGCTAGAAATGGAAGACTGTAATGGAGAGAATCTTTATGCGAGCCACGGGTGTAAACCCGTGGGTGTGAGCGAAGCGAACGTAATTACACAGTTCGCCGAAGGCGAACAAAACGTCTGGATTGCCATAAACCATTGATATTGCCAATTGATAAAAGACGGTAATAGAACGCCCGAAAAAATCTCACGCGGAGATGCGGAGGCGCGGAGGACGTTCGCGAAGTTTAAAAACGGACGCGAAGCGTTCCTCTAAAACTGCGTTAGCGGTTTAATATTTCTAGCCGTGGGTGAAACCCACGGATCAAAAAAACGTGTAAAAAAGAACATCGTCAAATAACTTTTTCCTTTCGTCCTGCAAGGAGGGCGGGAGGAAAAGGAACTGAAACGATTAGGCGAGCCGGGGCGCGTAAGCCAGTTCAATTCTTTTCTCTTTATAATGACGAATCCTTATAAAAATTGGGGAAAAGGACAAAAATTTTCCCGGACGGGGGCTTGCAAAAAAATATAATTTCGGTTATATTAATAAAAGATTTAGCAAAGTCAAATCAATTCTCTTGTCGTACGATGCGTATTTGCAGAGTCCCGGCGACAGATATGTTCATTTACAATTTGGTAAACGTCAGCAAATTTCTAGCCGTTTATAATCAAATGGCTAATTGAATACATTTTCCCCTTCGTGGGGTGTGTGCAACATAAAACTTTTGCATTGTATAATACTTCTTGTTGTAGAAGCCCCTTCTTCGTGGGGTGTGTGCAACATAAAACTTTTGCATTGTATAATACTTCTTGTTGTAGAAGCCCCTTCTTCGTGGGGTATGTGTAACTGGTGAACGAAAACTACCGACTCTAATGAGTTGTAGAAGCCCCTTCTTCGTGGGGTATGTGCAACAGATAAAGCGGAACTAATTTGTAAAGAAGACGTTAAAGATGACTTTGCCAAGAAAAAAACGAGTCGAGAACTTATGTTCTCGACTCGTTTTTTTATTTTATTGTTTTTGCGGACTTCGTCCGCGTATGTGGAGGTTTTCGGCTGCGTGAGCGGTTTTTAGCGGGATGTTTTTTTAACGTGAAAAGCTGGAACGTTCATCGCGTCCAGAATGGACGCCATTTCTATAACCGTCGACTTTAGTCTACGGGCGGC
>JAFSMW010000224.1 GCA_017447745.1 Thermoguttaceae bacterium
ACGCGTTTTTCATGTCGATTCGGGGCGACGCGTATGCGTACCGCGCCGCTCGTTTGATAATCGACAGAATCTCCTGATATACCGCATCGTCGGTCGACTGAATCGAAACGACCGGATCGCCGGAACCGTCGTTTTCTGTAGCGACGGGTTTCCAGACCTGCGTCGGCAGTCTGTCGAGGGGAACGGGATACGTGTCATGGAACCGATATTTCAGCAGACCCAGACGCCGATAATTCTGCTCGAATTTATAGTTTCGGCACGCGCCTATTCCAAGTCCATTCCCGACCTTCATTGGAGCGCGCAAGACGCGGCTGTATTCCGGACGTTCAAAGTTAATCCAGTCGTCTTCAAACCGGACGACGTTCCCGTTTTCGTCGGCGTGACAGTTGGCGCAGCTGGAATCCTGCATGACTTGTCGAATCTGGTTGACGGCTTCCTGCCAGCCGACCAGGAACGGTCCGGACTGCGTGTAGTTCCACGTTCCGAAATACAAGCCGTTTGTATCGATCCAGGTAAAGAGCAGTTTGCGTTCGTCTTCGGTCAGGAAATCCTTGTGCGTCGGGTCGTTGAGAACCTTGTCTGCCAGCGGGGCGTTTCCAGAGCCGTGAGTGTAGGGGTCGAAAATCTTTGTCGACCAGTACGACGTCGGATTGGCGCAGCAGATGCCGGAAATCAGATCGACGTGGTACAGTTTTTCCCGGCGCGAGGTCAGGTTTTCGTAACTGATGTTAAACAGCTTCGTCGGCGAGCCGGACAAGTCCAGCCCGGCGGCGATGCCATCGTCTCCGCCGTGACATCGAACGCATTTCCGGTCGAAAATTGGCTGAATCATGGACGGGTAGTCCATGTACCCGCTACCCCAGGATTCGTCTTGAGGAACCAGCGGGGGACGTTTGCTTGCCATCTTCAACTCTCCGGCTCTGCCTTTGGGCGGACCGTATTCGTGACATCCCGTGCAGCTTCTGCCTGTTCCCGGCGCCGCCTGAATGAACGTTCTCATGGATCGGACGAGGCGATAGTCTTTATCCAACAGCTGGAAGTAAATCGCTCTGCCGGACGGGGCGATAAAGCTGACGCTGCCGTCTTCGCAAACCGGGACGATGCCGTGATAGATTTTCGGCGTCCACGCCAGGGCAGCAGACGTGGAGAATCGCTGATTCCAATACGTTGGGCCGGGCGACGCGCTGACGCGGGACGTTTCCTCGATTATGCGTAGCCATTTCACCGTTCCCCGTTCCACGCCCTTGAGTCCCTCGTAGACGTCTGTTACAAAGAAACTGCCGGTCGTCTGGCTGCGGTCGGTTTTGTCCGCCAGAATCGGCGGGACGGGACGCGGAACCAGCGGCGTCGGGTTGTGAAGGTCGATGTCCGGTCTGGAATACACCTCAACGCGTTTGCCCGTCCGGTCGATGAGGAGAATCGAATTGAACTTGCCGCCGTTGGTCGGGTTGTCCATCTGCCCGGAATAGAGGACAACGTTTCTGTCTAACGCCCACGGGTCGCAGGACTGCCCCAGGTCGTAAGTCGGGTTGTCGTGATGTTCAAAGTTGAATATGGACTTGACGTCGTTTTTGCCGAGGGCGGAGTTTTGAATTCCAGCAGAGATGTCGATCATGGCGATTGACCCGCGCGGGACAGGCTGATGATGAGTCAGCGCGCCGACTACGAGCGTATCTTCCCCCGGGACTGGCCGCGCTTGTAAAATCGCGTTGGGATACGCCAGATTGTTGGCGAAATACGCAGTCTCTTCCGTTCCGTCCGGGTGAACCGACCACAGACTTTGAACGACCAGCGCATTCTTGTCAACGTATTCCCAGCGACCGTACAGAATTCTGCCGTCCGGCAAAACCGTCGGGTCGAATTCCGTTTCTCCGTTGACGGAAATGGCGTGAATGTCCGACCCGTCCGCGTTCATGACGTGAAGAATTGTAACGCCGGTGTTAAAGCACGGCACCAGCCCGCTGTACCGCGTGGACGTGAACACGATTCTGCCGTCCGGCAGCCACGACGGGGCGAGGTCGTGATGACCGGCGTAGTTCCCTTTGTACGGGTTGCCGTGGTTGTCGAGATTGGTCAGCTGAGTCAGCCCCGTTCCGTCCACGTTGATTTTGTATATAACCGTATTCCCGTTTGGCGTTCCCTTGTAGGTAAAGAGAATCGTTTTGGCGTTGTACGACAGTTCCGGATCTGAATAGTCCCCGTCGCCCAGCGTTGGGTTGGTCGTCGGGTCGATAACGGCGCGGATTCGGTGTTTCTCCGGCGGGTCAGCCGGGTTTTCCAGAATATAAATCCCGCTGACGCCCGGATTCTGAATCGGCTTCCATCGTTTATCCAGCCGCCAGTGATAGAACGTGTCGTAGATATGCGTCGCCTGATAGTTGTGACGCGCCGCGAAGAGAATCGGGAACGTCAAGCGCTCTTTGGACGCTTCCGCCGCAGGCTCTTCCGCCTGAACAAACGAACAGACAACCGCCGCAAGCGTCAAAACAAACAAGCAGAATACGGAAACAGTTTTATGTTTCATAGCTGTATGGGATGAATAGGGTTAAATTGTAAATCTCTGATTAGTATAGATTATAGCGCTATGAGAGATGAATTTGAATAGGGGGGAGGGAAAGAAAGGAAAACAACCCGAAGAAAAACTCGGATGAGTCCGGCTCGCGGCAATCCCCTGCCGTACAACCGCATAGCGGTTGAATGTTTCTAGCCGTGGGTGAACCCCAGGAAGCGAAGCAAACGGAATTACGCTTAGGCGAGCCACAGGTGTAAACCCGTGGGCGTGAGCGAAGCGAACGAAAAAAGCTCACGCGAAGTTTGCAAAGTTCGCGAAGTTTTAAAAACTATGCGTTCTTTGCGGCTTAAAATTCTTTGGCGAGCTTACGTCCACGATCCAGAAAGGTTTTCGGCTACGATGGAGGGTGACGGCGGGGCGGAGGGCAAGGCGGCAGGGGACTGCTGCGAGCCGGTAGTGCAGGCGGGCTTTCTGCGTTCAGGAAATTTTGGGAGGTTTCCGCCGCAAGCGGTCGACGTGAGCGGTTTTGGGAGATGAGTTTCATGGGGGAAGGATTTCTACTCCGAAGGGCGGTTTTTGACTCTATCGTTTCTGTTTCAAATTGCTGACTTCCAACGATTCTAAAGAAAATTTTTAAAAAAGGGAAAATTTTTTATGGAATTCTTGTTATTTTCGCGGAGTTTTTTCATATATAAGGGAAAAGACAATTCAAACAGAAAGGATTTTGAAATGAGAATCAATTACAATTTTCCGTATTTTCAGGAACGACTGTCCCCGCGTCAGAAGGCTCGCATGGCGGCGGAGTCAAAATTGCAGCGTCCGGAGATCAAAATTCAAGGACAGACCATATCGATTTTAAGAATCCGATCGTGCGTATTGCAATGTCAGGATTCTGACGAAACGTAATTGGAGTTGAAAGCGATATGAACGCGATTGAATTATCGGATTAGTAATTTAAAGAACGGGTTTTAATTATCAACAATTCAACCAGCAACTGGACATAGATGTCGTTGATTTTATGCGGCAAGCGTTAAGGACGCAATGAGACGTTTACCAAGTCGTTGGTTGTTTTGATTCAATTTTATATTATTTTGATATATTTGCAGTTATTTGTATGCGTTCCCAGGTGAGTTTTGGGGAGGGAAACATCGATCGCCTGGTTTTTTTAAACTTTTTAAGGATTTTTTGGAAAATTTGGATAGTTTTTTCGTTATTTTTGAGACGTTTCTTCGTATATAGTGGAAGACAATTCAACAGAAAGGATTTTGAAATGAGAATCAACTACAATTTTCCGTATTATCAGGAACGACTTTCCCCGCGTCAGAGGTCGCGTATGGCTGCAGAGTCGAGATTGCAGCGTCCGGAAATCAAAATGCAAGGACAAGCAACGTCCATTTTGAAAATCAGAACGTCCGTTTCTCTTTCTCAGGATTCTGATGAGACGGGCGAGATCAATTTGGGATTGCGAAAATAGATAAAATAAACAATTAAAACGTAGCCCACACCTTTAGGTGTGGGAGGCGACAACGAAACTAATAATTTGTTGCGCGAATTCCAATCCTTTCCCCGCCGCCATTCGGAGCGGGGAATAGATTTGAGGGACAGCGTTTTGGGAGTAGCGGCTTTGTTTAGTCCTCCAGATAAATCCGGGGGCTACGATAATGGTTAAGGACATTTTTCTACGTTTCGTCCGCCCCCAAAATTTGAACGCACCCGATGAAACGAAATTGGAAACTGGGGGCTTGCAAAGCTTCGACTAATCTGATATGATAAAGTAAAAGTTGAATATTATAAAATTATTCATTTTTCAATTGCTTTCTCTAATAATCCAATGGCAAGTTCAAAAACTGACAGCATTCATCCCGAGCAATCGGAGAAATACATCAATCATCCTGCATACCTCAAAACGTTGGAATACGTCAATTCGATTTTGATGGAATACGTCAATTCGACGAAAGTAGATGATTCAAATAAAGAGTGGGATCAGTTAGACAAAGAAACAAAGAAAAAATGGCGTCAGTTGCTTCAGTATTTGTTTGAGAGCAAAAACTCGAACGAAGAGGATGTTAACAGCATGGTTGATTCTCGGATTCAAGAAGAAGTCCATGAGGAACAATACTACAGTGAGAGATATGAATTGTATGCTGATTACAGAGTATATTTCATTGACAACTATTCTGTTTTGGAAAAAAAACTGAGGAAATTGTACATTAAAATGGGATCGTCGCCGGGCGCGGCATTTCTGCAATGGCTTTTGAAAAATGGCGTATTTAAAGTTGTCAAGAAGCATTTCTATGATAAATTTGCCCATGACTGTTATGTGTTTATTGATAATTTATCTGATGAGGATGAGAATGATGATTCATCAGATGAACGGGATATCTATTTTCCAGCCACGCCAGATCCATCTGACAAGAATGGATGCTTTATTCAATCGCCGTCAGATCAGTCAGAGAAGGATGACGTCTTGCCGGTCAACTATGTAGCCGACAGAAAGGAGAGACGGAAGAATCCCGCGCATTTTGCCAAAAGAATCATTATTAAAGAAGCAATGATCAGAATTGCCAGGCTGATGTCAGAAACCGACTGGCAAAAATTTGATTATTACATTTATGCGGGTTTGGAACTGTATCCGCATCTGGATGCCAAAATTTTAGATTCGGGCGCTGATAATGACGAATTGTTCAAAACTGATTCCCAAAATGCCGAATTGAGCGATCAATGTGAAAAACGCGAACTCGACCCCAAAGAAATCGAATTGTGCGGTCAACTTAAAAAACACATAGAGGATTATGTGCTTAAATGCCAGCAAGGCATAGCAGTCATTTCCCCAGAGCGTTTCCTGATGGAAAAACACCGATTTGCGCAAAAAGGCTTTATTGAGCAAAGGAACTACCTGATTGATCAAATCAACAATCACACGAACCACGGCAGTAAAAAGCGATACATATATAATCGTCAATTAATTAAAAACATTGCGTATTCGCTGTTAGTTCCGCTTGACAGCGCCATGATTGCTGAAATCTGCAATAACGCTCTGGAGAACCCCGTTCAGGGATTGTCCAGATACAGAAAAACTTTTTTTAAGGATATTTTTAATATCGTGAATAATTATAATGAGGATGCAGACATATGATCTCAACGCACTTTTCCAATGGAGATATAATACTGGAGTCTCAGGCGAACGATGTCGAATTCGAATTTGAGAATGAAGGTTGCCTTTTTAGCCATGTTCTTGAACATGTCATTGCATTGCACAATCGGGAACGATGGGACGATTTGGATATAATTCCTAGAAACGATCTTCATAAAATTCTGAAGAACGAGTTGATTCAGCAAATTATAAACGTTTGCGTTTTGCCTTCGTCTGTTTCCCGGAATTTACCCGTTAATAGGGTAAAAAAGCATCGTAAACCTTACGAAGTTAATCTGGACGCTTTGGAAGAATTTGATGAAGCCAGATCCATCGATATTGCCTTTTCCGAAAGAAGCCGCCCGAAAGAATTTATAATATTGCAAAGCATTCCGCAGTTTACAGACCTGGCAATGCGTTATCAAAAAACGCTGTCAAATTTCCTGAGAGAATGCTGTTATAACATTTATCCACACTTTCATGTTTTGAAATACAAAAAAAGGGACGATGGCGAAAAGTTTGTTCAGGTAATTAAAGCTCTGGACGCTCAAACCGGAATCCTGATTGTAGCCAACGCTCCATATATGTATAACCCCAATTCTCAAATCATTTTTAAAAACAGGAATCAGTATGTTATAGTTTCGGGGTATCGTTTTTGGCGTTCAAAAACACCGGAAGAGCGAATGAAGAAATTCAATCGGTCGCAAAAGGAACTCTATGCTCTGGAGCTTTACCACGACCGGGAATATCAAAAAGTTCTTGATATTCAAAAGCATTTTCCCGAAGAAGAATCAGAATCAAGTGGGATTGGAGAATAACTTAAAATGGAAAACGAATCAATCAAAAAAATTATCGAATTTGTCATCGACCTGGAATCTCAGGATCCTTTAGGTTCCGACCAGATTATGGATTACGCCCAATGGGCGGGTCGACTCCGTTCTCTGGGATATGAAACCTACCTTGACAATTTCTTCCGGAGGTTCGACGCTCAGACTGTCAATTCGTTGCTGAAAAAACGCATTAGCGAAGGTCTGGACGATATTGAAGAAGCTTTTGGCGAGTATCTTGCCGTTGAGATTTTTACAGTTCAGGATTTTGTCTGTTTCGTCAATTACGCCCCGGAAGAAACTATCTATCAGGATACAAAGGATCTTCTGAACTTCTGGATAGAAACGGCAGAATTGCAAAGTCTTGATGAAGAAGCCGCTCAGACGCTGGAGTTGTTTCTGGACAGTTATCCCATTGATAAAGACGACGTGATGGATATTGTTGCCGCTCCAGTAACAGATCAGGAAATGTCGCACTGGGCGGACGCTCTGGAACCGATGGAAGCTGTTATCGAACAGAAGTCGAAAGAACTGGAGAGTCAAATTCACCTTGAGAAAACAGACGACGCGTCAAAAGGAGACGCGCTTTCAATCCGAATTACCGGCGTCGATCCGGAAGAAGTTGTTAAAGTTCGTCAACGTGGCATTCCCGCCATTCGTTCCAAAACAGACGCCAGCGTTTGGACGTTTGATTTTGAAACGTTTGGAACAAGCCTCAACGTTCAGGAAAACATTGTCGTTCAGACGTTCGATGGCGCTCGAGCAAACGTCCCTTATGCCGCTATTGCGCCTTATGCTTCTATTAAGAAAACCGCCTCCCCGTCTTTTGCCAGACAGTTCACAAGGATAACGCTCTTTGAGCGTTCCGCTGTAACCGTGGCGGCGGCAGACGACAAACCGTCTGATTATTTTGAATACGAGGTTGAAGGAACGAACTCGACGCTGAGTATTGCTGTTGATAAATCAAACGATCGGGTTATTGTCAACGTTTACCAGAGCGGAAAGAGCGACAATCTGTCTGACGAACTCAACGGCTGGGCGTTTTATGATTGTAACAACTCTTTTCTGAGCAAAATCCAAAACGCCTTTGCAGAATTCAAATGCAGTCAGTTTGACGGTTCCGTTGAGCTGAAAGACGCTGACGGGACGGCGCATTGTCTGCTTGTCAAGGAATAATCCCTGAATAGAGGGTAAAAAACATGACTATACTTGGAAAAATTGCAGAGCTATATCCGGAAAACCTGATTTTTTGGAGTTCTGAAAAGCTCTGTATCAAGCCGGAAGAGGAGCGTCGTTTTACCGAAAACGCTCTTGCAAATATTTTTGCAGAGCTGTTGGTTCGAGCGTATTTTAATCCTCAATCCGAGATTATCGCTGACTGTTTATCAAAGAAACTGCCTGAGGAATCGCTTAAGCAGTATAACGCATGGCGTCTTATTGTTTCGCCCAATAACACTCCGCCCGATCTTGATATTATTTCTCAAACAGATAAAAATAAATCAAACCGTAAATTCCTTGATAAAGTTCAAAGCGTTGCGCGATATCGGTTTCGTAATCTATTGGGACGTTGTGACGGCATTGTTCCGGTTGCGATCAAAGAAATTGATGGGAAAGGACGCGGATACGCTGTTCCATTCCGTTTGGAAGAGACTGAAGATTCCGCTGTGTGTGCAATTGATTTGGATGGAAAACCGGTTCCGGAATGGTTTGATGCCGTTTCAGGATTAAGACTTCCCGGCGTCTGTGTACGATTTCTGTTTCATGCTTCTGTTGACAGCGGTCTGAAGTTTGAAGGATTCAGTTTGCAGTTTCCCGTCCTGATGGCGTATTGGCGTCAAACAGGGCTTTTGCCGGCGTACAATCCATTTGCGGTTTTTGCAACTGGAAGAATTCAGGACGGTCGTCTTCTTTCTGTTGATTGTTGCAGAGAAAAATTCGATGGGTTAATAGAACGCTTTGGCAAACAAATTGTTTTCTTTTATCCTGATAATGAAGAAGCGGACGAAAGACAACAGGCTCCAATTCCTGCCGAAACGCCTGAGCACGTTGTTTTATCGAAATGTCAGGGACAGCTTGAATCCAGAAAAAACGATATTGGGCTGAGAAGTTTCGGAATCAGGTATTACAATAATCGATTACAATCCATTTTAATAAGCGTAAAAAAAGACACGGAAAGCTATTGGGACGGCGCTATCGAATTTCTTGAATCTTTTCTTAACGAATTGGATAAAGATCGGCATCCGGAACTATATCTCAATTCGCTATTGGTTTTGTCGTTTGCTTATTGTCATAGCGCTCATACTTCTATCGCTCATGATTATAATCTCAAAGCTGTAGAATTCGCCAATAGCGCTGCAGACATTTTTGATATCGATCTCCGATATGAGCTTTTACTGCTGTCAATCGAAGAAATGGTTCTGCTTCAGGACGAAGAAAATTTCGAGCAGATTCCGATTCTGGCTTCCGAGATTAAAGGCCAGCTGGATAAACTTGGCGAGAACAGCATCGTGCCGTATGATGACTTAAGAATGCGTTATTATGGGACTCTTGGTCAGGCGCACATGTGCGGAGCTGTCTGCCAAATGGAAGGTTTTGATAAGGACATAGCTCTCTTTTATATCCGAAAAGCTGTTTATTATGCAAATAAATATCAAGACAATACCGTGGAAGACAATATTGACGAAGTCATCCGAGACATGAATTATCGACATTTGTGGTACGCTCTGTTTGATCCGGATTCTGAAGAGGAAAAAGCGAATTATGAAAGCGCGCTTCAAGTAACAATGAACCAACAGCAGCCGGGAAAATTGCAAGATGTCAACCGCCATTTTCAATTTCGCCAAAAATGTTTTGCAGCCTACAGACGGATTCTTCTGTCATCCCCAAATGAAAATGCGTCATATGCAGATGAGTCAATTCCCGCGTTAGCCAGTATTTGGGATTGGCTTAAAGGTTTGATTTATAAATATCAAGCGGCAGGTTTCGCTTTTCTTCGCAGAAACTCTGATGCCCAAGATATGTTTGATGAATCAATTACCTTTCTGGCAAAACAGGGAGTTCCGTTATTTCTGTATATGGCTATGACAGTCGCGGCAGAGGTGTATCGCAGTTTTTCTGTTTTGGGAGACGCAGAAACGGCGAAGCAGTATCAATCAGCGGCTTTAGCGTTGTTCTCTGCCAACGATGACTTTAAGAATTATAAAACCGCTTCGTCCTGGAAACGGTTTCTCGAAATGTCTTGGGACGAATTCCAAGCGTCTGGAGAAGACTTCCCCGGTCTGCATTATTATTATTGAATTTTCTTTGAGAATCTAAAAAGACGGGAAAACCTCAAAGCTCTGAATTTCAAGGACTTAAACAAGAACGAAAAAAGCCTTGCGATTCAACGCAAGGCGTCCTGATGGACGTTAACAGACTCGAACTGTTGACCTCCACGGTGTGAGCATGGCGCTCTAACCAAGCTGAGCTAAACGTCCAGTAAAGTTATTTTTATTATCCAGATTTTCCTTGTTTTGTCAATCCCCCCGGGGGAAAAGAATTCTAACTTTCTGCTCGTTCTTCGTCCCGCCCCCCGTTGACGAAGTTCAAAGATTAGGGATAATTCTAATAATCTTTAAATACAGAACGAATACCTAAAAACCAAACCATACATAATACGCCATGGGAGATTTGAACAAGAACGGTAAAGATCAGTGGTCGTCAAAAATCGGGGTTATTCTGGCTGTTGCCGGGTCGGCAGTCGGATTGGGCAACTTTTTGCGCTTTCCGGGTCTGGCGGCGGAGTACGGCGGCGGGATTTTTTTGATTCCGTATTTCACGGCGTTTTTGCTGCTGGGATTGCCGTTGGCGTGGATGGAATGGTCGCTTGGACGTTACGGCGGGCGTCACGGATACAACAGCGTTCCCGGCATTTATCACACCGCTTGGCGACATCCTGTCGCACCGTATTTGGGCGTGCTGGGCGTTGTCATGCCGATTATGATTTTCTCGTATTATCTGTACGTTGAAGCCTGGTGCTTGTCTTACGCGCTGCGCTATCTGTTTGGCATGATGTCTCCCGCCGCTCTGGGCGTAACGCCCGAAATGGTAATGGGGTATTTAGGCTCTCAACCTGACGTCCTGTACGACTTTTTCAGAGGGAATGCGGCTCTGCTGGGCAGCGTTGATTTATCGACGGTGGACGCGTATCTCGACTGGGGCAAAGCAAACCCGGACGCCTTCAATTCCGTCCTGTCTGCCAATCAGGACGCCGTTATGGGATACCTGCAATCGCAGACGACGCTCTACAATTCCATATACTATAACATTTTCTTTGGGAATCTGATCGGCATTGGCGGCAACGGCGAAGCGATGGGCAACGTCGCCAAATACGGCGCGCTGGGGTCGTCGATGGTAACGCTGCTGGTTTGCTACTTGCTGAATTACTGGATTATTTTCAACGGGATCAGCAAAGGAATCGAACGATTTTGCCTTTACGCGATGCCGGCGCTGTTTGTCTGCTCGATAATCGTTTTAATCCGCGTTTTGACGCTCGGAACGCCGAACCCGGAACTGCCGGATCAGAACCTGGTCAACGGCTTGGGGTTCATGTGGAATCCGGTCAAGCCGGGGTCGGACATCGGATTCTGGGAATCGCTCATGCGTCCGGACATGTGGATGGCGGCGGCGGGACAGGTGTTCTTCTCGCTGTCGGTCGGGTTCGGGCTGATTCTGACGTACGCGTCGTACATTCACGAAAAAGAGGACTTGGCGTTTTCCGCCTTTACCGCCGCCAGCGCCAACTCGTTTGCCGAGGTCGTCTTGGGCGGTCTGATTACGCTGCCCGCCGCGTTCGTGTTCCTGGGCGGGTCGTATCTGGAAGGACACATGGGATCGACCTTTGAACTCGGGTTCAAAGTCCTTCCCAACGTCTTTAGTCAGATGCCGGCGGGACAGTTTTTCGGGTTCCTGTTCTTCTTCCTGCTGTTTTTGGCGGCTGTTACAAGCACGGTTTCAATGCTTCAGCCGTCCATCGCTCTGTTTGAAGAAGGCTTGGGCATGAGACGCAAAGACTCCGTCGCGTTTCTCGGATTTATTACGCTTATCGGACTGGGATTTACCGTTTATTTCTCTAAAGGTCTGGCGGCGATGGACAACCTCGACTTCTGGATGGGGCAGGCGCTCATTTTCGTTTTGGCGACAATTCAGGCGATTCTCTTTGCCTACGCTTTAGGCATGAAAAAAGGCATGGCGGAACTGCGAAATCACGCGAAAATGCGAATACCAAAATTCGTCGAGTTTATTATGAAGTACGTTACGCCTTCGTACCTGATAATCGTCTTTATCGCCTGGAGTTGGACGAACCTGCCGGACAGAATCCATCAGGTTTTAACAGACCAAATCGCGTTCATGTCGGTTGTGATAATCGGCGCGGTCTGCGCTTTGATTCTGTACGTCATTTCCCGCGCTGTCGTCGTCTGGAAAGAAAAAGACGCCAACTACGCCGAGTCGTCAGGAATCTACTCTCTGGACGAAAACGACGAAGTCAATTAGCGCGTTGTTAAATCTGCATAACGACGCTGGATTGAGTTAGGAATTAGAAGTGAGGAGTGAGGAGTTCGCAAAGTCCGCAAAGAAATGGAAGGCGGTAACGTAGCGAGTGAAACGAGCGTAGTTACGCTTTGAATCACGCACGCACACGGATGAGTCCGGCTCGCGGCAGTCACCTACCGCAAAAGAAACCTCACGCAAAGTTCGCAAAGTTCGCAAAGTTATCAATCGAGGTTGCCTGCGGCGGAAGCCTCCAAAAATCTCTTTCTTAGAATTGCCCGCCTGTCCCGCTGGTTCGCGGGGGAACCGTTCAAAATTGGGGGGCATAAAAAAGGAAAGAGTCTTGAAACCTTTTCGTAGCCCCCAGATTTATCTGGGGGACTAAACAAAGCGATCATCCCCCAACGCTTCCCTTCCCCTCCCTTCCTCGCTCCAAATGGAGCGGGGAAGGGAGGGGAATTCGTGCGTTATAATATTATTTATGCCATTTTTAATCCCACGCCTAAAGGCGTGGGCTACGTTTTAGCTTCTTATCTTATCTATTTTCGCAACCCAAAATTTATCGCACCCAACGTTATCGGCACGAACAAGCTTTTATTATCGTTGCGGCGATTCTGGTAATGAAAGCGACGGCAAGCCGTCGCACTCCACATGCGCGGACGACAGTCAGCAACAGAATAATCTAAAAAATATCTCCTTATAAACGCAAAGACGAGTCGAGAACGTAAGTTCTCGGCTCGTCTTTTTTTCTTGTTACACAAAAATCTTTACACCCAAACGTCAGCGGCTTTTCAATGAGTAATTAGTAATTACTCAAGCGTTACACGAATCGTTACTCTGTTCTGAACAAACAACCACAGCGCAGCGCTTTGCGTCAACTCCTCACTCCTCACTCCTCACTTCTAACTCTCTGTTGCACATACCCCACGAAGAAGGGGCTTCTACAACAAAAGATTTTTTGGATCGTTTTTGATGTTAGTTGTACATAACCCACGAAGAAGGGGCTTCAACAACA
>JAFSMW010000225.1 GCA_017447745.1 Thermoguttaceae bacterium
GCTCTTTTCCCCCTGCTTTTAGCTCAATTCTCAAGCAAAAATCGTTTTACAGCGAAAAAACAATACTATTCACGTTTATAATGTCATACTTTTCTCAAAAAATATCTGAAAAGAACCGTTTTAGGAAATGGAAACTAACTAAAACCGTTTCCCTTTATAACATTAACGATAATTATACAAAATGGTAACTAAAAGTCAAGCATTTTTTAAAAAAATTGTAAGAATAATTGATTCTTTCTGTAAATTGCCATCTTCAGATAATATAATATCCCAGTTTTGCCCATAATAACGTGAGCGAACTGGAAGACTCCCGTCTTGAAAAAAGGGGAAGAATGGGTATAATAAATTTTATAATAGTAATTGATAATATTACAAAGACAGAACATTAATTAATAAATGTCATGATTAGCATTGATCAAACCGCTTGTGTTTGTTGCGGGGCTTGCGTTCGTGAATGTCCCGGTATTATTTTGGAGCAAAATACAGACGGCTGCGCCCAAGTCGTTTCGAGCCGGGAAAGTTGCTGTATTAAATGTCAGCATTGCGTTGCGATTTGTCCTGCTGGCGCGGTAAGCGTAGACGGCGTCGGCGCGAACGACTGTTTGCCGAAAGGCGAACTCCCATCGGAGGAGCAGATGTTCAATCTGATCCGAATGCGCCGCAGTACGCGAAGCTGGTCTGACCGTCCGATTGAACCGGAGACGATAGAACGCCTGAAAAACGTTCTCAACTGGACGGCAACAGGCTGCAACCATCGCTCATTGCGCTTTACGTTCGTAACCAATCCTGCTTTTTTTGACGAATTGAGAACAAAGATTTACGGGTTTATCAATCGACCGATCGTCAACTGGATTCTTCGCAGGATTTTTCATAAATTCAACCATTATTTTGACGCCATGAAGAACGGAACGGACGTCGTTTTCCGCAACGCGCCTGGAATGGTTATTGCGTGGATTCAGAAATCCGCTCCGTGCGCGGCGTTTGACCCGGTGATTGCTCTGTCGAATTTTGACTTGTACGCTCAAACGCTTGGTTTGGGAACATGCTGGTGCGGGTTTGCTGAGGGCATTTTCAAACATCGTCCCAAACTGCTCAGAGAGGTTGATCTGCCCAAAGACTATCGCGTTGGGGCGGTTATGCTCTTTGGATACCCGTCGGCGCCCTATTTGCGTTCGACAGCTCTAAAGCCGTTTGAAACGCAGCTGATTGAATAACTGATGTCCAAACCTTGTACATTGTTCTGTCGATTAACCGGTTCCGGACCGGGAGCGTTGGCGACAACGGCTCTTTGGGGCGACGGCGCGGCTGACGTTCTGAATTCCTGTTTTCATCCCAAAGGGAAAACGACGCCGGGGACAATGGATTTGTCAGCGGTTCTGTTTGGACAGTTGATTGACCCGGAAGCTCCGGAGGAAACCGGGGAAGACGTCGTCGTAGCTAGAACGGACGAAACGGGATTTGTCATTCACGGACACGGCGGCGCAGCAGCTGTCGCCCGAACTGCGAGGATTTTTTCTCAACTGGGAGCAGAAGAATCGGATGTCGAGCGCTGGCGGATTCATCAAAACGTCAGCGAAGAAAACCGGAAGATTCTGGCTATGCTGGAACAGGCGCCAACGTATCGAACTGCGTCTATTCTGTTGGATCAGTATAACGGGGCAGGACGACGGACTCAAGAAAGAATCGCTCAGCTGCGCGCTGACGGCAAAGACGCTCAGGCGCAAGAACTGGAAAAACGATTCTATGAGACAAAAGCGATCGCTCGACATCTTCTCTCTCCGTGGCGAGTTGTGTTTAGTGGTCGTCCGAACGTTGGGAAATCGTCTTTGCTCAACGCGATACTGGGTTTTCAGCGTTCAATCGTCAACGCCCAACAGGGCACGACGCGCGACCTTGTTCAGGCTCAAACAACGATTGACGGCTGGCTGTTTGAGTTCGTCGACGCTGCTGGCATTCGAGAAACGGCAGACGAACTGGAACGCGAAGGCGTCAATCGGGCGAAAAACGCTATTGCAAAAGCTGATCTGGTTGTCCGCCTGTTTGACGATGCGGATTCCATGACAACAATAGAACGCGCCAGAACAATAGAGTCGTTTCGCGTTGACGTCCCAACAATTGACGTCATGAACAAATGCGATTTAGTTGCAACGCCTCAAACGGACGAATCCGTTCTTCGCGTCAGCGCTGTTGACGGCGCGGGAATAGAAACGTTGCTTCAAGCCATAGTTCAGACGCTTGTTCCCAATCCGCCGCGGCCAGGCGAGGGCGTTTGGCTTGAATAAAAGTGTCTTAATAAAAAAATCCCTGTTTGCCGACCGAAAGCAAACAGGGATTCTATTTTTTGACGAGGCGAGAGGAGAAATCTCGCCGCCGTCTTTTTTATTGACGCATCAGAAGTCCAATCTGAGTGTAGCGTTGAGCGAGTTGACTGTCTTGTACTGGTTGAAGTACGCGTTGTAGTTGAAGTTAACAGCCAGTCTCTGGGTCAGACGGTAGTCTGCAGAGAACATGAGGTTTGCCCAACCACGGCTACAGCCGTTGCTCTTCATTTCAAAATCGCCATATTCAGAGTTGGGATCCATGGAGCGGCTTCCCATTACGTGAGTGTAGTAGGTCGCTTGAGGATCAAGGAACTCGTGAGCGTAAGCTCCACCGAGGGTCAATCTCAGGATCTGCCAGTTGTTGCAGCCAACGATGAAGTCGCGGCTAACGCGGACGCCCAGCTGACCTCTCAAGGAATGATAAGCCATGTCATAGCAGTACAGGTTCATGTTTGACGGGGATTCAACTCCGCCAACGTTGGACGTTCCCTGTTCGGTGAAGTCGTCAATCGTAGCGAAGGTGTACTGGATTGAAGCGTACGGGTTAACAACAAATCCATGCTTTTCAACGTACATCCAGCCTCGTTCGATGTAGGCTGCGGCGGAAAGCCCGCTCGGATCGGCTGTGAAGTTGTTGTCAAACGACTGGGTGTTGTAGTAACGTTGAGCGTCCAGGGTGTTGTAGGTGAACGTTCCGTTCATCAACCAGTAACCGCCCATGCAGTTAGCGTCCCATTTTGCATACAAACCAAAGGTGAAGTCGTCGGAATTGACTCTGGAGTAGGAGTTGCCGCGAGCGGAGTTGCCATGCCAAATATCGGAGGTGGAGTAACCGAAGTACATGCCGAAGACTCTGCAGCAAACGTTCTTCCATTCAATTCCAACAGCCATGCCGGTGGATTCTTCGTGGTATTTGGTGAAGCCTTTCCAGTAAAGTCCGTTGCCATAGTTGCCCAGGAATGAACCCCAGATGGAACGGCGCGGTTCGCAGTAGCGCGGATATTTTCCACAAATGCGTCCGCCGAATTCGCACTGACGTCTGGCGCAGCACTGGCTGCAGCCCGGTTCACAATCGGAGGCGTATTCAACGCACTGGCTCTGGCAGCAGAACTGGCACAGTCCCATGTCGTCCGTAACCAAACGGTTGGAGAGCATGTTGTTGAAGGAAATCTGTCGCTGAACCTGAGCGTTGAGCCAGTCGCCGTAGATTCCGCCAGCCAGGTCGTCAAATTTTTCCTGAGCTTCGATCTTGTCGTCGCTGTTCCAAATATCTTCCAGGGCTTCCTGATAATCGTCCTCTTGCTGATAGCAAAGTTCATGCAGATAATTATCCATGTTGTGACCGAGGTTGCCATCGGCAACAACCGAGTGCGGATCGTGATAGGTTACGTGCAAACGAGCCTTGTCTTCGAAGGGAACGTTCGGAGTTCCGTCGTCGTTGGCGAGTCCTTCGACTCCAACTTCGTAGAACAGGTGCTTACCGCCAATGTTGTTGATCTCCGGATCGATATTCAACTGAGTTCCGTCAGTATCGTGGAACGCTTCGATGGAGTAGAACTCTTTGTCTTTTCCATCTTCGCCAATCAACTCATGGCACAATGATCCCTGATAGTTAGCGGAGAGATACAGCTTTGTGTCGGCGGTAATGTTGATTTCCTTGAAGGAAATACGACCAACGTTAAGGCGTTCGACCTCTTCGCCATCTTTGTTAAGGCATGTTGTGCCGTTAGGATCAACAGTAAAGTACAGGCTGGCTGAATCTGCGTTGAACGTGGATGTGTTGCCGATCAACTGAACCTGTTGGCTGCGGTTGGTCGTGTAACCAACGTTCTGCGGGGTAATTGTTTCTTCAATGTTATCCGGGCTGATGTAGGAATCCGGCGCATTGTAAAGCTGAGTCGTGTTGTAAACGCCCAGGCGGAATTCCGAGCCTTTGCCCACGGTGAACGTTCCGGAACCTGCGTCGTCCTTGATCAGCTTGTGAGTGTAGGCGTCAGTCTCATCGATTTTACCGGTTTCATAATCGAAGATCTCGGTGTCATCCGAATCTGCGAACGTGTTGAAACGGGTGTAATCAACGGTGAACTTATGATCACGGGGCGATTCTGCTCCGTCGTCTCCGTAGGTGAAATCTTTATACAACGAGCTTGTATAGTTGTTTTCAATGTCAACGGAACCGTCGAGTTGTTTGTAGTCGGCGCCGCCAACGAAGCCGGTTGTATTGAGAACGACTTTGCTGCGACCGGAAATATTGACGTTGATCGTCGGAGCTGTATGATCGTAATCGTCAGTCGACATTTCAAAGGCGTCGTGTCCTGGAAGGTTGTAGTAGTTGTTCCAGTAGTTAACGTCTTCGTCGGTAAGAGATTTGCCGCCAAAGTAAACGTACGGAATATCCTGACCGTTGTAGTTCGTATTGATATCAGAATACGGGACGTCGTCCAGGATGTCGCCTTTGCCCATGTTGGCAGAGCGAACAGTTCCGTTAAACTGGGTTCTGCCGCCGTTGATGTTCATTGTGGACGTACCGTTGGGCGCGCCAAAGGTCGAACGACCGTTGAACTTGTTGTCGCCGCCGGTAACGAGGATGTTGCTGTTTCCGCCCCAGGTTACGTCGAAGTCGTCTTTACTGCGAATGATGTCGCCGTAAGGAGTGAAGTCGTAGTTTCCAACGGAGTGGACTTCAGTATCAAACGTATTCTTGCCGCCGTTGATGGTAACGTTCGCCGTACCGCCTTCAGCCAGACCGTCCAGACCTCCGATTGAGGAGAAGTAGACGCCGTAGTAGTTCTTCTGGTTGGCGAGTCCTTGGGAATCGACATAGGTCGCGTTCTTTCCAGAGAAGTAGTTCGTTCCGCTTTCGAAGGTAACGTCGCTGTCGCCGACCTTAACACGACCCTCTCCGGTTGGGACGCTGGCGCCGCCGCCGAAGACTGCACGCTGATTGAACGTCGTCGTTCCTTTGAACGTAACGTCAGCTTTACCGCCGTCATTTACGCCGTCAGCATTCCAGCCGCCGCCGCCAAAATAGGTGTTTTGGTTTTCGAAGATGGTTGTGCTGCCTTCGTCAAAGACGACTTTCGCGTTTCCGGAATTACCAACAAGATTGGCTCCGTCTTGACCGCCGAACTGGACGCCGCCCCAGAAATGGGAGTTGCTGCCTGTTGCGAAGGTAACCTCGGCATAAGCGCCGGTGGTGCCATCGTATTGGCCTTCGTTGTTGCCATCGTTCATGCTGCCAAACAGAACGTCAACTTCTTGTGCTTTGATGGGGAGAAGGTCGTAACCCGGTCCCATCGTGTTGCCCCAGTCGCCAACGTTAAGCCCGGAACCAAATTCGTTCGTTCCCTTAACTGTGAGCTTGACGTTGCGTGGCGCTGAAGATGTTGAATCCGCCGGAGCCGCCAACACCAGCTTGGCGTTCTGAGAAATCCAACCAGTAGCGTGATTGTAGTAATACGTTCCGTCATACGTAACTTCTCCGTATGGCGTTTGCGTCGCATTGTTGGTTACTTTCCAATCCTGAATTGTGGCGTTCATGCTGCCATCAGGATTTCTGAAGGTCGCTGTGTAACCATTACTCTCAGCTACGCCGTAATCGGCGATGTCTTTGCTGCCGGTGATTGTCCCACCGACACTGACATCCTGATAGTTCTGGTCTGCGCGAGCTTGCGGCAGTCCGCAAAGTCCTACGGACAATAACGCCGCCACGAATGCGACTAACCTCTTCCTGAAAAATTGTTTTACGTCCATGTCTCGGTCCCTTATGTGACTGTAAAAATAAAAACATACCCATTAAAACCATGATTTCTTTTGGGAGACTTAGCTTTTCGGGACGACAAATTTTCCTCTATTTGTCAAAAGCTAAAGATAATCATGGGGGAATACACGGACTCTTTCCCTGTATTCCAATTTTTCTTATCGGCTTGATAATAGAGCAGAATTCAACAAAAAAAGAAAAAAAACAGAATTATCGGTAGTTTCGGACTGTTTTGACGAAACTTATAGCATTTTCAACAGGAGTTTCTTTGATAATTCCATGCCCCAAATTGACAATCAGACCGCGGCGAGAACGAACGCTGTCGAGCATGGCGACGGTTTGGGCGGCGATTTTGTCTGGAGTGGTTAGGAGAACGGCGGGATCGAGGTTGCCCTGAACGGATCGGCGGCGACCGCCGTCGTTGACGTCGATTAAATCCCAGGCGTCGGACAAGTCCAGCCGCCAGTCGACCCCGATGACCGATCCCCCCGCCTGAGTCATGAGCGGAATCAATGCTGGGTTCCCGGTTCCAAAATGGATAGCTGGCGCATTTTGCTCAACTTCGTCAAGTAGAGTATGAACGTGAGAAAATACGAAATTTTTATATTCTGCGGGAGATAAACAACCTGTCCAAGAGTCAAACAGCTGAACGACTTGCGCTCCGGCGGCGATCTGTCCTTTAAGATAGAGGGCGACGGCTCGCGAAAGCGTCCCCATCAGATCGCTAAACGCCTCCGGATACAGATACATAAACCGCTTAGTCTTTGTAAACGAACGACTTGCGCCGCCTTCCAGAATGTAGCTGGCAAGCGTAAACGGCGCGCCGGCAAAGCCGATTAGCGGGATGTCCGCCGGCAGCTGGCGCCGCGTTTGAACTACGGTTTCCATAACGAAATCCAGCTCGTCCAGACGTTCCAACTCAACAACCCGTTTCAGATCTTCTGGACAGCTAACCGGATTGTGAATAATCGGACCGTGCCCAGGACCGAATTCCAGAGAAAACCCCAGCGGAACGAGAATCGGCAGCAAGTCCGAAAAGATGATAGCGGCGTCCACGCCCAGTTTATTGACGGCTGTAACCATGACGTCCGCGCAAAGCAACGGATTATGGCACAGTTCCAGAAACGAGACTTTCTCCCGAACGGCTTGATATTCTGCCATATATCTTCCCGCCTGACGCATCATCCATACCGGAGGACGGTCAACGGGTTCGCCGCGAACGGCTTTCATAAATCGGCTGTTGTACAGTTCAGGGGGGTGTTCCATTTCTATTAATAATTATAACATATATTTTAACTTTGAAAACCCTGTCGAATCCCCTATTGCAAATAATATTATCTTTAATTATAATATAGATAAAGTTTCTGTTAGTTGCGAGTAGCGCTTTGCGTAATTCCGAATTCCTAATTCCGAATTCCTAATTTAAAACTACTGCCTACTGCCTTTTATCCCTTTTTACTCCGAATATATAATCATGAAAAACTTTACACGACGACAATTTCTCGGCGTCAGCGCCGGGCTTGCTGCCGCGGCAACCGTTGCTATGCCCGGCAGGATTTCAGCCCAAAACGTCAACGACCGCGTCAACATGGCGGTTATCGGCTGCGGCGTTCGCGGCGGTCAGGACATGGGCGACTTCGAAAGAACGTGTCAGAACGTTGACTTCATCGGTTTTGCCGACCCGGATATGGGACGCGCCAAAAACACCGGGCGCAAGCATCCCGATGCTGCGTTTGTAGCTGATTTCCGCAAACTGCTTGACGATGATAACCTCAACGCCGTCATCGTAACAACGCCTGACCACTGGCACTGCCTTGCCGCGATCTTGGCAATGCAGGCAGGAAAAGACGTCTACGTCGAAAAACCCTTGGCTCATACGCCGTGGGAAGGACGTCAGGTTGTCAACGCCGCTCGAAAATACGACAAAATCTGCCAGATGGGAGCCCAGCAGTTCAGCGACGTCATTCAGCCCCAAATTCAGAAATTCGTTCACGAAGACAAAGCGTTGGGCGAGATGAAGTCCGTGGCGGTCAACCATTATTCGATTCGTCAGCCGATTGGAAAGCGCGAAACGCCGATGGAAATCCCTGCTGAAATCGACTATGACATGTGGCTCGGTCCAGCTCAGGATTTGCCGCTGTATCGTAACAACTTCCATTACGACTGGCACTGGATGTGGAACACCGGAACCGGCGAAATGGGTAACTGGGGCGTTCACGTTTTGGGCGACGCGGTCAACAACACGCTCAACACGATGACTTTCCCGAAATCCATCATGGGCGGCGGCGCCAGACTGTTCTACAACGATGCCGGCGAGACTCCGAACCTGCATTTCGTTTACTTTGAAACGAAAAACGTCCCGATTGTTCTGGGTCTTTCCACCGTTCCAGACGCGCCGGGTTCCAGAAGCGCCGGCAAGCACGTTGGCGCCGGTTCCGGATACGTCATTTACTGCGAAGGCGGACAGCTTCGCGGACAGCGCGGCTCTGCCGTTGCAGTCGACAACGACGGGAAAGTCATTCGCACGTTCAAAGGCAACAGCGGCAACGGAACTCATCAGAAGAACTTCATGGACGCCGTTCGCGCTCACGACCGCTCGCTCCTGACGCTGGAAATCGAAAAGGCGTTCTACTTCGCCACCTGGTGCAACCTCGCCAACATCGCCTTCCTGACAGGCAAACCCTATACGGACGAAGTTGCCGACCAGATCAAGGGTCAGACTGGCGGACGCTGGGAAGAACTCATTGGCAACATGAAAGAACTCGTCGGCAACTACAACGTTACCCTCGGGGAAACCATGCTTAGCCCGCGGTTGACTATCGACCCGGAAACCGGTCGCTTTGTCGGCGACGGTATGGACTTCGCCAACTCGCTGCTCAAGCGCGAATACCGCAAGGGCTTCGAAGTCCCGGATTTGGAGTAGTACTTAGTGCATAGTGCATAGTGCATAGGACGCAAAGCGCCCCCCACACTATGCACTTTATTTCTCTAACTGATACACCGCGACGTCTTCCGGGTCCAGCGTAAGCGTATAAACACCCGGGACGTCGGTTGGCGTCAATTCCGTTCCGAGAACGGGTTTTACCGTTTTGAATTCTTTTGGAATTGTAACGCGAACGGTTTGAGCCATCTTTTCTGAGTTAAAGAACGTGACGTATGTGTTACGTTCAGACGCGAACCGTTCACAGCAAACGGTTGAACAGGATTCTTTGTCAACGTTTTCAATTTGAACAAGTCGTTCCGGCTGCCAGCCCGTCTGAGCGACAGCGAGAATAACAGGCATGTACTTCTTAAACAGTGGACGATCCCGGTTGTACAGATCCGGCTGGGAGAAGTAATGCCCCGTCGAGGCGTTGGAACTGAAATAGCCGGGAAACATGCCAAACGCCAGCGAACGCTTCATGAACTTTTCGGAATGTTCGTAAGAGAACTTCGTAAAGTCCGTATTCTGAAGAAAGCAGAACGGTTTTTCTCCGCACAGAGCGCGTTTCCGCAGCAGGTCAAAGGGCGAAGACGGACGCCATTGATCGTTCCAGTTCCAGTTCGTTTCCGTGCCGAGGACGTCGCACAGCGGGACGAGCCACGTCAACTGATGCGGCGTAGAGTTCGCCATCATGGATTTCCCCGACGCCCTGACGGTTTGAGAAAGCGCTCGAATGTACTCGAACGTAACCAGACCGCGATACACCGCCGGACGTTTGGTAACCGGGTCGAAAGTCAACGGACGGTCAGCGGCGGATAAATGCGCCGGCGCGAAGTCCAGCTCCGCTGTTACATATCCTTCCGAGGAATCTATATATTCCCCATCAAGACCGGCAAAGCCCTTTTCAAACTTTAGGGCGGAACCGTCAGACGGATAATTTTTTGTTACATGATTTTCACGCCAGTAATGAGAGAATTGATTGGGCTTCGGCGCTGTTGGGACGGTATACATGCTCCAAACGCAGCCGAAGCACCACGGCGTGTCTTCCAGACGTCCGATAGGGTTGCCGTCGCGGTCGCGCATGACGCAGTTTTCCCATGTCTTTGCCATTTCCGACCCGTTTTCTACCTGACGTTTGACTTCCGCAAGAGCAGAGTCCATCGTTCGCGGCTGGTCTTTCGACATGTGCATCCACCACGTCATCGGTTCCGTGTAACGATAGGTCAGAATCCCGTGTTCGTCGTCCCACTTTTCGTTTCCCGTCCCTTCCATAAACCGGAACGCGAAGTCCTCCCAGCCTTCAACGGAGCTGACTCTCAGGAACGGCATCCAGTTGCCCAGAATCGGCTCGCCGTTGTTGTTACGCGGCAGATGGCAGTAAAATGCCTTGGGGAAAAGACGCATATACGCCGCCCATGCGCTGCGATACCCCTCTTTGGACTGCTGGGGCGTCTGTTCCCAATCGACGTCTGACAAAACCCACTGACTCTTGTCAGCAGTAAATGCAATGTCGTACGCAATGCATAGCTCTTTTGTATGGTCATTATAGAAAAACCGATATACGGCGGGATAATCCGGGTCAATTCCAATCCAGCGGGTTGACCCGTCTTGAAGCCCAACGCCTGCGATGGGAAACCGCGCCAGACGATTGGCTCCGGCATTGATATGCTGGGAGTAGGAGAATTCAATTTGAGAGGTCGCCTGTTCAACGGAACCGTCTTGCGTGACGTTGCGAAGAACCGTCGCCTCATCCATCGCGCCGTACCAGACAAAGGCATTGGACGTCATTTTCACCGCTCTGATGAGTGTAATTGATCGCGTTATCCCGCTTTGATTGCTGACAATCGTCTTGCCGTTTTCTCGTTTGACGTCAATTCCAGACGCAGCCCATACAGAATCCGCGTCCGTCAGTTGCAGCTGAACAACGTCTCCAATGGCGTTGTCCGGCTGGTCGATATTGTATTCTCGAAAATAGTATCTTGACGGCGCAGAGCCTTTAACGGTATTTTGATCCAGAACCAGTTCCTCGTCAAACGGAAAGACGGCAGAGCTTCCGTCCGGCGATTTAAGTGTAACAACCTTAAACGACGGATTCCTGAACCAGGCGGTTCCCTGACGATTTCTGAACAGGAGGTACATTGTCAGGCTTTTAATTGGCTTTTCCGGCATGAAACGGACGCTGACCGTCGACCAGTTTTTCCCTTTCTTCCCAACGTTAAACGCTTGAGAGACGCCCCATTGATACGTCCCGTCGGTAAAAGCAATATCCATATAGATGGAATAATCGCCGCTGGACGCGCTTTCGACGCCTTCGCAGCAGCTTTCCGCCGTGGCGATTATCGGCTCCGGGACGGTCTGGTTGAGTTGGATGGGAAAACGCAGCCCAAACGCCTCGCCGTCCGGATTGCAGCACTCATACGAGCCGTTGTCAAGCGCATGATACCCTTTGCCGAATCCGTAGGGTTTAACGTCTGCCAGAAGGTTGCGGCTTTCTACGGCAGAGGCGTCAAAATGTTTGTATGCAACGTTGTCCGCCAATGCGGAGACGCTGATTATAATTGTCAGCAATAAAAAAGGAAGTGGATTCTTGTTCATGGCGTTCTCACAGGTCAGCGATTAATGGTTGAAACGAATACTATCTATAATACCGTTTTTTCGTTGTGGACATGATTTGTCATTTTTGAATCAGAGAAACCCTTCATTTCTCTATAAGCGCCGTAAAATAAAGATAAACGTTTGCAGTGAATAATGAGCAGCTATCGGAAATATGCGTCAAACGGCTTGTTAAAAAACTCCCCCAAATACGTCCAATGAAATCAAATAACAACTTGCCGACGAGCCTGATAATCATTGAACCGCCAAAAACATGGCGCGGAATAAATGAGTTCGACATGCCCAGTACCGGCATTGTACTGGAAATAATAACCACGCGAGTGCGTCATAAAGAAACGTTTATCAGAAATTTTAACGCTTCGGCATTTGATGCCAGACAGTTCAACCGCTGGGCGGCAATAACGATGGATATGCCGACCCAGGGAACGGTTGTCAAAGTTTCGCCGATAAAGAGGCAGTAGGCAGTAGGCAAGAGGCAATAGTAAATATCACTACTGCCTACTGCCTATTGCCTACTGCCTTATCAAATTATTTCTCGTCCAGAATTTCGACAGCTTCGAATTTCTTTCCTTCGAGCATTTCCAAGGACGCGCCGCCGCCGGTGGAGACGTGCGTTACTTTGTCGGCAAAGCCGAGCTTCTTGACAGCCGCCGCGGAGTCGCCGCCGCCGATGATGGAGATGCAGTCTGTGTCGGCAATCGCCTGAGCGACAGCAATGGTTCCCTTGGCAAAGGACGGCATTTCAGAAACGCCCATCGGACCGTTCCAGACAACTGTCTTGGCGCTGCGGATCAGTTCAGCGTAAAGAGCGGCGGTTTTCGGACCGATGTCCAAACCTTCATAGCCTTCCGGAATCTGACCGGCGTCAACGGTGAGCTTGTTGCAATCTTCAGCAAAGGCGTCGCCGCAGTTGGTGTCGATCGGAAGAACGAGCTTGTCGCCGCCCTTGGCTAAGAGTTCTTTTGCCAGGTCGACTTTGTCGGCTTCAACCAAAGAACCGCCAACGCTGCCGCCTTTTGCCAGTTCGAATGTATAAGCCATCGCGCCGCCGATGAGAACTCTGTCGCAGATTCCCAACAGGTTGTTGATGACGTTGATTTTGTCGGAAACTTTCGCGCCGCCGAGAATGGCGACAAACGGACGAGTCGGAGCGCTAATAGCGTCGGACAGGAATCGGATTTCCTTTTCTACCAGGAAACCGACAACGCGATCTTTGCCTTGCATGGCGTTGGGAACGCCGACCATAGAAGCGTCTGTGCGGTGGCAGGTGCCGAACGCGTCGTTGCAGTAGGCGTCTGCGAAGGCAGCGAGCTTCTGAGCGAATTCGGGGTCACCCTTCTTTTCGCCGTCATTGAAACGAAGGTTTTCCAGAACGAGCGTTTCGCCAGCTTTCAGAGCGGCGGCTTTAGCCTGAGCGTCTTCGCCGATTGTATCGGTTGCAAAGAAGACGGGGGTTCCCAGCAGTTCGCCCAAACGGACAGCAGCCGGTTTGAGTGAGAATTTGGAGTTGTCCTGTCCGGACTTTGGACGTCCAAGATGGCTCATGAGAATCAGCTTGCCGCCGCGGTCCAGAACGGACTTGATCGACGGAAGAGCCATACGGATGCGAAGGTCGTCCGTAATGTTCAGGTTGTCGTCCAACGGAACGTTGAAATCGACGCGCATTAAAACTGTTTTGCCCGCTACGTCAATGTCGGCAATTGTCTTTTTCGCCATTGTGTTTATCTCCTAATAGGTTTGATTGTCTAAAGCGAACTCATCCAAAGCAAACTTGCCATGGCGATTTCAATTCGCTAATTCTTTACTGATTAAATATTATAGCGCTACGAAACAGATTGTCAAGACGGCAGGGAGAGAGAAAGAAGTAGAAGGGTGCGTTCAAAATTGGGGGGCGCTGAAAATTAACAGTTTGACCAGTATAAATCCCAAGCATCGTTGTGAGCGGCGCAGACGATGCTTAACATTCTGTTTAAATTTCCAATCTTCCACCTAGCTCCGGTTTGTTTCAAC
>JAFSMW010000226.1 GCA_017447745.1 Thermoguttaceae bacterium
ACAATACTATTCACGTTTATAATGTCATACTTTTCTCAAAAAATATCTGAAAAGAACCGTTTTAGGAAATGGAAACTAAATAGCAATATAACGTACAAATATCCCTCCCTTCCCCGCTCCGAATGGAGCGGGGAAGGGAGGAGAATGTAAGCGTTTTGAGGAGGAGTATATGTTTAGTCCCCCAGATAAATCTGGGGGCTACGATTTTTGAATTGTTTTCATTTCCCACGTCTAAAGACGTGGGTATAAGGTAAGATTGATCTGGGGTTACGAATATGAGCAAAAAAGTATTGAATTTTACTGTATTATTCATTCTTCTAATTGAGAATGTTACTATTTATGGTCAAGTGGTCAAAGACGACAATGCTTCAACGCATTCCAATTTGATACAACGTCCAGTCTCACGTCTTATACAGATTGAAAATGAGAATACAATAGCTATTTTATCGTCGGTTCCCTCTGAAGGTCTGTATGACTATAAGGAATTAGATATTTATGTTCGACAACATAAAGAAATTCAAACTATATATATCAGGTCAATCATGGGTTACGCAGAAATGGGATACGACTTTTATAAATATCTGTCAACATGGAGAAATATTAAAGCGCTTAAACATGATCCGCCGACCGCTGCTTCAGATATAACAGATATTAACTTTTCATACATCTGCAAGCTTGAACAATTGGAACATATTCGATTGGTTGACCTAAAACTTACAAGAGAAAGTTTTAAAAAATTCGGGAATTTTAAAAAGCTTAAAACGTTATCTCTGGGTAAGTGTAATATATCAGACAAAAATTTAGCAGACATTTCTAATATGGAAAACATTCAAAATAACTTGCAATATTTGCATTTTGCTGGTTGCAGCAAAATTACAGTTAAAGGATTACGAAAGCTTCAAAAATTAAAAGAACTGAAAGAATTACGAGTTGAATATTGCAAGAGAGTCTCAACTAATGATTTAGACGCGTTGAAAAAGACATTGCCAGGCGTTGAAATTAAAATTGTTAATCCGTATACTAAAGAAGAATTAGAAAGCTTTCAAGGGGGATGGGGTTAACGATTTTGAGTTTCTTCTTGTGTTTTTCATATAAGAATTTCTTTAGCGGGCGAAAACGCCCGCGAACCAGCGGGACGGTGGAGCTGCCGCGTTCTCTTGATTTTTGGTGGCTTCCGCCGCAAGCGTTAAACCAATAAAAACTTCGCGAACTTCGCGAACTTTGCGTGAGGCTTTCTTTTGCGGACTTCGCCCGCGACCCGGGAAGGTTTTCGGCTTACGCAATGCGTTTTTCGCCCATCGAACAAAGCGTAACTTCGCTCGTTTCACTCGCTGCGTTACCGCCTTTCATTAACCAATCGGTGAAAATCCGTTTAATCCGTCAAATCCGTGAACGGACTGACCTGCACACATCCCCAAATTTTTCCCGAAATTCCCGCCGGTCCTCTTGTATAAACCGTCTTTGTTGTTATAATTAATATCAAGCAAATTGTTCGCATTGCGCGAATGGCCGCCTATATTATTTGTCAATCGGGGAATTAAATGGTTATTCCTTATTATTGCGAAGATTATCCTGAGGTTTGGGACGAATTCAATTCGTTTTGGGACGATGCGCCGTCAGCTAACAAGTCGAGCGGTTCGGAATCCGCTCCGTCGTCGTCAGACGGTCGTTCCTGTTCCAGTTCTCCCGCCTCTGTTCCCTCACCTTTAACCGCGGACGTCAAGCCGTCCGAAAAACTGCCATGAAAAGAGTTTTGTTCATCGCCTTGAGCGCGATTTTTACTCTTTGCAGCGCTGTCAGCGCTCAAGAATCCGAAAAACCGGTTTATGCGATCTGCGTTAGCAATTCAACGCTTGCCGACTCCGACTGGAGCGCGGCGGTTGACGCTCTGAAGAAAAAACACAGCGAAAAGTTCGACGTCCAGGTCGTTACGTGGGACGAAATGCCCATCAAGAGCCTGCCGGAACTTCAGAAACTCCAGCCGACGTACATCTGCTTTGTCGCCAAGTACGAAGAAGCCAACCAGATTTTTGTTCAGTTCTGTCACATCACAGCCCGAAACCTCGATCCTGACCCGTACACGGACGCGATTTGGGCGATTCTGACCGGGTACAACATCGACGACGTCAATCGAATCATTGCAGCCCCGGATATGAAAGTCGACTCCTGCTGCGCCGGGTTCGGCGTCAATTTGACCAAGTTCAAGTCCGGCGTCTGGTATTCTGAAGGCACGAAAAACCATTACGGAATCAAGGAGGCGGACGGCGTGTATCAGGAACGCCGCGATGGCCCCGACGACACGACTCACGCCATCGCCGACGCCTACGGGAAGAATCAGCTTTTCATGACCTCCGGACACGCCTCGCCCCGCGACTGGCAAATCGGCTATAGCTACGAAAACGGCTATTTCTTCTCCAAAAACGGTCAGCTTTACGGCAGAACCAAAGACAAGGAAGAGTTCCCCATCACGCATACGAACTCCAAGGTTTATCTGGCTGTCGGGAACTGCCTCATTGGCAACATTGACGGCAAAGACGCGATGGCTCTGGCGCACATTCATTCCGGCGGCGTCAACATGATGGCGGGATACGTTCAGCCCACCTTCTTCGGGTACATGGGCTGGGGTCTGAGAGACTATTACGTTGAGCAGCCCGGTCGCTTTACCGCGGCGGAAGCCTTCTTCGCCAACAATCAGGCGATTACGTGGCACATCAACCGCATTTTCCCGGAATACGTCAACGCGAGAGGGTTCACCGGCGGTCTGAACCAGATGAACATGATTCAAATTATGCCGAAGCTCTCGGAAGAAGAGATGGAGAAGTTCAAGTCTCTTGATAAAAAGACGCTGGAATTCGTTTACTGCATGGGCTTTGATCAGAACATGGTTGCTCTTTATGGCGACCCCGCCTGGCAGAACGCGATGAAGCCGAACAACAAAGCCTGGAAGCAGAAGCTGACGTCGAAGAAGCTTGACGACGGCAGAACGGAATGGACGCTGACGATCGTCCCGCTTAACGGCGCGGACTCGTTCAAGGGCGTCTGCAAAGAAGAGCCGACCAAAGACGGTCGCCCGATCTTCCAGTTCCTGCCCAAGCGCGTTCGAAACGTCGTCGTTGACGAATCCAGCAAAGACCTCCACGCGACAATTACCGACAACTTCATTCTCCTCCCGAAAACCGACGCCATGTCGACCGGCAAGGACATTGTTTTGAAGTTTACGGCGGAGTAAAACGCCGCTAGTACACGATTTTAGGCGAGCCGGGGTGCGTAAGCCCCCTGGGCAAATCTCCGACCCGCGTATATCCAGCGACAATCGCTTGCGGCGTAAGCCTCCAAGCCCATTTTTTCGCAGTCGAAAACCTCAGACCTGCTGGTTCGCGGGCGTCTTCGCCCGCTACAGGAAAAAAAGTTTCCATTTCCGATTTGGGAACAATTACATTATATTTTTCTTATTTTCAAAATCCTAAAAACAAGAGAGTTCGATGTACTTGAGCGGGTCAATTGTGCTTCGGCGGGCGAAGACGCCCGCGAACCAGTTGCACTGGCTGTCTTTCCGCGTTCAGGTGATTCCTGGAGGCTTCCGCCGCAAGCGCTCATCTTTGATTAAATCAATCCCCCTTGCGTGCCCGCTTGCGTAAATGCTCATTGCTAATTGCTAATTCACCTAAACTCCTCCCCCCTCACTCCTCACTGCTCACTCACTCATTTCTGCTCCCCCCCAACCCCTCTTTTCGTCCCCTCCCCCCCTCTTTTCATTTCTGAAATTTTGATTATAATTATATATTATTGATGAAA
>JAFSMW010000227.1 GCA_017447745.1 Thermoguttaceae bacterium
ACAGCGAAAAAACAATACTATTCACGTTTATAATGTCATACTTTTCTCAAAAAATATCTGAAAAGAACCGTTTTAGGAAATGGAAACTAGTTAGGAGTTAGGAATGAGGAGTGAGGAGTTACGCTTCGCACTCCTCATCGGTTAACCATTAGTCAGTCCGCACACGGGCGGCGAGGCGCCGCTCCCAGTCCGCGCTACCGCGGTGCGAAGGCGCCCCAAAACCGCTCCCGTTGGTCGCTTTGGTATGCAACGTTTGCTATGCTCACCCCCACGGGTTTACACCCGTGGCTCGCCTAAGCGTAACTTCGCTCGTTTCACTCGCTGCGTTACCGCCTTCCATTTTCCGTGGGTTAAAACCCACGGCTATTAATATTGAACCGCTACGCGGTTCTAGCTGAACGCTTCGCGTCCGTTTTTAAAACTTTGCGTCCTTTGCGTCCTTTGCGTTCTTTGCGGCTAAAAATTTCTTCAGCGGGCGATACGCCCGCGAACCGGGCTGAACAGAGGTTGTCAGCGGAACAATGGACAAGGCGGCGCCTAGGGGCGCCGCACTCCCAGACACAAGCGCTCCCCTAAGATCAACGCTTGCGTAACTCCTCACTCCTCACTTCTAACTCCTCACTGCAAAAACCTCTGACTTTACGAATTACTCATTTAATCCCCCTTCCCCCCTCTTGCTTTTTATTTTTCAGGCAGATATACTGAAAGCAGTTCTAGTATTAGAAATCCCCTACCCACCGTTATTCGAGATACAAAAGGAGAATATTCATGTCCAGTCGTTTTTCCCGCCGTGACTTTTTGAAAGCTGGGACGACAGCCGCCGCGCTGTCGGCTGTCAGCGTTTCCGTTCCCGCCTACTGTCAGGACAAAGCCCCCAGTTCCAAGCTGAATCTGGTAATTGTCGGACCTGCCGGTCGAGGCGCAGCTAACTATCACGCTGTGCTGTCCGAAAACATCCTCGCTTTGTGCGACATTGATATGAACAGACTTAACAATGCAGCGAAAGCCGCTCCGCAGGCGCAAAAGTTCCAGGATTACCGCAAAATGCTCGAAACCGTCAAGGACATTGACGGCATCGTCGTTTCTACGCCTGACCACACCCACGCCGGACCGTCTGTGATGGCAATGCGAATGGGAATTCACTGCTATTGCGAAAAGCCGCTGACTCACGACATTCGCGAAGCTCGCGTTATGCAGGAAGTCGCTGCGGAAAAAGACCTCGTAACGCAGATGGGCACCCAGATTCACGCGGAAGACAACTACCGCCGCGTTGTCGAAATGGTTCAATCCGGCGTGGTCGGCAAGGTTCACGACGTTTACGTCTGGTGCGGAAAAGGCTGGGGGTTCCCCTCCGACGCCAAACGCCCCACTGACACGCCGCCTGTTCCCGCTCACCTTGACTGGGACTGCTGGATCGGACCGGCGGCGATGCGTCCGTATAACCCGTGCTATCTGCCGGCGCAATGGCGAAAATGGTGGGCGTTCGGCAACGGCACGCTGGGCGACATGGCGGCTCACATCATGGATCTGGCGTTCTGGGCGCTCAAGCTCAAGGACTGCAAGACGATCAAAGTCGTAGACGGCCCCGCGGTCAACCCGGAATGCTGCCCGCTCAACCTCGAAATCGACTACACGTTCGAAGACGACGGCGAACAGCCGGCTGTCAATCTGCACTGGCTTGACGGCGGAAAGCGTCCGGACATTCTCAAGCAGAAGAACATTCCTGACCGCTTCATGGGCGTTCTGTTTGACGGCGAAAAGGGACAGCTCTTTGCCGACTACACCTCTCGCGTCCTCTATCCGGTTGAGAACTACAAAGACTACAAAGCTCCGGAACCCTGGATTGCCAAATCGCTCGGACATCATCAGGAATGGCTGCAAGCGATTCGCGACCATAAACCGGAAGACTGCCTGTGCCGGTTCAGCTACGGCGGACGACTGACGGAAACGATTCTGCTGGGCGCGTTAGCGTACCGCACCGGGGAAAGCCTCGTCTGGGACGCTAAAGCCATGAAGACGAACTCCGAAGCCGCCAACGCGATGATTGAAGTTCCGTACAGAGAAGGATGGACGCTGTAGTAATTAGCAATGAGCAATTAGCAATTACGCTTCGCGCTCCTCATTGATTAAATGTTTTTCTCCCCTTACTAAAGTTTTTTGGAAAGGGGAGTTTGAGGGGAAACCTTTTTTTCAAAAAAGTTTTCCCCTCTTTTTATAGCAGTCAATTCATCTTACTTCTGAATTGTAATAAACGACAGCGAGTGCGGCGGGAGGGTAATCGCGCCGTCTTTTACGGTCAGAGTTTGTTTGACGGGTACAACGCGATTTTCCGCGCCAACGTCGTTGTAATCGTCTGGAGAGGAACCGCAGAGAATCGTCGCCTCGACTTGAGTCGGAACGCAACCGACAAGGGAAACGAAATCCAGCTGAAGTTGAACGTCTTTGGACGGGTCTTTATTTACCGCCGCCAAAACGAAACGGGTTCGTTCGTTATTGGAACTCAAAACGGCGTCAACTTTATCTGTTGACGTATCCTTCCATAAAAGCAGTTCCGAATTCAGATGGATTGGCAGTACGTTCTGTTCGAGTAAATTGGTATACATCCAAAAGACGTGATACGTTGTTCTTTTAACAATTCCCTTTGGATAGACGTACACTGCGCCGCGGGTATTGACAATCGGGGAGAAACATGCGATTTTCACGTCGTCGCAGCGGCGCAGGCAGGAATTGAGAAAACAGGCGGAAAACAGCGCGTCAGCCATCGTGTAAGTGGAATTGATGTCGTTTTTGTCACGGGCGGGGATGTCCATATAGGTGCGGCCGTGTCCGGGATGATGCCAGCCGCGAAGGTTCCATTCGTCAAAGGCAATATGAACCCGTCCTCGTAGGCGAGCCTTTTCCAGCACGCCAATTGTACGGACGATGCTGTCTTCCGGGGATTTTGTTCTGAGCATGCAATCCATGTACGGGGAAGGATTGTTACGATGAGCCAAGCCGTCCCAGTACCCGTGAATGGAAACGTATTTGAGCAAGTACCCCGCCTTGTTGAGAAGCGGGAGCGTCCAGTTTTCGTCGGGCAGCGCGGCGGCAAAGAGCTGGACGTCCGGGTCGGTAAAGATCATCATTTTCCCGGATTCCCGAACCATCAAAGACCACTCTTCCGCTGTCTTCGCGCCGACTTCCCAACTGCCGTAGTTTTCGTTTCCGATGCTCCAGTACTTAACGTTGAACGGTTCTTTATCTCCGTGCGCCTGACGCATGCGTCCGAACTTGCCGATGTTGAGATTGCAGTACTCGACCCAATCGCTCATCTCTTCCGGCGTACCCGTCCCGGCGTTTGTGCAGATGTACGGCTCGCAGCCGACAAGTCGGCACCATTTGACAAACTCTGCCGTGCCGAACGTGTTGGGGTCTTCTACACGCCACGCCTTGTCGTAGAACGGCTGACGATTCGGTCCGACCCCGTCAAGCCAATGGTAAGACGAAACAAAGCAACCTCCGGGCCAGCGGACGATCGGCGTTTTAATTTCCTGCAGCACCGCAATGACGTCTTTTCTAAATCCGTTTTCGTCTGATAGCTCTGACCCCGGCTCGTAAAGACCGCCGTAAACCTGTCGATGAAAATGCTCGATAAAATGACCAAAGATCATCGGATCGTATTTCATCAATTGAGCGTCTTTGAAGACGGAAACCGAATTGGCGCCTGTAACGGGCGCGACGTCCGATTGACAAATGTAATCGACTTTGATGTGTCCCCACGCTCCGCCGGCTTTTTTATCAAAAATAACGATTTGAGCCGTCTTGCCCTGATAGGCTTTGACGTCCCAAAATCTCTGAACCAGCCCTTCGTTTCCAACGCGGGGAACGTTAAACAAGCCTGTCGTTTCAGCAACTTTTTGACCGTCAACGTAAAGTGCGATGCCGGTTTCTCCGGGGAACGCGCCGCCGCCGACAAGGAACGTGACGTAATTGCGTTCAATCGTAAATTTCGGAGACGTCAGCGTTCCGGTTGACGAGTCGTCTTTAGGCGCGGCAAGCGTGTTGACAAGAGATCGACCGTGGAATCCAAATACAAACCCCATTCCGCCGCGATACAGCGAACGGGATTCGCCTACTGTAAAGGCGTCGCCCTGAGCCGTCCAGTTGTCCAGCGTTTCGTTTTCAAAGTCCGCAACTACAATATCTGGTCGAACGGTTTCCGCCCATGCTGAATTACAACACGCAGCGGCTAATAACAGCGCCGATAAAGCCGTTTGAATAAATACTCTCATGAATTTGCCCTTTCATACTAACGTTAAAGCGTTTAAAAACGGCGGCGGCTAACCGAGGAGCCGACAACCGAATGACAATCGTTTCAGACAGAACCGATTCCCGTCTTCTATAGTAAATTTTAATAAGATTTAACCCCGGCGTCAATGCACTATTCCGCAAAATTTATTGCATTATTGCGAGAGGGAAAACAGATATTGTATTGCCCAATTTACGTCGAAGTTTCGACAGAGCAGGGCGCTCTGGAAAACGCGGGATTGGCTGTGAGCTTTTGGGAACCTCTGGGAGATTTTAAACTCAGTGCGCCGCTTGCGTAATTCCGCATTCCGCATTCCGAATTAATTCTCCCTCTCCCCTCTTGCTTTTTCTTTTTCAGACAGGTATACTGAAAGTAATGAAGTTGACAGCCGCGAGTGATCAGTGGTAAGGGCGCAAGCGTTCCTTTCACTAACAACTTGCCGCCAGCCGCTTATTTTTCGCAATTATTAACCCCCTTTCATTTACCCTGCCATGACAACTCATTTTTCCCGCCGAGATTTTTTGAAGTCAAGCGCCGTCGCCGCTTCTTTAGCCGCGATAAACGTCGCCGTTCCCGCGTACTGTCAAGACAAAGCGCCCAGTTCAAAACTGAACCTGGCGATTATCGGCGTCGCCAATCGCGCGTCAGCAAACTATCATGCCGTTTTGGGCGAGAACGTCGTCGCTCTGTGTGACATCGACGCCCGGTATCTGGACAACGCCGCCAAGCGTGCTCCGAAGGCGCAGAAGTTTCAGGATTTCCGCAAGCTGCTGGAAAGCGTCAAAGATCTGGACGCCGTTGTCGTCTCTACGCCTGACCATACTCACGCCGCGCCGGCGGTGATGGCTATGAGAATGGGGCTGCACTGTTACTGCGAAAAGCCGCTGGCGCACAGCATTTACGAAACCCGGTTGATGCAAAGCGTCTCGGAGGAAAAGAAACTCTGCACCCAGATGGGCACGCAGATTCATGCGGAAGACACGTACCGCCGCGTTGTCGAAATCGTTCAGTCCGGCGCCATCGGCAAGGTTCGCAACGTTTATATCTGGTTTAGAAACGCCTGGGGCTATGAACCTGATGCTCAGCTTCCGACGGACAAGCCGCCCGTTCCGGATAATATCAACTGGGACTGCTGGCTCGGTCCAGCGCAGTATCGACCGTACAATCCCTGTTATCTGCCTCGCTCGTGGCGCAAATGGTGGGCGTTCGGCAGCGGTACGATGGGAGACATGGGAACCCACCTGCTAGACTTGGCGTTCTGGGCGCTCAAGCTGAAAAACTGCAAGACAATTAAAGCCGTCGACGGCCCGAAAGTCAGTCCGGAAACGACTCCGCTCAGCCTGGAAATTGAGTATGGATTCGAGGCAACCGACGATCAGCCTGAATGCACCGTCCATTGGCTTGACGGCGGGAAATGCCCGCACGTCCTCAAAGAAAAGAACATTCCCGAACGGTTCAAAGCCGTTATGTTTGACGGCGAGAAAGGGCAGCTGGTCGCCGACTACGACTATTTCGCCCTGTATCCGGAAGAAGAGTTCAAGTCGTATCAGGCGCCGGCCCCCTGGATTCCCAAATCGCTCGGACATCATCAGGAATGGCTGCAGGCGATTCGCGACAACAAGCCGGAAAACTGCCTCTGCCGGTTTGGCTACGGCGGACGTCTGACGGAAACCGTCCTTTTAGGAACCCTGGCGTACCGAACCGGAGAAGACCTCGTCTGGGACGCCAAAGCCATGAAAACGAACTCCAACGCCGCGAACGCTATGCTGGAAGTTCCGTATCGGGAAGGGTGGACGCTTTGAGAGTTAGGAATTAGGAGTGAGGAGTGAGGAGTTTCGCAAGGCGCTCCTCGCTGGTTGCGTGCGGGTCAGTCCGTTCACGGATTTTACGGATTAGACGGATTTTCGCCGATTGATGTGACATTTTTCGGAGTGCGAGAGGGAAGCGTAAGCGGAACTCTCGCTTTTATCTTGACGGCGCAGCCGTCAAGAAGGACTCCGTGGGCGGAGTCCATCCGGGGGAGGTTTTCCGCTTCGTCGTTTTGGTATGCACAGTTCTCAGCGGTTTCTGTTGCGGCAGGGGACTGCCGCGAGCCGGGTGTCGGAGGGACTTTCCACGTTCAAAAGATACTTGATCGCTTGCGTAATTGACATAATCTTTCTGATTCCCCTCTTCTTACTGACATTTTGTCTAAATCATCTGTTAATATACTCTTAACAGACGCTTATTCTTCGAAAAGTCTTATTAATTTCTCGAAAAAAGATTTAAAATTCTAAAATTCAGTGTATAATATAATAAGGTATGATACTATAGTGTATCTGTATATATTCGCACACATTAACGATTTTCGTTTCATTTATACCATATAGATTAAAAACATGATCAGTTTCCTACGTAATCGAAATCAATTTGCCTTTCTGGCTTTTGCCGCCATTCTCTTTGCTTCCGTTACAGCGTTTGCGGAGAATAAAACGTATACGCTGACAGCGCGTCAAACGCCTAATGACGCAGTATTCGATGGTAACACATACCTTCAACTGGATTCGACTGACAAGCTGGTTGTTACCGCTGCGAACGCTCAGCTTTATTTTGCAGGCGTTTCTTCAGCAGAGCTTTATTGCAACATCGACATTAGCGGCAATTACGGAACTGAAAAAACCGGTAAATTCCGTATGCAAATGGCAGCGAATGCACCTGTCAATCTTAACGGAACTGTAAATCTCATTGGCGATTCTTATATTGGATCTCATGATTGGAAAGCCAATCAGGGGGTTTTAACTTTTAACAGTCTTATAACCGGAGACGGGGGATTGATTGTCGCTCCCGGCTACCTTACGCAAGTTCATCTAAACAATACATCGTCAGTTAACAATTACAAAGGAAACACTCAAATTGGTTCCTCTGGCATGTATAACAACAGCAGCGTAACAACTTATCCTGGAACGCTCGTTCTTGATGCCGACGAACAGATTCCAGACGTTATCACCGCTGGCTCCGCTTCCACAGGCAATCTTGTCCTTAACAGCTGGAGCGATTCCTCTTCCCGTTTAACGTCAACTTTGAATCTTAACGGACATACAGAAACCGTCAACGGTCTGGTTAGTTCTGACAGTTTAAGCGTTATTACCGGAACCAGCGGCAGTAAATTGCGAGTAGGCGCCAACAATGATACATCTACGTATTCAGGAAATCTTCAGGGCGCAATGCAGCTGGAAAAAATCGGGACGGGAACGCTGACGCTTACCGGAACGAACTCGTATACCGGCGACACAACAGTTTCCGGGGGAAAGCTGGAACTGCAGAAGTCATTTTCAGGAAGTAAAATTAATCTTAAAAACGGAGGCGAATTTTCCCTTGGAGGAGGCTCCAGCGCCTATTCTATTTGGCTTTCAAGTTCATTAAATGTTGATTTTGACAGTAACGGCGGAGCAACCTTTAATACAGGCGCCCGCTCTTCTGACAACGCTTCCAATTTGGTTAACAACTCCGCTACAACGTTTACCACTAACGGCGGGGCGACCAACTACATCGTCGGTACAAACGGATTCAATCTTCACAACGCGGAGCTGTATTTTAACGTTGCTAAAGGCTCTGATCCAAGCGGGATAGATTTGGTTGTGTCCGCTTATCTTTGGAATACCAGAAATCACGGCATTGTCAAAAACGGCGAAGGCGTTATGAAAATTACAGGAGACGCCAATTATCCTAACGCCTATAACGGCGGAACGACTATCAACGCAGGAACGATTATCCTTGGCGAAAATGGAACGCTGGGCAGTGGAAACGTTTCTGTCGCTCAAGACGCAACGTTAGGTATTCAAACGCAACAAGGTTCAACGAAAACCTGGAACGGCGGAACGATTTCTGGCGCAGGTACGCTCAAAGTTACCGGCGGCGGTACTTTTTCAATCACGCCAACTGCAATGCAGATTGGCAACGACGGCAGTCTTATTGCCGACGGCGCCAATATTATTCTGAACAATTCCACAGAAGCCAACATCACTTATTCCGGAGCTGAGATTTACATCAATAACGGCGGGTCTGTTACATTATCCCGTTCCGGATCCAAAGACCAGTTCTGGATTTCAAATAAAACGACAATTACTTTTGACGAGAATGGCGGCGGAACGCTCAGCGCAGGCGGCAATAATACAATCAACCTTGTCAATAACTCTCAAACGCAGATTATTACCAAAGGCGGCGCGACCAATTTCGTTACCGGCACAAGCGGATTTAACCTGCATTCTCAAAACATCACCTTTGACGTTGCAAAGGGGACAGATCCAAACGGAAACGACCTGGTCTTTTCCGCTCGTCTTTGGAATGGCAAAGGCATCGTCAAAAACGGCGAAGGTACACTGGTTATCTCGAGCGAAGAGGGCGCTTCATCCAACAATTTCGCCGGCGGAACCACTATCAATAAGGGAACTGTTCGCCTGATCAACAACGGAATTCTCGGAACCGGGGCTGTTGCTGTCAACGCGGACGGCTCTCTGGAATTCGCGTACTCAGAAGACAAGTCTTTTACCAACGCCATTTCCGGTTCGGGTAAAATCGTCAAGACAGGCGACAACAAAGTCAGCTTTACCGGCGCCAACACCTTTACTGGCGACGTCGACATTAAAGCTGGAACGCTTTCCACGTTAATGAATGGAACGAACAAGAATTTAAACATAACAAATATTTCCGGCTCCGGCGACCTGGAACTTCGCATGGCAAGCGGAAACAGCGACTCAAAATTGCCGAATCTGACTAACAACGGATTTACTGGCGTTATTTCTCTGGTTCAGGAAGGCGCTGCTAGCAGCAATAAGATCAATACAAACAGCCAATCGTTTGAGGGCTTTACGTTCAAGGTGAATCCGGGAACGTCGATTTATGTATCTGGCGCAGAATTCAAAGCGGACGTCTTGCTTTCCGGAATCGGCAACAGTGAGAATCGCGGCGCACTTCGTATCGGCAATGCGCCTGTTAGCGGCAATCTGACCTTCCTGGCAGATTCCAATATTGCTTTTGACTCTGTTCAGACCGTCTCTGGAAATATTAGTTCAGGAGCGGCAAGCGGTGAGCAGGTAACATTATTCATTAATTCTAAAACAGACGGAACAACTTTAACTGCTAGCAGAAATTCTGGCGTGTTTACCGGCGATATTTCCGATGGAACGACAGGATCAAGTTTGGGTATAACTATTGGTTCTCATACACAGACGTTCTCCGGCGCACTGTCCTATACCGGACCGACGACAATCAATTCCGGCGCGACAATGACGCTTACCGGCGCTGGCGCCAATCTGGCTGCGTCCAGAGCCGCGGTCGTCAACGGAACGCTCAACTTCACAGGTTACACCGGCGAGTCCGCCATGAAACTCAACAACCTTTCCGGAGCCGGCGCTGTTACAGGAACGGATCTGAACCTGATTCTCAACAACGATACCGACACGACCTATACGGGCACGCTCAACATCGGAACGGGAACGATTACCAAAGACGGCGAAGGAAAACTTACCATCCAGGGAGCTGCAGGAAGACTGACAGCAAGCGCCTATACCATCAAAGACGGCGTCTTGTCGATTGAATCCGCCAACCTGATTGGGACGGCTCCGTCAGTTAGCGTTGCGGAATCTGGAACTCTGTCCCTGAAATTCGACAGCTCGTCTTCAACCCGATTCGATGCAACCAACCTGTCTGGCGCCGGCGTTTTAGAAATGGCTCTGTACAACGGGACGGGCAACACCTATTTAGTTTCCATTTCCTAAAACGGTTCTTTTCAGATATTTTTTGAGAAAAGTATGACATTATAAACGTGAATAGTATTGTTTTTTCGCTGTAAAACGATTTTTGCTTGAGAATTGAGCTAAAAGCAGGGGGAAAAGAGC
>JAFSMW010000228.1 GCA_017447745.1 Thermoguttaceae bacterium
GGAATCGTCAGGGTCGGCTGACCGGAGCGACCGGTTACGTCTCCATTGGAGCTTAACCGGATCGGATTTCCGGTTCGGAGAGCTTCGCGAATCTTGCGCTGGGCTTCCGTCAAAGCTGGGTTGGTTGACGCCAGTTTTCCTGGTGGAATCGTCAGGGTCGGCTGACCGGAACGACCGGTTACGTCTCCATTGGAGCTTAACCGAATCGGATTTCCGGTTCGGAGAGCTTCGCGAATCTTGCGCTGGGCTTCCGTCAAAGCGGGGTTGGTTGACGCCAGTTTTCCTCGGGGGATGATGATTTGCGTTTTCATTGTTCTTTCCCTTTCATACCGTTTTGTTAAAAAAATCTGTTTTGAACCTGAAGGTTATGAGCTGAATTTTTCGTTTGGAAAAATCGTTTCATCACCAACATTCATAATAAACGAAATAAAACGGTCAAAAGTAACCAACATTTAATAAAATATTTTCAAAATTTTTCAACGAAAGGCTTGAAACATTCATAACTTCTTCATGAAAAAGATGTTATGTTTGTTAAAAATCAACTGCTTTCGTTTTCATTTGTACAATCAAACTCTTCTTGGGTCATTTCTCCTGCCAAAACCAGTTCATAAGCGCCCGCCATCGCAATCGTCCAGCGAAGAACCATCGCTGCACAGAGCGTATAGCGAGGTTCATAATTATGAACGTTTTCTATACGAGGGGGAGAGAAATAGAATCCTTGGGAATCGGAAAGCAGAATGCGAGGACGCCAACCCGTTAAACGGATGAGGAGGTTCATATCTGGTTCACGCAAATACACAAGCACAGAACTCCCCATTTGAGCGTACGGATGATTGTTTTCATACACCGCTTCCAGACGCCAAGTCCAACCATTGTTTCCAATCAACCCCGGACGTATGTCGCCAATCCACGATAACTTTCCATCAGGCAATTTCTGTAATTGAAATTGGGGATATGAGCTCTGCATTGCAGCAACTTCTCTTTCAAGAAGTTCTGGATCGTTTTCATACCATTGAGAATATGCTAGGCGCCCTGGAGGAATGGTTAATACAGACTGAGTTACACGTTTGACGTCTGAATGATGCAAATGAACTGCATTTGGATTGACAGTAAACATTATGGTAATCAGTCTTGGTAAAAGTTAATGGTTGTCAAGATACAAAGATAATTCTCGGCAAAGTTTGTTACATAATGCGAAAACGGCGAATACCTGTAAACATAAAAACAGAAATCACGAATTTTCCCATTGTTACAAAACTACTGACAATTTATTATATTTATTAACTTGTCAATTGCAAGACCCCCCAGGATTTTTTGGAGATGATTTCTGCTCTTTCAATTTTGGGTGTGTTCAATTTTGGGTTGCGAAAATAGGTAAAATAAACGTCTAAAACGTAGCCCACACTTTTAGGTGTGGGGTGCAAATACAACGCTCAATATTATTTTAACGCACGAATTCCCCTTCCTTCCCCGCTCCGAACGGAGCGGGGAAGGAAGGGGAAGGGAAGCGTTTTGGGAGAAGCGTCTTTGTTTAATCCCCCTGATAAATCTGGGGCTACGTTTTTTGATTTGTTATTATTTCCCACGTCTAAAGACGTGGGGATAAGAACAGATTGATCAGAAGGCTTCGAAAAGATTTCAAGGCACGTTCCCTTTTTCATGCCCTCCAAATTTGAACACACCCTCATTTTTTTTCTTCTTCCCCCCTTTTATTTCTATCGCATTGATTTATAATATAATAAGATAAAAGCTTAATACAGAAATATTTTCCCCTTTGAGGACTAAATGCACTATGGAATTAGGAGTCAATATTGACCACGTTGCAACGGTTCGTCAGGCGCGCATGACCAACGAGCCAGACCCGGTTGCCGCCGCGGCTCTGGCGCAGCTGGGCGGCGCGGACGGCATTACCGTTCACCTTCGCGAAGATCGCCGGCACATTCAGGACAGAGACTTGCTCATCCTGCGTCAAACCGTTACCTGCAAGCTTAATATGGAGCTGGCGTGCAACGAAGACGTATTGGGAATCGCCTGCAAAGTCGTTCCCGATCAGGCTACGGTCGTCCCGGAACGGCGTCAGGAAATCACGACTGAAGGCGGCTTGGACGTTGCAGGGAATATCCAAAAATACGCAGACGCCGTCAAGCGGCTGCACGACGCGGGAATCGTCGTCAGCCTGTTTCTCGACCCTGTCGCAGAACAAATCGACGCTGCCCAGCAGTGCGGCGCCGACGCCGTCGAAATCCATACCGGGCGATACGCCAACGCCTCGGGTGAAGCTCAGCTTAAAGAGCTGGAAACCATCCAGACGATTGGCAAACAGATCGTCGATTACGGCATGAAACTTCACGCCGGGCACGGCTTGACCTACACAAATGTCCTGCCGATTGTACACATTCCCAATATGCGAGAACTCAACATCGGGCACAGCATCATCTCCCGCGCCATTTACGTCGGGCTGGTTCAGGCTGTCAAAGATATGAAAGCGCTGTTGGAAAAATAAAACCGCAGCGCGAAGCGCTTCCCCTAGAACCGCGTAGCGGTTCAATGTTAATAGCCGTGGGTTTTAACCCACGGAGGCAAGAGGCAGTAGGCAGTAGTTTTTGTTTCAACTTCCTGCTCCTTACCACTTACCACTAACCACTTACAACTCCCTACTCCCTTTTTGTTCGCCTATCGGCGAATGCGTAATTCCGCCGACAAGGTCGGTTCCTGATTGGTAGTGGGTAACGCCAAAATCAGCTTTTTCGAGGCAAAACCTCATCCGTTTGCCCGTGCGGCTTCGCACCGCTTCGCGAACTCCATTACCGCCTTCCAATCCAATTACTAACCATTAACCACTATAATCCCAAATGAAAACGCGAGCTGAAGAATTTGCCGGTTTGACAGTTGCTATGGTAACGCCGTTTAAGGACGGCAAAGTTGACCTTGACCGTCTGGCGAAAAACGTCGATTTTTTGATTGCTGGCGGAGCGACGGCTCTGTGTCCGGTCGGAACGACGGGCGAGTCCCCGACTCTGACCAACGAAGAACACGAATTGGTCATTGCGGAAACCGTTAAGGCGGCAGCTGGCCGCTGCAAGGTTATTGCGGGAACCGGCTCCAACAGCACGGCGGAGGCGATTCACATGACCCAATGGGCGGAAAAGGCGGGCGCCGACGCAGCTTTGTCGGTTGCGCCGTACTACAACAAACCCATGCAGGAAGGTCTGTACGAGCACTTCAAGGCGATTGCCCAGTCCGTCTCGATTCCGATTTGCGTCTACAACATTCCCGGTCGAACGGGTCGTCTGATTGAATCGGAAACGATTCTCCGTCTGGCGGAAATCCCCAATATCGCGATGGTTAAAGAAGCGACCGGCTCGATGGACAACGCGTCCAAGATTCTCGCGGCGACTGACCTCACTGTTCTGTCCGGCGACGACTCGCTCACCCTGCCCTACATGTCTTTGGGCTGCAAGGGCGTCGTTTCGGTTGTCGGGAACTTCATCCCGTCCGACATGACGGCGTTGACCAAGACGTTCCTTGCCGGCGATTTGGAAGGCGCGCGCCGTCTGCATTACAAGATGTATCCGCTGTGCCGCGACATGCTCTCGCTGGCGACCAACCCGATTCCGGTCAAGGCGGCTTTGAAAGCCTTGGGAATGGACACCGGCGAGCTTCGTCTCCCGCTGACCCCCCTGACGGAAGCGCAGGAAGCCGCGCTTCGCAAGACGCTCGCAGCTTACGGTTTGCTGTAATTGTCGTTTCCCGAATTGAGGTTGTTACAAATGAAACCGCTCATTGCTGTTACGCCGCTGTTTGATCAAAAGCAGAATCATCAGTACATGAATTCCGAATACTTCCCCGCCATCCTGGACAACGGCGGGATTCCCGTCTTGTTGCCCATCGAGGCGGCGGAGTCAACGTGGGACGAGTATCTTGACCGCGTTGACGGGATTCTCTTTACCGGCGGTCAGGATGTCAACCCGGTTCTGTACAAGCAGACGCCAATGGAAACGACGCTGTATACGTGCCCGGAACGCGACGCGCTGGAATACGGCTTTTGCAAAAAGGCGATTGAAAAGAACAAAGTCATCTTGGGAATCTGCCGCGGAGAACAGCTAATCAACGTCGCCTGCGGCGGGACGCTCTATCAGGACTTGCCGACGTATCACCCGTCTTCTATTACGCACCGTCAAACGACGGATCCCAAACAGCCCAGTCACGACGTCAAGGTGGTTGAAGGCTCGCCGCTGCATCTTTTAACGAATAAAACGCGAATCGCCGTTAACAGCACGCACCATCAGGGAATCGATAAGCTCGGAAAGGGGCTAGTCGCCATGGCGTTCGCGACCGACGATCTGACGGAAGGCGTCTACATGCCGGACAAGAAATTCGTCTGGGCGATTCAATGGCACCCGGAACGAATGTACAAAGATCATGCTGCCGCCAGGCTGATTTTCGAAGAGTTTATTCGCAACGCAGGAAGTAAGTAATTGTAACAATTTCGGAGTGCGAGAGCGTAGCTCTCGCTTTAGAAAGCGGGAGCTTTGCTCCTGCACTCCGAAAGTTTTTATTTTTCAACCTGCTCCCCCGCCATCGGGGGTTCAACCTCGCTTGCGGCTTTGGCGGCGCGGAGCATAACGGCTTTGAAATTCTCTTGCGTTCGTTCCAGCGTCGGACGCTGAACTTTTAACGGCGTGGCAAGCATTTCCGCTTTCTTCTCTGTTACAACCTTCTTGAAACTGTCCGGATACGTAAAAGCGGATTTGTCGTCTCTGTCCAGCCGGTCGTTCGCCCAGTTGCAGATGGTTTTAATACACGGCATGTACCACGTCTGCATGAGTTCGTACTGGTGCGACTGACAGTAGGTGCACGAGGCGTTGTCGAGAATGACGCGGTCGAAGTCCGGATTGACAATCGGCTCGACGGCGTTCATTCTTTCAACGGTTTCGTAAATGGAATAGTCCTCATGCAGAGCGAGCGTGTCGCGCATCGCCTCCGCCAGTTCGTAGTATGCGTTGGCTTTAGCTCTAGCCTGCTCAGCGGTGATTTTTCCTTCGCGCCAGTCGTTCATGGCGGCAAAGAGCGTAACGCGAGCGCAGGTCAGCATGCGGTCAATGGTCGTTCGCGCCAGGTCGATGGAATCCCGATAGACAAACGGGGTTTTCCATTCGACTTCCGCCAAGCGCGTTAACACTTGCGGGGCGTTTTGCAATCGGGGAATCTGATCCCGGCTGGCGTTTCTCCACGTAGCGGCGTCTTGCGGTTTGACTTTGCCGTTCATGGTGTTGAAAACCTGGAACCAGAAGTTGCCGCTCCAGTCCAGCATTTGAGAAATCGGGAGAACGTCGCGCCAGATTGCCAGCATTTCGTCCGCCTGAACGCCGTATCTGTCGCGACAGAATTCGATCAGAAGTTCGTCGGTCGTCTTGCCCGGCTTCCAGGAGTTGGCGGTAAAGAAATTCAGCAGGAAAATATCGGAATGGGAGTTCTCCGGCCAGAGAATATAGCCGCGGCAGAACGGGTCATTTCCAACCTGTTTCATGCGCTGTTCGATAAGCGGGTAGTTCCCGCGAATGTCCATAGCCGCCTCGTACGCCTGGAAGATGCCGAACGTGTACGGGAACCTGCCGATAACGTCCCAGTTGGTAAAGTTGCGTTCGCTTTTGGAGTCGGCTTCGTAGTCCCACAAAATCGAACGGTTCGGGTCAAGCTGATTGGTGAACTCTCGCACCTCCTGCGGCTGCCACGTACAGAAGAAATCCCAGCCTGCCAACAGCAGCGGCGCGTCCGGATAGCGCTGGCGCAGGTTGTCGATCAACCGCCGGTACACGTAGAGCTTCATTCTCAGGTTGTCTTCCCGATCCTTGTAACAGCGGCGCTCCGCCGGACCAATCGTGTGGAACAGCTCCGGCTTGCCGTAGTTGTCGATATGCGCCTGAGTTAGCTTCCAGTAATAGTCCAGATACTTGTCCTGACGGACGTCCCAAACCAGAGCTGTCGGATGACCATGCCCGGTGAAATTGGGCAGAAACTCCGGCTTGACCGCGTCGAGAAACTGATGCGGCGTGCGAGAATACCAGTGACTCATCGTTCCGAAATCTTCCGGGTGCATCAAGTCGCGGTCGAAGGCGTACTGTAACAGAGCCTTTCTGAGCTGACCGCGATACTGCAGCGACCAGAACAGAGAACGGTTGTCGTAGCCGGACAACGCTTCCGGCAGCGGCTTGGCGGGGTCGGGATAATCGACGATGTCAGGAAACGCCTTTTGGAACACGTCGTCCATGCCGATTCTCAGCATGAACACGTTCTGACGCTTTTTGACAAGCCAGTCGATCTCCTGTTTCCAGTCGTCCAAAGACCAATGCTCCGCCTGAAACCGGTGCAGTCCCCGATGGGCGAAATACCGGGTTCCGCGATAATAGAACCGCGGCGTTTCTGTTACATCCAAGCCGGTTATGTCGATGGAGTCCTGATGGGGAACGACGTCGCCGTCCCAGAACCATCGGCAGCCGCCGCGCGTTTCCAGAAAACAGTAGACCGCGTAGAGCGTCGCGCGTCCGCGTCCGCCCGCCAGAATCAGGTGCGTTTTAGCCCCGTCTTTGACGGTCAGCAGACGGAACTCGTCAGACGCCGTCTTGAGCGGGAAATCGCGAATAACTTTCCGTTCAATCAGCTGTCGAACAAACGGATTGACCGCGTCCGACCCGATGACCAGATAGCTGTCCTCGCCGTTGGATTGATTGACAATCTCAAGCGTCTGCCCGGTAATCTGCTTCCAGTACTTTTGCAGTTCCTGTCCGGCGACCTGATACGCCTGACCGTGACAATCTCCGGGAACGAGAATCTTCAGTTCCGCCGCGCTGGCGGTTAAACAGAACAAACTCAAAACGACAAACAAGATATATCGGGTTTTCATAGCAGTATGGGAGGATAAATGTTTTTCGGAGTGCGGGAGCTTTGCTCCCGCTTTAGAAAGCGAGAGCTGCGCTCTCGCACTCCAATATAGTGTTTCGATATCGAATTATTCTTCTTGCTCTTTTCTCATTCGCTGCATTTCCTGAGAGATGCGGATCGAGCAGAATTTCGGTCCGCACATGGAACAGAAGCGTTCGTCTCCGCAATGGTTCTTTTGGTTGGCGGCGACAAGGGATTCCTCTCTCATGCGGCGAGCCGTTTCCGGGTCGAGAGCGAGTTCAAACTGACGATTCCAGTCGAACGCGGCGCGGGCGTCTGAAATGGCGTCGTCCAGGTCGCGGGCGTGCGGCAGCTTTCTGGCGATGTCGGCGGCGTGAGCGGCTATCTTGTACGCGATAACGCCTTGATGAACGTCTTCGAGCATCGGCAAACCGATATGTTCTCGCGGGGTAACGTAACAGAGCATCGCGGCGCCGTGCATGGCGGCAATCGCTCCGCCGATGGCGCTGGTAATGTGGTCGTATCCGGGAGCGCAGTCCATTGTAACAGGACCCAAAACGTAGAACGGCGCGCCGCAGCACCATTCCTGCTGCAGTTTCATGTTCATGACAATCTGATCCATCGGGACGTGTCCGGGACCCTCAATCATGACTTGGCAGCCTCTGTCCCAGGCGCGTTTGCATAAGTCGGAAAGCGTTGCCAGTTCCGCCAACTGCGCCTGATCGGTTGCGTCCGCCAGACAGCCGGGGCGAAGTCCGTCGCCCATGCTCCAAGCAACGTCGTACTGCTTCATGACGTCGCACAGGTCGTCAAACTTTTGGTAGAACGGGTTTTCCTCCTTGTGAGCGACCATCCATTTGGCAACCAACGACCCGCCGCGGCTGACGATTCCCAGCTTGCGCCGATCGGTCAGTTCAACGTGACTTCGCAGCAGTCCGCAGTGAATCGTGAAGTAGTCTACGCCCTGTTTCGCCTGCTGTTCAACCAGCTGAACGAAGTCGTCCGGCTTCATGTCCTCGATTTTTTCAATCATTTCGACCATCTGGTACAGCGGAACCGTGCCGACGGGAACCGTCATTTCGTCTACAATGCGCTGACGAATCTGGTTGATGTTCTGCCCGGTGGACAAGTCCATGACGGTGTCCGCCCCGTAGCGAACGGCGCAGCGGACTTTCTCCAGCTCGCAGTCAATATCGGAAGAAATGGGCGAGTTGCCCAGATTGGCGTTAATCTTCGTTCGGGCGTTGGCTCCGATTGCCATCGGGACAAGCCCCTTTTCGAGGTGAACTTTGTTGGCTGGAATTATCAGCCGACCGGACGCGACCAGGTCCCGAACCTGTTCCGGGGTCATGTATTCGCTGGCGGCGACGGCTTCCATAGCCGGGGTTACGACGCCCTTTCGGGCTTCTGTCAACTGCGTCATTGTATTGTCTTTCTGTTTCAGAAATGGCGTTTGATATTAGGTGAATTATGTTTCTGTATTATCCCACATATAGCAGAAAAGTCAAGGGGACAGAGCAAGCGTTTTAACGGGAAACAATGCGTAAAAAAAGCGTTCTGCTTTTCAACAGAACGCTTTCAGGTTACATCTGATTACTCAAACCTGTCGAAAGAGATTGAAACTCTTCAAAAGGTTTAGTTTTACTGGGAAATTCAGTTTATTTGTTTCTTTCCAGTTCAGCAGCTCTCGCTTCGCGAAGAGCGTCTAATCTATCCATTCTGCACAGCAAAGGAGCTGCGATGAAGATAGAGCTGAACGTACCAACGAGAACGCCGACGAGCATCGTGAACGCGAAGGCGTGAATTGCCTGTCCGCCCCAGATGTACAGAACGACAATTACCAACAACGTAGTAACGGACGTCAAAATGGTACGAGCAAGCATATCGTTGATCGCCTGGTTAACCATAGCCGGGGTGATTCTGGGCGCCTTGCCCTTGACTTCACGAATACGGTCGAAGACGACGATCGTGTCGTTAAGGGAGTAACCGATAATCGTCATGATACCTGCCAAAACGGTCAAACCGATTTTGAACGGGTCAATGAGCAGGAATCCGAGCGCTCCGCAAACGTAAGCGGAAACAGCCAAGGCTCCAACGGACAAAATAACGTTGTTGCACAACGCCGCGGTTGCAGCAAAGCCATAGTAAACCTTTTGGAATCGGAACCAGAGGTAGATAACCATAACGATTAAACTGCCAAAGATTGCCCACAAACCATGAGTTCTCAAGTTGCTGGCAACTTGCGGACCAATCATGTTACGCGCTGGGAAAATAGGTTCCTTATTAACGGTTTCCTTCACTTTGTCAAGGACTTTCTGGGAATCGCTCGGAGACAGGGTAAAGGATACGTCCCAAGTCTTAAACGCCGCAGTTGACGTTTCGTTAGGATCATAATATGGGTTTTCAAGGGTGAACAGACGATTATCTTCCGGAATATTCAATGCGGTCATTGCATCTTCAACCATGGTTTTTGCAACATCGTAAGTTACAGCTTCCTTGAATTCAACAACAGCAAACGTTCCCTTGGCAAACGCAACGTCCGGGTTATCTGTAACAACGGCATTGCCAGCGGCGTTGGTCTCAGCCGGAGTAGCGGGAGCTTCTTCAGCCGGAGCAGCCGGAGCTTCTTCAGCCGGAGCGGCGGGAGCTTCTTCAGCCGGAGCAGCCGGAGCTTCTTCAGCCGGAGTAGCGGGAGCTTCTTCAGCCGGAGCGGCGGGAGCTTCTTCAGCGGGAGCAGCGGGAGCTTCTTCAGCGGGAGTAGCGGGAGCTTCTTCAGCCGGAGCGGCGGGAGCTTCTTCAGCCGGAGCAGCGGGAGCTTCTTCAGCCGGAGCGGCGGGAGCTTCTTCAGCGGGAGCGGCGGGAGCTTCTTCAGCGGGAGCAGCCTGTTCAGCCGGAGCGGCGGGAGCTTCTTCTGCGGGTTTAGCCTGTTCAGCCGGAGCCTGTTCTTCTTTTACAGGTTCATCCGCATAAGCTGTGGATAAAAACATGTCGAACACAGAGTTCAGCGTAGTTGTTTCAGCTGGAGCTTCTTTTGCTTCGTTTGCTTTTTCTTCTTTAGCTTCAGCAGCTTCTTGTTCTGCTTTACGAGCTGAAAGAATTGATTCCTTTTCAGCGTAAGGAACGCAATTTTTGACGTCAATGTCGTTTGTTGCCAGTTTAGAACCGAATTTTTCCTTGATGAGATCCGTTACGTGGTTAATGTACGCTTCACCTTCCAGCTGTTTCTCTCCAGCGCCCTTAACAGCGTTTGAAGAGTTAATAACATAACGATAACCGCGTTTTTCGCCACTGATTTGAACGTCGGAAACAGCAAGGTTTTCCAATTCGCTGAGTTCTTTACGAACGGTGTCGATTGGAACTTCTTCATTAAACAAAACTTGAATGGAAGAACCGCCAGTAAAGTCGATATCCAACAAACCCGCGCCTCTGGCTAAGATAGCAATAACGCTGCCAACGCAAAGGATAGTAACAACGATGCCTGTTTTTTTCATGAGTCCCATGAAGTCGATATTTGTTTGTCCAATAATTCGGCACATGCGAAGGGCCTTGATAACGCCAATGCGATCGGCGGTTTCAAAGATGATTCTGGCGCAGAACAAGGCGGTGAACATACTCAAGGCGATACCGAGAATCAACGTAACGGCAAAGCCTTTGATCTGTTCAGTACCAACCCAGTACAGAATAACGCCGACCAACAACGTGGTAATGTTGGAGTCGAAAATGGCAGAAAACGCTTTCTGGAAGCCGTTTCTGATAGCCATGTGAATTGTGGCGCCTTTGTCTCGTTCTTCACGCATACGTTCGTAAATAAGAACGTTTGCGTCGACTGCCATACCTAACGTCATGACCAAGCCGGCGATGCCAGGCAGGGTGAACGCTGCGGAGAACGTGATCATAAACGCAACCAGCAAAATCAAGTTGAGCGTCAGAGCGAAGTCTGCAACCAACCCGGCAAAACGATAATAAAACGCCATGAATATCAAGACGGCAACCAGAGCAAAGAAGCTGGCGGTTGCGCCGCGGTAAATGGTGTCTTGACCAAGAGTAGGACCACTGGTCATTTCAGAAATCGGTTCTTTGCTCAAAGAGGCTGGAAGAGAACCGGAATTTAATACGGTTGCCAGTTCCTGAGCGGATTCTCTGGTAAAGTTGCCGGTAATAACGCCGTTGCTGCTAATGTGACCATTAATTTGCGGGGCTGAAAACATGGAGCCGTCAAGGACGATGCCCAATTTTCTATAAAGATCCTGCTCTTTATTAGGCAGGTTCTTAGCGGTGAGCGAACCAAAGAGGTTTGCGCCTTTTGCGTCAAAATGGAAGTTGACGCAGTTTTGCGCTTTTTCGTCAACGCTGGCTACGGCGCTGGTAAGGTATTTACCAGTAACGTTATAAATATCTTTTTTGCAGAGAACTTCCGTAATCTCTTTATTTCTGACGATGCGGGTGCGAGTGATCGCGCCGCCAAATTCTCTTTCTCTTCCTTCCGTAACAGGAATCCACATACCAATTTCTTTATAAGTGGGATTATTGTTGTCATCGACTCCCGTCTTGATTCTGATGACCTGATCCTTGGATTTGCTCGCCATTTCGATAAGCGTGCGCTCTTCCGGATCCGGATAGCGTCTGTCGGCAAGAATGCGGAATTCCAACGTACCAGAACGAGAAATGATTCTCTTCAATCGAGCGATTTCTTCAGGATCGGCTTTTGGAATGATGATTTCAACCGCATTGGCGCCTCGCTGACGAACGGTGATTTCTTTGACGCCGCTGGGGTCGAGACGTTTTTTCAACGTGGCTGACATCTGATTCATTTTGGCGGCCAAGTCGTTATCTTGTGCAGCCGCACCCTTTTGGTCGTCTTTCTGTTCGCCATTTTGGACGTTTTCGTCCGCTTGTGAATCGGAGGATTTCGCAACCTCGTAAACCAGAATGGATCCGCCGCGAAGGTCGATGCCGAGCTTGATTCTATGATAGCTGGTAGCTACTACGGTAATGCCGAAGAAAACGGCGAACAAAATAATCCAGTAAGAAAAACGGTAATCCGGCATGCGGAATCTTTTGGCTAAATAGTAAGCCAATGCAATCGGAACAACGCCGACCAGCAAAAATGCTGCAATGAGTAAAATTGTTGGGTTCATTGTAAAAAAATCCTTAATGAGGAACTCTGTTTGTTTCTATCCGTTAAAACAAACGATTATTCCTGAAATGTAAAATACAAGTAGTGTTGGTTGCTAATGTATTGCGTTTCCGACCTGAAATAAAACAGATCTGAAATTGCCGTCGTATACAAATTTGCAATGAGTAAAACTCTGATTGCAATCCTGTCACAATGTGAAAATACGCAGTCCAACCGTTATTTTTCTTTGTCTTCTTCCGGAGCAACGACGTAAGCGATTGCGCGCGGGTCAAACATGACTTTAACGTTGTTTTTGTCGTCCAGAAGGAGCTGAATTTCGATAACTTCGTTATCTTTGTTTTTAACGACGTTTGTAATAGACGCTTTAATGCCGCCAATAGTTACGACTTTATCCCCAGTTTTGAGCTCATTTAGCATCTGGTTGAATTTTTTTTGCTCATTCTGGCGAGGGCGAATCATAAAGAACCACATGATGAAGAAAAAAATTCCAATCATGATGATCCATGACGTCAAGCTTCCTCCAGTTCCAGTAGGATCTGCTGCCGGGGCGGAAGCTGCAGCGTTGCCTGCTTGCGCTAAAAGCGTGTATACAATGCTGTTCATAATGTTTCCTTGTTAGTTTTGGGAATGATTGCGACTGAAATATATATTTTGACTCAAACTTTTCAGTCTCGAATCGTTGAGCGTACGCCCAATTTAATTATATTATTTAATAAAGTTCTTATAATAATACGAACTCCCGATTTCTGCAATACCATACACCCCTTTAATCTCCAAAAAAGTTTAAATTTTTCTTGAATTTCTCCAAAAGAAACGAAAAAATGTTAAAATAGGGTAAATAAACTGCGTTTTAATCGAGTTTTAAATATAATTTATGTCTTAATGCGTCTTTTCTGGTCAGTTTGCAAACTTCATGACTTTCATCCATTCGTAGGAACGGTCGAACCAGCCGCCGAAATGCTCTCCAAGCGGCTTGGCGACAAATCCGTGCGGAGTTTTGGCGTAGATGTACATTTTTCCATCGGGATGCCCATCTTGTGCATTTGGGTGTAAATGGCGATTGACCCGAGGGGGGAATACTTGTCTGCGTCGCCGTGGAAGAGACACATCGGGGCGGACTTGGCGTCAAATTTGAAGTCTTTGCAGATGGGTTTGTCGATTCCCTTGTTCGCGTTGGGACCTGTTGCGCCGTCTTCCAAAACGTAGGCTGGATAAATCGGAATAGCGAAGTTGAGATGGCACGACACGCTGTCGAGGTCGTCAATGGGCTCGTACGCAGGCGTTTGGGAGTTGACGGCGCACAGAACCGTCAGATGACCGCCGGCGGAGAACCCGATCATGCCGATCTTTTCCGGGTCGACGCCCCATTTCTCGGCGTTGCGGCGAACGTGCTTGATGGTTCTTTGAGCGTCCTGCCAGGCGGCGCGGTATATTTCAACCCCTGCCCGACGCGGAACCCGGTATTCCAGAAGAACGGCTGTAATGCCCTTTTCTGTGAACATGTTGACGATTCTTTTGCCTTCGTAGGAAACGAGTTCCTGATACCCGCCGCCGGGACAGACAATCACGCAGGCGTCAGTGGTTTTCTTTTCCGGCTGATAGACCGTGAACTTGGGAGCGGGGAAGTCGCCCTTTTCGCCCGGCGCCAGCCCGTGCCAGACGGGAAACGTTTCCTGAGCGAAACCGGTGGAAACAAACAGCGCTAACGCTACGGCAATGGAAAATAATATGCGATTCATGTTCAAATGGGGGGTAAAGAAAGACGTATAAACGAGGAACGCTTTTCGTTCTCAAGACTCACGTCTTATTATAATATAGAATCCCCATATTGACAAGAGGGAGCGGGGGGGACAGTAGTTATAAGTTAGGAATGAGGAAAATAACAACAGACGCGACAGCGTTCTGCTAGAACCGCATAGCGGTTCTATGCGGGCGATACGCCAGCGAACCGGACTCAACCATGTGCAATTGCAGGAAAAACTTGCACTCACCCCTGCCCATAATAATTCCAGACGCCCAGCCGGGCGGAGCGCTTCCCCCCCTTGCTCCATTATCGGGAAATGTCAACTTTTGCCCAGAACGGATTTTGACGGTCGCCGCGGGTTCGGACATCTTCCAAAAGAACGCGTAAATCCGGCTCGATATACTCGGTTGACATCTTGACGACTTTGCCGCCGTTAGCTGTAACAGTCGCCTGCTTTTTGCCGTTGATAATAAAGATCAGCTTTTTATCAAAGTCGACGTTGTTCGGATTGAGCCAGATCGTCAGTTTGGACGCCGACGTTGAAATCAGCAAACTGACTTTACTGCGAATCTCGCAGCTTGTAATTGCTGCAGTCGTGCCTCGCGGCGGCGGCCAGTGAACGGGATCCGCTGTCTTTTTGGGCGGGAAGTGAGACTGTTCCAGATTCCAGAAGAAATTGTCGAACGTTCGTATGGACCTGCATTCAAACTTTGACGGGTAAAAGTTCCGTTTGTGACGTTTCATCCAGTCCATCATCTTTAGAATCTCTTCCTGAAAATCCTCGTGTCCTCGACCTTGGTATTCGACCATGGTAACGTCAAAATTTCTCAGAAAATACCCGTTGAGAAGTCTGGTCGCGTTTTTCGCAATGATGCTGTTGTCGAACTGACCAAAGACGAAATAGGTCGGCATGTATCGGGCGTTGAACCCGCAGAAGAGGAGAAACCGATCCGCCAGCGGACCGACCGGCAAGACGCCCGCCCAGAGGTCTGGATGAGCGATTGCAATGTCCCAAGCCGCCGTTGCGCCGATCGAAAATCCGCTTAGATAAACGCGGTCGGAGTCGATGGAAAAATGTCGACATGCGTCTTGAAGACAGCCCAGGACAGCGCCGTGGGACGATCCGGAATAATCGTACGCTCTGGTCGTTTCCGGCGTCCAGGCGGGAGCGATAACAATATATCCCTGACGTCCCGCCTGACCGTTTCTGACGCCCTTTTCGTTGATTGCGCCTGCCCACCAGTCGATTTGCATTTGCGGCGTCGAGAACTCTCCGTGAAGGGTAACAATAGTCGGATATTTTCTGTGCGGATCGTATTCCGGAGGAAGCTGAACGAAATATTCCAGCTCGGAATCGTCGAAAATGTTACGACAGGTGATTCGGTAAAAGTCGTCTGTAATGCGAGAGTTCGCTTCAACGGCTTCCGGCGGCTCCATGACGCTCAAAATGTGCGACACGGTCTTCACCGACGACGCTTCTTCCATTTTGAACTTTTTGAAAACCTCCGTTCGTTGGAATTCGTTCTCTGCTGACATGTACTGCTCGATCAACCCTCGAACTCTGTATGCAGACAAACTGACGGCAATGTTGCTTGTAGCGAATTGAGCGCCCAACAGCCAGCCGCTAACCGCCAAGGAAATGTGCTCGTCCGGCTGGAGCGAGTTGTCGTCGAGCGTCTGTTCGAAAGCCGCCATCCTGTCCAGGGTGTTGCGATTGAGATTCAAAACAATTTCTCTCAGCAACGGCGCAAGACGCGTTTTTTCTTCTCCGCCAGGCATCTCCTGATACAGCTTTTTCAGATTGTCGAGAACGTCCTGCTTTTGCTGATTGACCTGTTCAATTTCCTGAACCTTTCGTCGAACCTGCTGTAAAATTTCTGACGAAACGCCGTCCACCGGGAAATTGGAGATGAGTCGAGAAACCAGCTCATACTGCCCTGCTTCCTCGCGGGCGTTGAGTTCTTCGAGCAGCTGACGGGATTCCATTTGCTTTACCGCCTGAAACGTCTCCTCGAATTTTTTTCTGGTTTCCGGGCTGACGTTCTCTTGAGCCAACGCTGCTTTCATGACTCGAACGGCGTTATGATACTGTTGAAGCTGAATATAAAACCTCGCCACTTTGACAACGCCGTCTACGTTTCCCTGAGAAATCTGCTGTTGAAGAATCGCATCCAAAACCGGAGTTGGGATGCTGCTGGTCGAAATTCGCATATCCCAGGTGTGAGTAATGCCCTCCACCTTAACGTATTCCGGGGTCAGTTCCGTAATCCCCTGAATGACGTCAACGGGACCGCTGGCGGTCGCCATTGTTAACGTTCGACGTCCGTACTTGTCAAACGGCGTCTTTTTTGAAAAGAAACCCACGCTGCTGACAATTCGGGAAGCTGACTTAATCCTCTGCGGCAAAAGAAACTTTACCGACACGTCCAGCGGGTCGTCCTGATTGACGTTGGCGATCTGAAAACGAGGAACGTAAACGCGACGAAGATTGTCGTCCAGAAAAACAATCGTCTGAGCTTCTATCGTTGGACCGGTTTCTGGTTCTTCGCCGATTTCATGAAGCGTTCCGAGTTTGCCGTTGAGTACGCGACCGTCTTTCATGGTCAGCTCCGCGCCGTAAGCATAGCGGAAAGCAATCAGACTGAAAACGGTCAACAATAATATGAGTAAACGTTTACAATTCATGGCTTTGCCAAATTAAGTAATCTGTGTTGTTATTTGCTGTTATACGAATAGAGCTGAGATAAAAGCTCTTCCTGTTTCCCAGTCAATATCCTATTATATCATAGTTCCAGATAACCTGCAACCGGGATTTCCTCTGTTTTTAAAAATTGCTCTTGTGCAAATGACGAAAATTTGATAATCTCTGCCAAACATTTAATTTTGCAATCGTTGAAGAGGGTTGATTTTAATCCCAACGCATTGACTTGTCTCGTAAAATTATATGCGGCAAGAGCGTTTTTTCAAGACTTTTCCATCGCAATTAAGTATCATGAACCCGAAAAAACTGGCGGCTATTTCAGCAGTTTCGATTATACTGTTTATTTTCCTGCTAATTGCAACGCTGTTTGCATTGATTGGATGCGGACTGTTTGCCATTTTGGGCGACGCCGTCGTTTCCAAAATCTTTTTTTACGGAACCGTTTCAACCGGAATCCTGTCCGCAATTGCGATTGTCGTCGCCGTCGTTGCCAATACGATTCTGATAACGTACAAGATTTGAAAGCAGTCTTTTAAGACGCCTGCGTTTATTGAGCTTTTTGTTCGGAACCCTGATTCTGACGGTTCTCCTTAATCGGCTTTAGAATCATCGTAACAGGCGTTCCGCATGGCGGAATTTTAGCCTCGTTGGCGATAAAGAGTCTGGAATCGTTGTCCCCGGAACTCTCTATTGGGACGTCCATAACGGCTGAAGGAAAGTTCGAAACGCAAATAAGCTCCCCGTCGGAGTCGCCCATATACATTCGCCGTCCGTCCCGGTTTACCATGAACATAGACCCCGTAAAAACAAACGGCGTTTTCATGACTTCTTTGTTTTGCTCGTCCAAGACCCATTCTCCGGCAGCGCATTGCTGAACTCTTCCCTGTTCGTCTTTCCAGCGAACGGTAACTTCAATCAGATCGCCAGACGGGGGAACGAATTGAGGCGTAAAGACAGCCGGTTTCCCGGGCTGCGCCCCCGCCGCCAGCAAAGCGGCGTGCATTAAATGAGGGATGATGTCAAAAACTACGACAGATTCGTGCGCCTTGGGGCCGTCGGCAAAAATACGGTCTTTTATGGAACGATCGCGAGTTACTCGACCTGTACAGGCAAAAAGCTCCAGCGGTCCGCGTTTTAATCCAACTGCGCCGTGAAGCACCGCGGTATTGTTCTTTTTATCAAACCAGATGTTTTGCTTGGGATGAAGACGAACCAGGTCGTCCGGGTTGTCGACAAGCGGCTCGCCCAAATCGACCATCAAGGGTTTTGCCTTAATTGCCGCCTTCCAGTCGTAATCGGGAGAACTCGGATCGAGAACGGAATCCGGATAATCGCCTTCATGTCCAATAGCGTCATTTTCAATAGCCTGCTGAGTGAGCGTCTTTCTGGGAATTTCAGACGCGATTGAGAGAAACTCGTCTTTATTTGCGCGGGAAGAGTCCGCCTGCTTTTGCTTTTCTTTCAGCTCCGCTTCCTGTTCCGGCGTCAATTCCGGTTCCTGATAGTCTGCCGCATTGAATTCCTGCGCTTTTTTAATCGCCTCGTCCAGCTTCGCTTCTTCTTCCGGCGTCAGTTTTCTGTTAAGAGGAAACTCCGAATCTTCAGCGTTCTCATTTGAAGAGTTTTCTGCTGGAGCGTCAGCCTCGTCAGCTGGCTGCTGAGTAGATTCCGGCGCGGAGTCAGAAGGCTTTGAATCCTGGCGCTCTGACGGCTTGGCTGGCGTTGCGTCTGTCTCAGACGTGTTCGTGATAGCAGAATCCCGTTCTTTATCTTTAACGTTGTTCTCTGACGTTTGCTTTACAGAATCCGGAGAGCTGGCGGCTGGCGCCTTCACACAACCGACGGTCAATAAACAAACCGTCAAAACAAAACAAATCGATAAACCGCGAACGGCAAGATCGTAAATTGCGTCAATTGGAAAACGTTGGGATTTCATGACAGCGTTTTGAATACATAAAAACAACGTCGTTTCTTGGGCTTTTTGTAACAAATGCCAAAAAAGGGAACAGACGTCTTGACGATTGATTTAATAAAATACGAGAAACAAGTCGTCATGCTGCAGACGTCTTGTTTCTCGCTCCATTTTAGTTTTCTTTACGTTTGAAAATCGCTACTGACGATTCGACAAAACGAATTCTTCGAAGCTGAATCCGTCATTTTCGATTTTGGAAAAACCGCCCGAAGTTCCGAAATAGGATTTAATCTGATCAAACGGAGGCAAAGAACTGGCGTCAACCTTATTGGTTTGCTGAGTCTTGGGTTTGTCTGTCCCGGAGATCGCTTTGATAATGCGAGTGAGCATGGTATTGCTTTCGATAGCCTTGCCGTCTTTATACAATTCGTAATTCAAACGATAATTGTTTTCAGTTGGACTGTAAACCCAAACGCAGGCAGAATCTCCGCAGCGTTGTTTGGCAACCGCCATGGTTCGCTTGTATCCAACAGAATCTTTAAGCGGTTGAGCTGTTGGCGTAAGCAGTTGCGCCAGATAATCTCGATTGGAAGAAATAATCAAATATCCGTTTTCAACCGCGATGGCGGCGTGAGCCATCATGCCTTCGGGCTTCTCTTTTTTCGCCTGAGCGCTGCTGATCGGTCCCGGTTTGAATGGACTGGTCTTTTTCGGTTTTGGTACGCATTGCCAAATATTGAACTGACCAATTTTATCCGGTTTGATGGTCGGGTCGCCGTTGAACAGGCGATTCAAAGCCGAACGGATTGCATTGACGTCTTTTACGCGCAGAGCGTATGCGATGCATTCGGAATTAGGTCCGAGCGGTTCAAGAGCCTGGCTGATAACCAGAAGCTGACCGTCGAAATACTGAACCAAGTCTTTTTTGAGGTTGATTTGCGGTCCCATCGGGTCCGTTTCCAGACCTTCTACAACGTCCGACCAAACGCCTTGTTCGCCTTCGCCAAAATAGGTGTCAAAGAACGGGGCGATGTTGTCGAATACGAGTTCCGGAGTTCCCTGAATTGCAGTGTACGTAGAAATTTTGGAACTAATCCATGCTGGCGGTTCCGGACAGGGAACGTTGACCAGTTGATACATCTTCATGGAACCTTCCCAAGGTTTGGGAGCGTAAACGTAACCCTTGACAAATCTGTTAAATCCAGGTCCCGGTTTGAGCTGAAGCGAACCGCCAGCGGCGCGGAATCCAATCAGACCGGATTTTTTCAGGCTTTCAACCGGGCTTTTACTGGTCAGATTCCCGGCGGAATATTTGTCGTCAAGCAGCTGAACGGCTTCGGCGTATCGGTCAATTTGAACAAAACTGAACGATTCGCTCTTCGGAGACGAATGTCTTTTAATCATCTGATAGTAAGCGCTGGCGGAAATCGGCTTGACGGTCGCAACCGCGGGATTATTTGACGCTTTCTGCCATAACAGCTTGGCGATCATCAGGTTATCGCAGACAACAAGCAGGTCGCCGTCTATAATGTAAACGATTTTCTGATTTTTGCCGTTATCGTCGACAAAGTCCAGCTGAACGAACAGCGCCGTTCCGACCTGATTGCGAACAACGCGTCCTCTTTTCTGCTGAACGTTGGCGCTGACCTTGTTAACCAATTGGTTCGCTTCCGCCGCATGGTTGGAAATGTTTGCCATCAGAGCGATCGCCAGAAGTTCTTTATTGGGATAAATCGTTCCGAAAGCGACTTCGCCGTTGGCTACATTGCGTAAATCGTTGAGCGTTATGCCAAGTCGATCTTTGAGAGGTCCGCTGGAAACCTGTTCAGAAATGGAATCCTGAAACGGCTTCATGTTGGGTTGAGCGGCGAGAATGCCAATATCGGTTTGATCAAACTGGTTTGACATGCGAGCGACGTCCGGAATGGATGTGAACTGCGCCGTATAAAACGGAAAATAATGATCCATTGGAACGCTCAGGTCAATTTGGGCAAAAGCCACAGAACTAAAAAGCAACGTGCATAAAAAGCACAGTTTGGCGGTAAAGGAATTTTGTCGGGTCACTGGATACTCCATTTTAGGGAAAAATGTTAACGCCTTTGCAGAACATGCGTCGAAAAACGAGCTTAACGCAAGTTCCCAAGCGCCCCAATTGTTTATTGGAAGCAAATAATAACGAACTGGGGCAAAATGGCGAATTCAAACAAATTCTTTTATTGCATTATAACAATTAATGGAATCTAAGCAAGAGGAATTATAAAAATTCTTTGAAATTCAAAAAATAAACGTCCAAAAACCTCTGCTTAAAGCTCAAATCCTGTTTTTTCATCAATAAGCGACTTGATTTCATTCCGGAATCCCAATCAGGTCGTATTCTTCCTGATCTATTATATTTACGTCAAGAAACTGCCCTTCTTTGAGCGGTCGTTTCTTCGGACCTTCGGTATCTTCCTGAGGATAGGTAACGTAAACGACGCCGTCAACGTCCGGGGCGTCCATCCAAGTTCGACCGATAAACACGCCGGGCGAATCTTCCAGCTCGTAGTCCAGAACGCACTCTACAACGTTGCCGATGATTTCTTCGTTAATTTGGACGTTGATTTCCGCCTGAACGTCCATGAGTTCCTGTGAACGTTCATGAATCGTCTTTTCGTCCACCTGCCCCGGCAACTGCGCTGCTTCCGTTCCCAGTTCCGGGGAGAATTCAAACACGCCCACGTGATTAAATCGCTGCTGTTTGAGGAACTTGACCAGGCTCTTGTGAGCCGCCTTCGTTTCGCCGGGAAAGCCGGAAATGAGCGTCGTTCGCAGAACAAGACCGTCAATTTTACGGCGCATTTTGTCCAGCAGAGCGCGGGTTTTGTCGCCTGAAACGCCGCGGTGCATGAGCCGAAGAACTTCGTTGTCGATATGCTGCAACGGCATGTCGATATACGGCAGGACGCGCTGTGCCCCGGCAATCGTGTCGATTAAATAGTCGTCTACCGCCAGAGGATAAAGGTACATCAACCGAATCCAGTTCAGATTCTCGATTTTATCCAACTGCTGAAGCAGCTGCGCCAGCTGCGGTTTTCCGTACAAGTCCGTTCCGTAAAAAGACGTGTCCTGAGCCAGCAAAACCAGCTCTCTTACGCCGGAATCCGCCAACCGACGGGCTTCTTCAACGCACTGTTCAATCGGTTTGCTGATATACTGCCCGCGAATCTTCGGAATCAGACAGAACGAACACGTCCGATTGCAACCCTCAGCAATCTTCATAAACGCGACGTGGTCAGGCGTCAGAGCGTGTCGATTTTCATCTGCCGGGAGAACGCCAGGCTGATAGTTCTCGTAGAACATTGGCAAGGGGTTCGGAGCGGACTGAGCCGTGCCGCCTTCCAGACGATTGAGCGCTTCCAGAATCGCCTCGCGGGAAAAGACGTCTAGAACGGCGTCGACGTCTTTGCAGGTTTCCAGCAAAACCTGTTTGTCTGTCTGAACCAGACATCCGGCGACGATAACGTATTTCGCCTGACCGCTGCGTTTTCGGGCGAGCGCCTCGTCAATGGTTTCGTACGATTCTTTTCGCGACGACGCCAGAAACCCGCACGTGTTGACAATAATCACGCTTGCCTTGTCGAGGTCGTGAGTTATCGGATACCCCGCCTGTTCCAGCTTCCCGAGCAGCTGTTCGCTGTCAACCAGGTTTTTGGCGCAGCCCAAAGATATAATAGTACAATAGTTCTTTTGCATGCTTGATTTCGATTGAGTTAGAAGTTTAAGGAACGTCGAAAAACCGTTCAGACGTCCTCATTTTAGATTTATTATACTAAAAAGATAAATAATTGGAAGTAGCCGGGGCGGAGAGCGTCTGGCGCCGCTCCCCTTGCGAAGCCAATCCTCTTTCTGGATCGCGGACGGAAGTCCGCCGAAGAATCCTCACGCGAAGTTCGCAAAATATATAAGGCGATCCGGGAACGTTAGTTCCCGGGCGTAGAACCGCTTTAGCGGTTCAATGTTTCTAGCCATGGGTTTCAACCCACGGAAAACGGAACAAACAAAAAAGGAACTGAAGCGATTAGGCGAGCCGGGAACGTCAGTTCCCGGGCGTAGAACCGGGTTCGCCGCTCGGAACAGAGTTGCTTTGGCGCGCATAGCTCCACGGGCTTAAATTGAAGAAAAGTTCTTCCAATTTTTCTTTTGGAACGTTGGCGGCGTCCAAACTCTTGATCAGTTCGTCCTGATTGGGTTGTCCAAGAGTTAGTCGATAAAGAGAAAGAACTTTAATAATCCAGTCGTACTTCTCCTGATCTTTGCTGAATGGATACATTGGCACGATTCGTTCAATGGGGAATTTGCAGTCCATGTCTTGCGGCAAAATCCAATAGGGAACCATGCCGTTGTTCTTTGGGGCTTGAACGGAGACGTTATTAATAAGGTCTTCCCAATAGTTTTGAATTGAGACGCCTTGAGCGTAGGGACTGTTGGCTAAAGATTGCCTAATTGCCAGGGACATGTACCGATTGATTCTGCCTTCCCGCTGTTCCAAATCGATAGGATTGTTTGGCAGATTCCAGTGCATGATCTTTCGACAGTAGGCGTGGAAATCCAGCCCTTCCTGACCGATAGACGTCGTCGAGAGGACAAACGGACGGAACGGCATGTTGAACGCAGTGCGTACCGCATCAAACCGTAAAACCGTTTTATCTGTTTGTTTGGAATTATAGTATCCCATAGCGAAATTGGTTCGCATGGACATTTGAGCGTCCTTCCGGGCTTTTCCTCTATGAAGAAACGATTCTCTTGTATCGACGTCGGTTCGGCTGGTGCAAAGGTATGGAACCTCCCGTTCGTTGTCTTCTTCGTTTTTCTCGTCTTTTTGCGGCGTCATGTTTTGAACAAATTGTTCCGCATTGATGCAAACAAAGGCGTATTCGTCCAGCATCGCCTGAAAGTTCCCTTCGGCGCAGTATCGAAGCACGTTGAAGTAATAGGGCTTTTTCGATTTATGAAACGCCAGATTGACAATCGCTTGAGCGTTTGGTCTGTTGAAGAGCGTTGTAATGCCTACCGCGATGCTGCTGGCGACGCTATCGACGCTTTCTGAAAACGAATTGGAGTCGAATCTCCGCAGCGTTCTCAGAGCGCAGACGGCTGGTGAGGCGACAGCCATATAGCTTAAAATTTCTTCTGTATGCGCTGGAACCACGAGCCGGTCTGTCCGTTTGGAATCAGACGTATCTTCCAGCGCTCTGAGTACAGTCAACACCTGCTCTGCGCTTGTTTTGTTGACGTTGACAATCTGATACTGTTTTTTTAGTTTCTCAATTTTGCTATGAATCTCCTTTTGCAGAGCTTTAAGAATCTCTGACAAAGAAGATCCTTCAAAAGCTGACGGGGAATAAAGGTCAGCCAAAAAAGCGGACGGATAAGTTAAAAGCGCTTCCGGATTTTTGGTTAACAGCTGAGAAGATTCCTGATTAAAGTAGGTATACTTCTTTTTTCCCAACTTGTTGAGTCTGCTGTAAATGCGTCTTTCCGCCTCGTAGCTGGTCATTGCCGCCGTCATGCGAGGAACCATTTCCCAGGCGGAGAAAATCAGAATTTTGGAAAAGCCTTTGTTGGCGTCGAATACTTTTCCAATCGGATTGTTGGCGTCCGCTGCGGTATAATACGGACGGCTTGGCGGAACCCACAGCAGGAGTTCCGTTTTTTTATCCGACGGCAAAATCTCATCGTACAGTAATTGAAGTCGAGCGTTGTTGGGTGGAATTTCTTTGTAGACTTTAACCTTTTTCTCGTTCAAAAACGACGTTTTATCTTTGGGAACGATGTCCTGATTGCGTCTGCTTGCCAAATCGTCATGTAACGTTTGGTGAATCTTGTATTGATCGCGCATAAAGGACAGCAAATACGGCGACGACTTTGCGTATTCAATGGGAATGGGAGGAAGCCCCGCCAATTGAGTGAATTTACAAATGTTGACATACGACAGAACGTCCCCTTCCTTAATCGTCAGAGAATTCTCGTTTGCTTCTAAAGACGGCGTTTTGATAATACAATCGTTTCGACGTTCCGTTCTGGCAAGAACAGAACGCAGTTCGCTTTGCGCGTCATTTTTTCTTGCTATGAGAACAGACCAGTCGTTTTGACGCAGTTCCTGCAAAGAGCTTGAGTAATCGCTCCAGATCGATTCAAAATGTCCGAAGTTTTTAACGCTTTCCGGATCGCTGTACAGGAATCGGAAGACGCTTTTGAAGTCTTCAAAATGTTCGTTTGTATTGTATTCCACCGCTTCCGTCAAAGTTGAGTACGGCTTGTACGGCGTGGCGGACATGAGCAGAATCTTGGTTTTGAGCGGATTGCTGTTAACGAAAAAATGGTGACAAAGCATTCCCAGATCGGTTTCTTCCGTACTCGTGATGAGCGAATTAAACCGCTGGAATTCGTCCATGATGACCAAATCCGGCTGAAGTTTGTTAATGCTGATTGTGGCAAAGATGCGGCGCAGTTCCGGAACGACGCGGGAATACAGATAATTGCTCACTTGTGCGTAGGGCTGAAAATATTCCTCCCATTCCGGATAAAAAGACGCCTTCTGCAAAAGCTTTTGCAATTTCGGGTACAGGTTTTGAGGATACTTGTCTTTATGGATGGAATGAATGTAGTCAATCAGCCCTTGATAGTAATTCTTCGCAGATTCCCAGTTAGAAACGTCCGTTAAATTGAGCAGCCTTTCCAGCTTGACGATTTTTCTCGGGTCGCTTTGGAAGTAATCCATGCCTCGGAGAATGCAGAACATCAGCGCTCGTTCCAGAACCGTTCCGCATCCTTGTTTCATATCCAGAGAAGTAGACGGCGTCATTGGCAGCAGCTGACTTCTTCTTTTCTCTTTGTTACATTCCGCGTCATGCAGCGCAATGAACAGATGCTGCATGGAAAGCCGGCTTTCGGAAATGGAAATCTGAGAATCTCGCGGAATTCCCAGTTTGTATTCATTTTGATGGGCAATGATTTCGTTAGAGCAGATGTAAACCACCTTGAACAGGTTGTCGTTGAGTTCGTTGATGTGCCACTGTTTGACTTTATTGATAACCGCTCTGGCGACGAGGGTTTTTCCCAATCCGACTTCGTCTGCCAGCAGAACGCGGCGCTGATTTTCGTCACGGAAAAGCTGAAAGATGCGTTCCGCCGTGGCGTTTTGGAAATCCGTTAAATTGTACTGGTTTGAATTCATAATCGTATCGTTTGGTAAAAGGATTCTGATTTGTATGCTATTTTTCTTTTGGACTCAACGCCTTGATGAACGTTTCGAGCATTGCAACAAGCTGGCTGTCAACTTTGTTATCCGACAGCGAGTCAATGAAGCTTTTCAGCTCTTTAAGCGGCTCTGCGTTGGATGCCGCCGCTTCCAGAAGGCGTTCGTAAATTCTTTTGGGAATGTAAGCGTTTTTCGCCTCGTTAGAACCGTTAAGGCTTTCTGGGTCGCTGACTTCCCACGAAGCAATGGCGCTGGCAGGAACGTCCGCCAAAATCAGTTCGATCATCTTGTAGAAATCGCTTTTGCTTTCGATGATCGCGTTGTCTATGGCGTTGTTGCGTTGCTGAACCGGGATGTTTTTCGTATTGATGATTTTGATAAATCGATCGTTTGGAGTGGAAATGACGTAAAAATTGGACAGCTGATTCAACGACAGATTGGGTATTCTGGTTTCGGCTGTCAGCTCGACTTCAGAATCTCTCGCGTTTAGGGGCGCGATGTGAACTGAAGGGTCAATCGGCTCAAGGGCTCGGACGATAATCGTGTAACTGTCGCCTTCCTGCTGAACTTCGGCGTCTTGAATTCTTTCGCACAATTTACGTCGATTGAAGGCTTTTACTTCGTTTTCATCGGTTTCGGAATCGAGATCGGCATCGCTGTCTTTCAACTCGATCTCTTCAAATGGCGAATCCGAAGCCTGTTCGTTTATGGTAATTTGAAACAACTCTTCACAGAGGGATTCATAAGTAACAGATCGGGAGCTGCTGGGCAGTTCAAGCTGCAACATGAATTCAACGTTATTATTAAACGCCTGACGGGTTGCGTTGGCGGAACCGGTCAGAAGCATATTGCGTCCGTTGGATCGATAAATGTACATTTTCGCGTGAATGTCGCGGTACTGAACATTGGCGCCGCCGTCAGATTCCGTTTGCGAGGTCTGTTCAAGGATCTCGTTATTGATTAAAGCCGCTTTTAGACCGTATGTATTTGAAAAACTGTTCCAAATGCTTTGTGTCAAAGACGATTTTCGCGTTAAAAGCGCACACTTATCCGGCGTGGTTCCGTTATCTGTCAGATCAGCAATAAAATCCTCTCCCAGGAAAGGCGAAACGACAATCATCCAGTCTTTATCGTGCCGAAGCAAGTCGATGGTTTTTTTGCTGTATCCCTCGGAAATGCCCAAAGGTAGAAGCCAACATTCAGAATAGACGTCGTTGTAGTCCAGCCTGAACCCCTCGCTGCGAGAAACGAAGTCTTTCAGCGTATCGATGTTATGCTTTTTTCGTTCCGGAGTAAACTGCGCCAGGTAATCCAGCCAGTCAATCATCGGCTTGGTTCGTTTTTGGGACTCATTTGTCGCTTTGTCCTTGACTGCCGCTTCCAGGACAACGGCAAAATCCAGATTGGAGCTTTTCGATAAATTTCGAGAGGAAATGATCACCTTAATGTATGGTCTGGCGCCTTCATTATTCGCCGTTGGTGTGAACAATAAAATCCAGACTTTCGGATGGAAAATTCCGCTGTGCGGGAACTTTGCTTTTGTTGGATTGACCTCGAAAACGCACGAATCCATCAAACCGTTGATGACTCTTTGATTTCTCGGGACGGTTACGGAACAATCGTTGCAGTAAAAAGAGAGCTTGTCTGCATACCGCTTGATTCCCCTCAGCAGCTGCAGCTTCGACCCTTCAGACGATTGAATCTGGTATTCGTCTTTCATTCCTAACGCACAGAACACGCCAAGAATGCTTTCAAAATCCAGCGTAAACGTACACGCAACGCCTGCTTCGAGTTCGTAACCAAAATGCGGGGTAAGGGCGGAACTGAGAGTAATTCTGCTGTCCTTAACGTTTATTTGACATTTTTTCATTGGTCGCCTCCTTAAATCAATCCCTTGAGAATGTCTTTGAGAATTACGCCTGCCCGGTGCGCTCGGAAATCCAGCAACAGGGTGTCAACGTCTTCCGGGAAAACAAACGGAGACGTATAAGGATTGTCTTCGTTGAACGTCCCGATTTTTCTGCGATTTCCTTTGAGCTCTTTTTCGCGCTTTTGAATGCAATGTTCATACCGATTCCATTCGCCCGCCTTTGCATGGGAAAGCAATTCGTTGAGGAACAACGTTTGAGGAAAGGACGCTCTGGTAACGCTTAAAATTTCCGGCAGCGGTACAAGGTTGAAGTCCTGCTGTTTCCAGTTGTCGTAAACCTCTTTGAGAACCTTGTCCGTGCGATTGGAGAGCAGATAGTTGTACGCCATATACGCTCCAAAGATAAATCGTCGAAACGCTTTAGCAAGCTGGAAGATCCGCTTCATTCTTTCGTCCAGAACGTCTTCCGGAATCTGATCGACATCGGAAAAATCGCAGACGACGTCTTCATCCCGATAGTATCTCAGCAGCTGCGCCAAGGCGGAGTTCTGAGACCTCGGAGAGGAAAGAATTTTGTCGCTGATAAACTTGGCTTCGTCATAGGTCAGTTTCATAGTTAACCCGTCTCGCCAATTGTTGATTTTCCATGTGATTGGCGAGTACAGGGCGGGATAATCCAAAAAAGCGTCTGGAGCGTCTTCGAAGTAATCGTCGTCCTCTTCTTTCTTCTTCCTGTTGTTTGCTGTGAACGAATTGCGCTTTTGATTCGTCGTCTTGGCGTTCTGGCAGAATAAGCTGCACAGCTGATAAAGCGACAAATTTGGATTGACTATGCCGAACGTTGTCAGCGCTCCCCAGTAAATATACGCCGGCTTTTGTACAACGTTTCGAGAGCGAATTCCGATGACGCCGCGTTCTTTCAATCCGTTTTTTTCGAAAACGTCGACCAGCTTGTCCTGCTTTTCATTTAACAACCGAATCAGCGCTTCTGGAGTTGCAGGACGATCCTTTTCAACCGCTTTTTTGGCTTCCAAATCTGTCTCCTTTAACAAGTAGAGCAGAATAACCAGATATTTGGCTCTGGTCTGGATGGTTGTTATTCCGGGAAAGAGCTGATTGGAGAAGGCGTCGCGGATCGTGCCGATGCCCAGTTCGTCCAAAGTTCCCTTTTCCTGCAATAAACTCAGGAGTTCTTTCATTTCTTCCTGTTCAGCCTGATTGTTGTCCAGCCAGCCCAGGATCATAGGTTCTGTTTGTTGCGTTGTACTCATGATAGATTGACCGCTAATTCGTAAACAAATATGAGAGTTGAAACTGTATAAATCCGTCAACTTATTTGATTCTGCTGCTTATTATACCCGAAATAAAGATGCCGACAACAGGGACATGACAGATTATGTCGCAACCCCTGTTTTTTTATTGGTTGACTATTGACGATAGAACGCCAGACGCCAACTTGACGGAAGAGCCAGAATTTCCTTTTTCAGATTACGCTGCCACTCTATATCGCGAGTACACATATTCGAAAATGAGCTGAAAGTACTCTGTAAGCTGATTATCCGTGTAACATTCCGGCAATTCTTGCCAGAGCGTATCGCGAATTAAAACTTTTACTATGTCTCGCGTTTCCTGCTTGTCTGTCCAGTGGTCAAGCTCGGCGATCTTTGCCTTGATCTTTTTCAGAAGGCTGGCGGCGACTTCTTTGATTTTCTTGATGTCCGATTTGGAGAGGTCGTCGCGGAAGAGCTTGTCGTACAGAGACAGTTCTTCGTCGCTCTCAAAACCCTCGCGGACGTACCGCTGCGCTTCCGTATCGAGGCTGTTTGCCAGATTCATCAGGTCCATAAAGGTTTTCTCAATGGCAGAGCGATCCTGCTCGCTGTTATATTCCTCGATTATCTGCTGATACCGCTCATAGTAGTTAATGCGGTCGGGATTGTTCAAAAGCAGACTGTCCAGCTTCTGTTCGATCAGCTCTTCCAAGTCCTTCAGCACAAGGTTCTTTTTCTTGACCTTGGCAAACTCCCGGCGAAGTAGATCAAAGTCGATGGCGCTGATGTCAAACCGGTGCGACGTCTCGTTTGCCGTCGCCGGCGCGTCGTCTATTTTCACGTATTCGCTGACGATAGAATTGATTTCCACCATCAGGTCGGTCGTGTCAACGTGACGGCGTTTTTTCTGCAATTCTGCGTAAATAGCGGCGATGGCTTCGTATTCCTTCCGGGTGGAATCGGAAACGTCGTCGCGATCCGTGTATTTCATCAGACGCTTTAGTTCCGAGGCGTATGTGGAGAACGACTTTTTCTCCTCAATCGTTCCGCATACGGCGTTGGCGGCGCTTTGGAGCAGCGACAGTTTCGTGAAATCGACGGCGGCTATCAAATCGGCAAGCTCAAAATCGCGATCCCGGAGGAACGACTTTGCTTTTTCGACGATTTCGAGAACGCGGGCGATCAGTACGTCCTTATCGACGGTCGGGTCAGAGCCGCCCTGTTCGCCGACGTTGGCGGTGTAATCCGCCAGAGCCTTGCGGAGCGCTTTGACGATGCCGATGTAATCGATAATCAGACCGTTGCTTTTGCCCTCGTTGACGCGGTTGGCGCGGGCGATGGCTTGCATGAGCGTATGCGCTTTGAGAGGCTTGTCCAAATAGAGGCACGAGAGACACTTCACGTCAAAACCGGTCAGCCACATGGCGCAGACGAACACGATGCGGAGAGGATGGGACGAATCCTTGAACTCCTTGTCCAGCTCGCGACTTTCCATCTTCCTCCGGTGATAACTGATATCCAGCCCCCATTTTTGGAAGGTTTTAACCTCGTTTTGTTCCTGGCTGACGACAACCGCCATTTCGGTTTCCTGCATCCACGTCAGCTCGCGCCCAAGTTCCTGAGCCTCCTGCTGCGTCGCCGTTCGGATTCTGGCTTTCAGGGCTTCGATTTCTTCTTTCCAGTATTCCTGAACAAAATTATACATACGGACGCAAGTAACCTTGTTGAGGCATACGAACATTGCCTTGCCGCTGGACCACAGGTCGGAATAGTGTTTTACAAAATCCTTTGCGATAGATCTCAGACGCGGCTCTGCCGTCATAAGGTGGATTTCCTTGGCGAATTCCGCTTCCAGCTTTTCCTGCTGATCGACGTTGATATCGGCTTGTTCGATAGCGTCGAGAATGCGGTCTGTGATTTCTGGATTATGGAGATCCTGTATCTTTTCGCCGCGATTTTCATAGTACAGCGGAACTGTAGCGCCGTCCTCGACAGCGCGTTTGAAGTCGTAAACGGAAATATATCCGCCGAAGGTGCGGGCGGTGATGTTGTCGCTGGACAACAGCGGAGTGCCCGTGAATCCGATTCGGGCGGCGGTCGGGAGCAGGTTCATCATGTTGCTGGCATAGGTTCCGTACTGGCTGCGGTGCGCCTCGTCCGACATAACGACAATATCGTGATCCGGGTAAATCGGGGCTTCGTCCGGCTTGTTGAATTTCTGAATCAGCGTGAAGATAAAGCTCGGATTGCCTTTGAGCTTTGTAACAAGGTCGTCGCCGCTGGCGGCGATAAACTGCGAGGCTTTCGTTTTCCCCAGCAGACCGCAGTTCTCAAAGGTGTCGCTGATTTGCGTATTGAGTTCGTCGCGGTCGGTCAAAATCACGATGGTGGGCGACCCTGCGAATTTGCGGCGAATCTTCTGCGCCAGAAACGCCATGGAATAGCTCTTGCCGGAACCTTGAGTATGCCAGAAAACGCCCAGCTTGCCGTCGTTGAGCTTTCTCGCCTCGTACGCCCTGACCGCTTCGTTGACGCCGAGGTACTGATGGTTGCGGGCAAGTATCTTTGCCGTATGACCGCCGGAATGGTCGAACAGAATGAAGTTCTCCAGCAGGTCGAGGAAATTCTCCTTTTTGCAGATGCCGCGCAGCATGGTTTGCAGTTCCACGTTGCCTTGCTCTTTTTCGTTTAGACGCTTCCACTCATGAAAGAATTCATACTTGCTGCCCAGCGTCCCGACTTTCGCCTCGACGCCGTTGGAGAGTATCAGGAACGCATTATAATAAAACAGATGAGGTATCGTGTCGAGATAGTCCGTGTAATTATCGACGTAGGCGTTCTGGACGTCCACGGTGTTCTTTTTCAGTTCAATAAACAGCAGCGGCAGACCGTTGACAAAGCCGACGATATCCGTCCGGCGGCGGTACTGGTCGCCGTGAATCTTCATTTCCTTGACCGCGAGAAAATAGTTGTTCTCCGGGCGCTGGAAATCGATTACAGCGGCTTTCTTTGTTTCCGTTTTGCCGTCCGGACGCTTGACCGTTACAGGGATTCCGTCGCGGATGAGAAAATACTTTTCTTCGTTGATCTGGAGCAGCGACGAGGTGGAAAGACGCTTTTCCAAAGCCGCCTGCGCTTCCAGAATCTGCTCGTCGGTAATCCACGGATTGAGCTTTTTCAGGGCGTCGCGGAAATACCGGACAAGCAGAATCTCCCTGTACGACTTTCTGCCGAACGTTCCGTTCTCGCCGAGCGTTTCCGTGTTATACGCGAATTCCACATCCCAGCCCAGCTCGTCCTGGAGAAGATTCCCGGCGCTTTCCTGAACAAGTATGTTTTCTGAATAATCGTAGGACATAACGTCTCCTATTGGATTGCTTCAAAGATTGCCAGTTTCAATTCTTCGTCTGAATCGTATGTACCGTCCATAACAGCGACTATAATCCGATGAAGCAGGTCTTTTTTAATTCTACCTGCCGCTACGTGATAACTGATATTTTCCATAACGGTAAAAAATCGTTTAGCAACTGCCATATATCCATTTAATAACAGAAATTGAGCGCACAACGTAATCGCCAACCGTTTGTTTCCATCTGCGAAACAGTGGAATTCACAGGTACAAAAGAACAGATGGGTCATTTTGTCCTCAAACGTAGGATAATAATCATCGTTCTGAATATGCTGCAAAACGCTTTCTAATTTTCCCAAGTCCAAATGCTCATAGACGCCCCCGCCACTATACTGAATCGTTTTGCGATGGGTGTCTATTGCCTGATCCAGCGTAATATAAACAAGTCCGTTCATGATTATTCACGCTCCTTCAGGCGTTTTAACACCTCTTGATTTTCTGCCATTAAACGTTCAACTTCCTGTCCTTCCACTCCCAAATAACGCTGATACTCCTCGGGGGGAAGTGGCTGAATATACTCTTGCAATCTTTGATGAAACGCATCTCTTAAAGCAAGATCTCTGCTGGACATTTTTACTCTGGCGCTGTGAATCAGCGGTTTCCACAAAGGAAGCGTTTCAAACGCCCTGAAAATATCATCCATTTCCCAGTTGTTTAATTTCCTTCCAAGTTTTTCAGATTGTTCTTTGATAAGAGCAGCCAGTCCACATTCGTATGAAGCTACGAGGTTTAATACTTCAGAGTATAGCGTATCTCGTATGCTTTCTCTTTTGCTTAAACGTAAAATTTCCCTATATTCTCTAGCTTTTTCCTTGAAAATACTTTGATAAATTTTGTCTGTAAATATGGCATATTTTACGTTGCCCATATCTACACAATCCCTCAGCGCGTCTGTGAACTCTCTTCTATAGTTCTCTTCTTGTAAAAAGGAGTCAATAAAATCTCGGTCTCTTTGATTAATATATTTTGTGCCGCCGCCCGTTTGCTTATTAACCAAATCGATAACGATATCAAGTATCAACTGACGCAAAATGCGCGCTCTATCGCTTTCTGATAAAAGCATGGCAATATTCAAAAATGCTTTAAAGTTGAAAATTGCCAACTGCGGCGTTCGCGTACTGATGTTCCCGACATTAATGTCGGGAACATCCTGTTCGTTGACGCATCTTATAAAATCTTTAAGTTTTTGCCCCCGCAGAATCGTATAACCATTACTGATTAATTCATCTGCATTCTCGCTTACATAGCGTTCGATAGTTCTAACTTCCACATCAAAGAACGCGGCAACCATATTTTTTGTTAAATACGGCATTCCCTCAAAAATAATACTTTGAATGTTGGCTTGTCCTTGAATTTCTTCAATTGCCATCTCATTGTTCAGGATATTCTGGCGATCAATTCGTGAAGTAGTCAAATCTTTTGTCATTATGTTCCTCCAATATTATCAAATTTATTCTTTCCAGCCCAACTCGTCCCGGAGAATAATCTCGGCTTATATAAACGCCTCAAAAAGACTCTACCAAGTTTGGTTTTCCATTATTTTTATACGCTTTTCATCAACTATTTCAGTTAAGCGTTGAAGTTCTTCTTGCAATTTAGTATGTTTTCCATCCGAATTTTCATATTTTAATAGTTCCAGATTCCTATTATTACGCAAGACAGCTTCTATATCAGATTCATATGTGTCCTCTGCAGTTATAAAATAGTGTGGAAGACAATTTGGATACAAAAAATTTGAGTTTTCTAAGGTTAACTTGATATCAGGGTCGTTGATTCCACAACCAAGAAAAACGAATGTATGAGTTAGAATAAGAGCGTCTAGCAGTTTATAAAACGATGAATACTTATTCCGAGCCTCGCTGTATTGTTTATGAGTAAAGATGACTCTTCTATTATCATCAACTTGTCCATGCGCACGAATTATTAAATAGTCGTTTGTTCTTAAATATTTAGCAATGTCTTCCTCGTAATACGATTTGACAACAACGGTCGAATTTGACTCATGCGTTGCATATTGCTCATATATTTTATCTATGTTTGGAGTGATAACTATCCGTGAATCTAGCGCATAAATAAGTCGATGAATCTCACTTGGCTTATAACCAGGACGACGAAATTCATCTGCAGCTAGTTCGCCAAAAACTGCTTCTCCGATTACATCAACAATTATTTCACATGCAGTCAAATAATCCTTTTCATTTATTAATCGTTGAATTATACTATCATGTTCGTGAAGTTTGTCATCACGTTTTTTAACAATAGATATTAGAAATTGTTCCCATGTTGCTGGTCGCTTTCCCTGTCCATTAGATGAATTGGCTGATATTCCTGCCCCTAAAAATAATATACATTTCCTTCTGGCGATCATATCAACTAAGTTTTCGGGCCAGTTAATCATTAAACGCCTCCACGTTCGTCAGCATATTTTGAGATATTAAATCCATCAAATTGGAAAAATCCTTAACCTTTTGGTAATGCGCGCCAACAACTCCATCTACATTCAATAATTCAAAGATTGGTTTGTGTGCGCTTTGTGACATTAGAACTAAACTATGAAAATTGGGAATAGAGCCGATTTTGTACTCTGTAATTGATGAATTTTCATGGTTAATTGGTAAAATGATATTTTGGTAAATCTCATCTGGAATTTTTTGAAGGATTTTGTCGTAAGCCTGTACGGCTCGAGGAGTTCCTCCAACGCTCTTTGAAATGTATTGTTGTTCGACGTAACCAAGAAACCTAAGCGAACATGATTGCTTCATTCCATTGAGACTTTCTCTTTTTCGCTGTTCTAATTTGGAGATTCCTCCATCGAAGAAAGCAGCCCATTGCACAATAGATTTTCCAATATTCTCTAGTGCAAGAAGACTAAAAACATCTGACGAAATTGGAGTAATAAAAAAGTCACAAGATAACAGGATTGAACGATTGATTGCGCCTAATGAGGGTCCCATATCAAAAAAGACGTAGTCATATTTATCGCATAACGTTAAAAAATGGAAGAAAAGCATGGTTGATTTAATACCACGAAGCTCTGAAGATTTTACATCTTTCCACTCACTTGCTAAAAAATCTTCACAAGCCGCAAATTTGGGATTGCCTGGTATAACATCAAATCCAAAATGTGTTGATTCTGTAATATTGAATTCTTGGATATATCCAGAACCATCTTCTAAAGGAGGAACAATATCTGCAATTGTAAAACACGTTGGTTCATAGTATACATCTATAAATTGTTCTTCATCCAAAACATAAGTTGTTGTATTGCATTGCGGATCTGCATCTATCACAAGGATTTTTTTCTTCTTTTTCTTGCAAAGATATCCCGCAAGATTGCAAAGTAATGTCGTTTTTCCAACTCCACCTTTATTATTAAAAACAGCGATTGATTTCATGATATCCTCCTAAAAATATCTTATTTGAAAATACATTTACTAAATTAATTTGCTGCTGATTTACTCACTCATCAAATTAATTTCCCCACTCATTAGCTTTGGTAGCAAACGGTCGCGGGCTTCTGACAATATATGATTATATATAGTGCCAAATTCTTTGTCAAGTGGGTAATACTCCAAATGGGGTGCGTTCAAAATTGGGGGGCGCTGAAAATTAACAGTTTGACCAGTATAAATCCCAAGCATCGTTGTGAGCGGCGCAGACGATGCTTAACATTCTGTTTAAATTTCCAATCTTCCACCTAGCTCCGGTTTGTTTCAACC
>JAFSMW010000229.1 GCA_017447745.1 Thermoguttaceae bacterium
AAGAGCTGAAAGCGAGGATTCCAAGACTGCCGAAATACATTCCGCCTGATGACGTCGGAGTTTTTGCGTTTTGTCCACCATCGTTTCCATCGTGTCTGAGATGTTCGTTCTCAGGCGTTCGTATTGTTTTTGATACGTAACACGTGGGGACTTTTTCAGATACGATCCGGTCAGCTCGACCGCCAGCGTGAATCCGTCCAGCAACTTGGCGATTTCTCGCGCCGCCACAGCTTCCTGCGGGTCAGCCCCGAACGGTCGGAGGTTGCTCAGCAGTTCGACCGATTCGTCTTCGCTTAGCCGTTCCACCGATTCCGTATGAATGTGTGGGAACTCGTTGGCGGATTCCCGAGTCGTGATGATTACATGGAAAAAATCGGGGAGTTTATCCAGACTGTCTTGAGAGATCAATTCAAGTCGGTTTACGTTGTCCAGAATAAGCAGGAGATGCGCCCCAAGGGTTTGGTTGACGTTTTCTTTTTTATTGCGTTCTACAATGAGTTTGATTTTCTGTTTCAGCGCATTATACAACGTTGTGAGTTGTTGTTCGTTCGTACCTTCCAGTTTCAACCCGTGCATTTGAGCAATGTTGGAAGAAAGAATAACGTCCTCGAGAGAATCCATATTCTCGCAGGTTGCAAAGACGCGACCCAGCTCATAATCCCATGCAAAGGCGTGCCCGTAGGTAAGAGCCAGCTCCGTTTTGCCGATCCCGCCCAAGCCGTTGACGGCAGAAATGGCGGTTGTGGACTGCGTGCTGAGCGTTTGACGCAGAGAGCGAAGGTTTTCACGACGTCCAACGAAGTTTTCGTTGTATTTCGGGTACCCGGCGTTGATAGGCGATTCCTCGGCAATTACCTGTTTGAAATACTTGTCTTTTGTTTTCTCGCATAAAGCTCGAAGTATCTCATCAATTCTTAAACGATCCAGGTTGTGCATGTCAAAGTCGGGTCCAGACTGGATTTGTCGAATCTGCTTGACCCAGTTGGGGAACTTGTCCCGAATATCCTTCGGGATTTCGGGAAGCGGATCCACGTTAAAGTTGTACAAGTCGTTGACAGAGACGATCAGCATGGGAGCTGTTCCCTCTCCTAAAACCCGCCGGTGCATTTCGTGCTGCATCCACCAATCGAATTCTCGGGCGCAGTACTCGCTCTTGAAATAATTTGGCGACAAAAGCACGACGAAAAATCGCGAACTGGCAAGGCTGGATCGAATGCGATTGTCCCAGTCCGACATGGAATGAATTTTAGTCTTGTCGAAAAAGACTTCAATTTCCCTGCCGAACATCTGTTTATGATCTGTTGAACCCTTGAGTTTCTCTACAAACTCGTCAACGAACCCCGGTTTGCCGTTTTCAGATACGTTGTCTTTATGGGCGTAACTGATAAAGTAGTCGAAATTGTACTCCATGATTGTTCTCCGTTGAATATAATAATTGTTCTTATCTTGATTAAACGAAATCGAAGAAAAATAGTAACAGGGAAAAACAACGCTTTAAGCGTAAGCGGACATCGACAACCAGTCTGCTTTGCGTTCTGACCGCTTAACGATTAAAACGAAGCCCGATATCAGCGTTTGCCCGAGGTTGACCGGTTATGGATTATTTCTCGAAATAGCAGCGATAGACCGGCTGACCGTTTTCTCGAGTGCGTTTTTCAAAATGGGTTCTGTAGTCCATCGGGTCGTTAGCTGGCGCTTCTTCAACCGGGAACGGTCCTTTAAACTGGGAAATTTCCTTAATCAGTTCCAACGCAGTTTGATAGTATTCTTCTACGTCTGTCCAGAAATGAAATTTCCCGCCGACTCTCAGAACTCTATAAACATTGCTGACGATAACCGGATTGATAATACGTCGTTTACGATGTTTTTTCTTCCACCACGGATCGGGAAAGTAAATGTGAACCGCTTCGACAGAGTCGTCCTGAAGATTGGTTGTAAAGATGGGGGTGGCGTCGCCGGCAATCATCATGGCATTGGAGACGCCCTGCTCGTTATTGGTCTTTGCCAGCTGTAACGCGCAGTATGCAGCGTAATTATTGGCGACTTCGATTCCCAAAAAGTTGTGGTTTGGCGTTTTAACTGACTCGTGAGCCATAAAAAGCCCTTTTCCAGAACCGATCTCCACTTCCAGCGGCTGCTGAACCGGAAAAACGGACTCAGCACGCCAGTTTTCGTCCAGTTCACGACCATTTAAAAGGTATCTCTCAAAATCCAGTCGGTGGGTGATTTTTCGCAAGTATCGGCGAGGCATGATCTTACTATAGTAATTTTAGGGACGCAGAATTTAAACATACGATCGTCGTGAACTGTTTTCGACAACGTTGACTTCTCTCAACGCTGCGCTTTAATTCCACTTATTTCTGTAATTGTACCAGAACTGAAAGAAATATCAAGCCCCTTTGGCGTTCAAATACTCCGTTAAACAGCTATTGGATTTCAGAGTAGATTCAAAGAAATTAAACGTTATTTGGGCAATACAAGAGGTTTCCGCCATGTTCGCATGTTGTTAAACATGGATCGAATGGGTTCTGACCTGCCTTTTGAGCAGCTAAAACCGTAATCGACCAAATAACCTGTTGTTTGCCAGCTCAATTCGCCCTGAGGAGAGTACTGGCGCGTATCCGAGGAAATGGTTTCTCCTGGAACGTTAAGACTGATTAATGATGTAATTACCGTTTTCCCTTGTGACGATTCATCTGTCTGTTCGCATTTCCAGACGTGATGAATTTTCCCCATTACGGAATAGGGAAACGACGTGGGGGAAAGCTGATAAATCGAACTGAGATACAGGCTGTTTTCTTCTCCCGGTTTTTTAAGGAACACTTTACGTTCCCGACGTAAAATTTGAGGTAAATGAGCGCTTGCGTCGCTGCGCCACGTTTTGATTTCAACCCGCTTGGCGTCGTCTTCGAAAACTATTTGTTCCAGGGAACAGGAATAGGAAACGCCTTCAATATCCAGAACGAGATCGTCTTGCGTTTTGAAGCTGACCAGCTTCATTTCAGAACTCTCTTCCCAGAAATTTGATTCGTTTGTAGTCGGGGGATTGTTCCATTTTCTGCCTGCGCCACTGAGCGCCGATTCTGTTGTCAGCGTATACTGCTCTGGAAGGATTTGAGAAAGCGTTATTGTATATTCCGCAGACGAATGTCGGAAATTAATTCTTCTGACTTTTTCAGCAGAGCCTTCAGAACGAACCATGCGGATTCGTTTCCATGCGCCCTCGGGAAATCGACCCCAGGGATGAGTTGACGCTATATGATACAAATAATCTTCCGAGATCAAAGCGTTGTAATTGGAATGAACTGCAACGTCTCGAATAAAAGCCGGGGGCGTCGCCAACGTATTTTTACCTTGTTTTGAAATACGATGAAGTTCGTTAGCGCGATGCTGTAAAAACCGCATTCGCGGCGACGGCAGATTCAAATCGTGAACCGTTGACGCTGGAACGAGTTCTATATCTGAGGTTTCCGGTTGTGGATGATCGTCATCCGGTAGAGCAAAATCGGAATTGGATTCTTCTGTAAACGGAACGTCGGCATCGGTTTCGATTTGCGCTTGAAGACTGCTGGAAAGAAATAATACCGCCATAAGCATTACTATGGACGTCGCTAGATAACGGTGTCTGGGCATGGCTATGGCGTAAGTTTTAATGGAGGACGCTTCGTTAGTGTAAACGATCGCGCAAGGGATAATCCGCCAGCGTCAAGCTAAACGGATATGAAAATAATACGGTCTATTCGTAGTATCGGAAAAACAGGCGGGATAATTTAGCGGATTCAGCGCTCTAATACATTCACAATTATTATTACTTTTTTATGAAAAATTTCAAGGGGGGAGATAACAATAGCAAACGTCTTGGGTGCGTTCAAAATTGGGGGGCATGGAAAGGGAATATGTCTTGAAACCTTTTCGAAACCTTCTGATTACTCTGTTCTTATCCCCACGTCTTTAGACGTGGGAAATAAAAACAATTCAAAAATCGTAGCCCCCAGATTTAT
>JAFSMW010000230.1 GCA_017447745.1 Thermoguttaceae bacterium
GGGGAACCTGCAGCTGGATCACCTCCTTTCTAAGGAATTTAGAAAACTGAATTGGAGACGACTTGCTTACGGTGCAAGGAAGTTCCGCCTTATGTATATTAAAGCCCTTGAGAAGTAATTCTCAAGGGCTTTTTTATTTTTTTCTCTCCCCCCCTTTTATTTCATTTGAGTTTTGATTAGAATATATATAAAAGTCCATGCACTGTATCGTTGCAGGGGGACTAATCGTGTATTTTTTTCAGAAAGAGTTTATCATGAAACATTTTATTCCTGCATTATTGGCGGTTGTTTTGTCGATTCCGTGCATGGCGTATTGCCAGACGGTTTCAGACGAGGAAAAAGCTGACGGCTTCGTCAGCTGCTTTGACGGTAAAACCATGGACGGCTGGGTCGGAGATACAAAAGGCTACTTCGCTCAAGACGGCGTTATGGTTTGCAAGCCTGGCGGAAACGTTTACCTCGCCAAAGACTACAAAAACTTTATCTATCGTTTCGAATTCAAACTGACGGAAAACGCCAACAACGGCGTTGGAATCCGCTGCGAACGCGGTAAAGACGCCGCTTATTACGGCATGGAAATCCAAGTTCTGGACAACTCCGGCAGCGCCTATCGTCACTTGCAGCCGTATCAGTATCACGGCTCCATCTACGGCATTGTCCCGGCGGATCGCGAATGCCAAAAACCGGTTGGAGAATGGAACACCGAAGAAATCAGCGTTAACGGAACCAAGATCAAGGTTACGGTCAACGGCAAAGTTATCGTTGACGCCGACATTGCCGAATTCAAAGGCGACGGCGACACGATGGATCATCGCAAGCACCCCGGTCTTCACAACGAAAAGGGCGCTATTGGATTCCTCGGTCACGGACACTACGTCGAATTCCGCAACATTCGCATTAAGGAATTGCCGTAATATCAACTTTTGATTTATAACGTTTAGCGCATAGAATTAAAGAGCTTTTCTTTAGTTCTATGCGCTGAATCATTTCAGTTCAACATGAATAAGACCAATCTTTATCCGTTCTGGTTTCTTCTTGCCGGTTTGGGAATAGGCATTCTTGTTTTTGGCGTTTTTAAAGCGATTTTTTCTCAAGCGCCGCCGGTTTCTGTTCCCAAATATATAATGCGTCCTGAACCGCCTGAAGAAAAATTTGGCTATCAGTTTGAGACGTTTATGTCTACGCCGCAGCTGGAAACAGTACGCGACTTTTCTCTCGACCCGTCAGGACGTTTGTTTTTTATTCTGGATAAGAAATTTCATATTATCGGTTTAGGCGCTCCGGTTATTTCAGAGACGGAAACGCCTCAAAAGATTGATAACGACGCCATCGGAACCGTTACATCGGCGGATTGGGCGCCCGATATTCCAGTTGATTCTCTTACCGTTTATTTGGGAACCAATACAGGCGTATACCAGTGGGTTGTTCCAACGTCTTTCTCAGAATCGAAAGAAGACGTATTAAAAGACCTGGCCAAAAAGTTTACAGACGGTTTCACGGCAGAATCCCGTCTGGACGCCATACGCTTTTTTGACGGAAAACTCTTGGTTGCCGATTCCGGCGCGGGCGAGCTTCGCGTTTACAGCCAGAAATCCGGCGAGTTGGTTCAAACGGTTAATCTGTCTGCATTTGATAAGCCGTGCGGAAAGGATTTGAACATCGATATTCATTCAGACAGTTCAGAATCCAATTACACCGTTTGGATTGCCGATCCGGACAACGCCCGATTTGTACCGATTCAGCCGGATGGAAAGTGCGACGCGTCCCGAATTTGGGGACAACGAGGCAAAACGCTGGACAGCTTTCAAGGGAAAATTTCGCCGTCACATTTTACAGTTGAGCCAGACGGTTCGTTTATCGTTGCAGAGCAAGATTATCCATGCGTCAAAAAGTTTCGTCCGGACGGGACGTTTGAAAGCTTAGTTGCCGGCGATCGCGCATTTTTTTGGTCACAGACGGAAAAACCGTTTGTCGCTTCGTTTGAAGGTCGGATTTTTGTTCTTTCTCCGGAAAAGAAAATAATATTACAGTTTTCTCCCAAGCCATGATTTCGCTAAACCAGTCACAACAATATTGTCGGCGAGTTGTAAAGAACTCCAAGAGTTCTTTTGGACGCGCTATTGCGATTCTTCCCCCGGTTTCTCAATCGGCTATGGAATCGTTGTATGCTTTCATGAGAACGATTGACGACATTGCCGATAGCGAAACGCTCCCTCCCCAGGAAAAGAAAAATCGACTTGAAGAAATTCGTCAGCAGGTTTTAACGCCTCAAGAGGATTTTACGCCATCGTATAACAATGTTGAACTGTTCAATTTTGTTCCCGCTTTTTTGGACGCTGTTGAACGGTTTGCCATTCCGCAGTCTTGCATAACAGACGTTATAGAAGGAATGCTGTTCGATTCCGATTTTCGTCCTTTGAATGACGTCGACGAACTGAAATGGTATTGCCATTGCGTTGCGGGAACGGTTGGGCTGGCGTGCGTTAAAATCTGGGGCTTAAAACAGGGCGACATCTCCGTCGAACGCGCCTGGGGAAGGATCGAGGGCTGGATTGAGCAGCAGGCGTTTGCCGTTCAGCTGACCAATATTCTCCGAGACATAAAAGAAGACGCTCTTCGCGGCAGGGTTTACATTCCCGTTGACGTTTTGCGCCGATACGCCTGGAATCCCGCGCTGTTTATGGAACAGGTTCAAAACAACAATTTCAAACAGGGCGAGGCGACAGACATGATTATGGACTTGGTCGCCATGGCGGAAGGAAATTATTTGTCCAGCAAGCTGCTTGACGAGTATCTTTCCCCTCGCGGGCAGAAGTCCAATCGCCTGATTCGCCGCGTTTATGAAGCGATATTACAAAAGGTCAGGAATTGTCCTGACCTTGTCCTGGCGCGAGGCGTTCATCTTACCCGCTGGGAAAAAGTGAAGCTCGCGTTTACTGAATTGCTGTGGAAAAAGTAACGTTTGGGTTTATCCGGCAACGGTAAAATGTAACAGCCATTTCTGCAATGTTAAACGTTACGGGGCTGTTCGTTTATAGGGTTATTTTTCACCATACAATTTTCAACGGCTGTAAATATCGCTGGATAAAGACAAGTTACGAAGAAAAACGATAAAAAACCAGCAGTAAAATACCCCCAGGCGTCTGTAAAAAGCGTACAGAAAAATTCTTTACTGTATTTCAACGGCAGAATTGCCCCAATGCCAATGACGTATCGACATATACCTGTTAGAAAGCTGCTTGGCGCCTGAAATTTCACAAACCGTTTTTCAATAAGCCACCCCAAAACCACGCCGATAAAGATGCCTCCATGTCCCCAGCTGTCCAATGCCATTTTTTTAGGATCAACCAACAGCTTGCCGTTAGAGTCATAATCTAATGGATAGTTCTTGAAATTTATGTATGCTAAATATACGGCAACGATTAGAAAACAGACGCCCAGAATTACAAAATCCCTGTTCTTTTCTTTCTGTTCCCACTTCAATACGAACCATGAGGTCGGAATGCTTAATATGCCGCAAGTAAAGCCGACGATCACGTCTTGGGGCGTATGAACGCCTAAAAAGTTTCGAGAAAAGCAAACCAAAATAATTAGAGCGAAAAGGGAGTAAAAAATAACAGCCTTTTTGCGATACTGCCTTCCGATAGCGCCTAAATACGATGCCGCTTTGGTTGAATGCCCGCTTGGAAACGAGTATCCTGTTGCGCCAGCCAGAGCAATGTCAGGAGGAACAATGCGCGGATCGCGTATCCATGGGCGATAAATACACATGATTTGTTTAAGCAAACCGTTGGCAAGCATTGCAAATCCTAATGACCACAGCGCCAGGATGCCGTCTTCTTTTTTGCAACACCAGTATATTAAACATAGTATTGGAATAGAAAAAACAGTTCCGAAGTTTGAGATAAACTCAAACAGTTGGACAACAACGTCTGGAGATGCCAATCGTATTTTTTGAAGGAATAGCAGGTATTCAATATCAATCATTTTTCTTCGAGGATTCTTGTTTTTTATAAATTTCTAAAGCTATGTCGGGAACGTTGGTTGTAACGGAATCGACGCCCATGTCAAACAGCGCCTTGATTCGATCTGGATTGTCTGCCGTCCAAACCATAACGGTAATACCGTTGTCGTGAAGTTTCTTAACGAATTCCGGCGTGGCGGGCGAATGTTCCAAATCAACGCAGGTCGTGTTGATTTCTTTAAGCGTTGCTATAATACGATCGGCGTATTGGTCTAATGATTCTCTTCTTTTTTTTCCGCACAGCCAGGCGGCTTTAATTTCCGGAGCGAGCCGGCGGCACGATTTTATAACGTTCTCGTCAAAGGCGATAATAACTGTTTCTTTTTCCATTTTTCGAGCGCGAACGGCGGCAATCGTATCGACTTCCTGTCCTAATTGATTCAATTCAATAACCGGACCGCAAGTCGTACCTTTTAACAAATCAAGGTACTCTTCCAGCGTGGCGACTTTTTCGCCCTTGAACTGTTCGCCCTTCCAGACGCCGAAGTCCATAGTTCGAAGCTCTGCTAAAGTGTAGTCCGCAATTTGTCCGGAAACAGGCGCTCCTTGAGCGTTGCGAACGTTTCGATTTAACGTCAGGTCGTGTTGTAAGACCAGTATGCCGTCTTTTGTACGGTAAAGGTCGCATTCAGCGCCGTGAGCGCCGACTTCTATACAGGAATGGTATGCGGAAAGAGTATTTTCTGGAGCAATAGAAGAATTACCCCGATGTCCTACTACGGGTGGAACGTCGGCAAAGGTTGTAACGGTAAGAGCCGTCAACGCCAAGAATGATAAAATGCGTTTCATAAATAAAACCTGCGAAAATGAACAGCCATTTAATCAAAAAACACAGGACGTTCAAAATGGGATGTTTTTTGATGTGTCCTGTGTTTTAGCGCTGATTATTAAACCTCAATTGAAAAAGCTGCGTTTACTTCTTCTTCCAAATATCCAGAGCGGTTGCGGGAACGTTGGTTGTAACGGAATCGACGCCCATGTCAAACAGAGCCTTGATTCGAGCCGGGGCGTCAGCCGTCCAGACCATGACGGTAATGCCGTTGTCGTGAAGTTTCTTAACGAATTCCGGCGTGGCGGCAGAGTGTTCCAGATCGACGTAGGTCGTGTTGATTTCCTTTAACTTGGCAATAATGCGGTCAGCGTACTGATCGTTCGTTTCTTTTTTGCCTCTGGTACACAGCCAGGCGGCTTTGATTTCCGGAGCCAGTCGGCGGCATTCTTTAATAGCGTCTGCATTGAAAGCGATGATCGTCGTTTCTTTTTCCATTCCTCTTTCACGAATGGCGGCAATTGTATCGGCTTCCAGACCAACCTGTTTCAGTTCGACAACCGGAGCGCAGGTCGTGCCCTTTAACAGGTCGAGATATTCTTCCAGTGTAGCGACTTTTTCGCCCTTGAACTGTTCGCCTTTCCAGACGCCGAAGTCCATGGTTCGAAGTTCAGCCAGCGAGTAATCGGTAATCCGACCGGCGGCGGGATTGCCATTGGCGTCGCGAACGGTTCTCTTCAAGGCGCCGTCGTGATCCAAAACGAGTTTGCCGTCAGTGGTGCGATAGATGTCGCATTCAGCGCCTTGAGCGCCGGTTTCGATGCAGGAACGATACGCGGAAAGCGTATTTTCCGGAGCAACCGAGGAATTGCCGCGATGTCCAACTACTGGCGGTACGTCAGCGTCCGCAAATGCGTAAACGTTAACAACAGCCAACAAAGCAAGGGATAATAAAACGTGTTTCATGGGATAGGGAAAATAAAAAAACAGGGTAAAACGTTATTCAAAAACAAAAAAATCGCAAACACAGGAACGATCGAATAGTTTTATCTGATACTCGTTCGTTCCTGCGCTGCGACAACAATTGACTATTCTAAAATGCTGTGAACAACCGAATCTGCGTCGTTATCATCAATGATGGGTAACGCAACATTGTCTTCCTGAACATAGGGAACTGTAGGAACGGAGCTCTGAACATAAGGAGATGTGTTCTGAACATAAGGAACGGTTGTTGTAGTTGACGCGCTTTGTGACGGCGCAGTCAAACGAACCAACAATGCGTTTTGAGTTGTTCTTCCGCCATTCTTGTGAATCATGACCGGAGTTTGCTGCTGGGTCAAGTTGTACATGCCAGTTTCAAAAACGGTATTTTCTGCGCCGATAACGTAGAACGCAACTCGCTGGGTTTGTGGATCGACTCGACCTTGAATCGGGAACGTCTGGTTGGTTTCTCGATTATAGAACGAACCGCTGATCAAACCATCGTTGGTTGCAGCAAGCTGAATAGCCGCTTTGGTTGACACTTGCGGATTGACAGCCGAAGTTGACAACGCGAACGTTCCCAGCGGCAGCCACTGGAGGTTAGTCTGAGAAACTGTCTCAGACGGCATGGCATACGTTGCCAATTCAGCCGCAGACTGAGCGTATTCGTACTGAGTTGTTACTCTTTGGCCGTTGATGTAAACGTAGGAGTCAGCTCCAATGATAACGTTCTGACCGTAATCGTAGTAATACCCGTTAGTCCATCCGTATGAAGGATAGAATCGGCAAACGCGAGTCCACGTTGGGCAATCCCACCAGTAATATACCGGGTAAGCGGAACGATAGTAGTAATAGTTCCACCACGGAGCGCGGTAGTACATGTTATCCCACCAGCCAAACGTAAAGGCGCCTGTGGAAATGGCAAAACTATTCCAACCAAGAGCTACGGAAACTCCCCAATTGTTCCAGTACGGACGCGGAGCAGGCGGTGGAGGCGGAACGTGCGGTCCACGGAATGCGTGGTGAACATCGCGATAAATACGATCAAAATGATCGTGCGGTCTGGTTTGCCAGCTTGGACGTCCTCCTGACGGAATGTGATGAGGTCCCGGTCCGGGTTTTGGTCCAGGGTGATAACCCGGTCCAGGTTTCGGTCCCGGCATTGGATGATGAGACGGTCCCGGTTTTGGCATCGGCGGTTTCGGTCCCGGCGTTACATGGTGAGAAGGACCCGGCATCGGCGGTTTCGGACGAACGCTGGGGGGCGGAACCGGACGACTTGGCGTTGGACGAACGCTGGGCGGCGGAACCGGTCGACTTGGCGTTGGACGAACGCTGGGCGGCGGAACCGGACGGCTCGGCGTTGGACGAACGCTGGGCGGCGGAACCGGACGGCTCGGCGTTGGACGAACGCTGGGTCCAGGATGAGATTTTGGCGCTTGAGCGCGGAAATCTGATCTGCTCGGCGCAGCTTTAGGCGCGCTGATATGAGGACGCGACGGCGGAGGCGTCATTCGGGGAGCGCTGGGACCGCCGCGGAATCCTCCGCCTCCGCTTCTCGGAGCAGGTCCGGGATGACCGCCGCCTCTCGGACCAGGCTGCGCAACAGCCAATGTTGACGTCAACAGGAATGCTGCTAACGTGAACACTGACATTTTAATGGTGAATGAATTTTTCATTTGTTTCTCCTGAAATAAAATCTAAGGGTTAATGGTAACGTTTAATTCTATTATACAGATTTTATACGAAAGATAAAGGGCTTTTGGTCGAAATTTTCTTAAAAATAATTAAAAAAATTAATAATTAACAGCAATAAACATATAGAAGTTTTAAGAAAATAGACGTTTTGAGCAACGAATACTCCGAAAAGTCTCAACGAACTTTTTTCTATTGCCTGTTCCCTGCTGCCAAGGGTGCGATAACTCTTAGGATGCGAAAATTGATAGTTTTTATTTTTGAACGCAGAGTACGCAGACTCCTCGCAGAGAGCGCAGACGGACAGGGAATGTGGCGACAACGCTAACTACGTTAGCTACGCCACGATTCCCGTCCGATTTATTTATTTTTTAAAATCGCAAGCGGACATCGTGTCATAGCCCGAGTATCGGGCGTAGATGACACATGGACGCTTGCTTCTGCGTATTCTGCGAGTAGTCTGCGGTTTCTGCGTTCTCTTTCCTTTTTCATGATTTCATGCCCCCCAATTTTGTACGCACCTACTGCCAATTGCCTCTTTTACCGTCCCTTGCGAAAAATCTTATCTTTGATATAATTATATAGTATCATAATATCAATATTGATTATTCAAGGAATTTTTTGCTATGGACGTTGTACTTTATCCGCATCCGTCGCTGAAGATGACCGCACAGCCGGTTCTTCGCATTGACAGTATTCTGCGTCAGCAGATTGAAAACATGTTCAAACTTATGTATGCTACCAACGGCATTGGTTTGGCTGGTCCGCAGGTTGAACTGCCGTATCGAGTCTTTGTGATGAACTATACCGGCGACGCGGAAAAGAAAGACAAAGAGATGGTCTTCATCAATCCGATTATTCTCCGCCGGGGCGGGAAATTGGTCAGCGGCGAAGAAGGGTGTCTGAGTTTTCCTGACATCTTCGCAAAAGTCGTGCGTCCGGAACGAGTTACTGTTCGAGCGTTTAATATCAAAGGCGAGATGTTCACAGCCACCTTTGAAGGTCTGGCGGCGCGCTGCGTTCAGCATGAAAACGACCATCTGGACGGCTATTGTTTCATTGACCGTCTGGACGAAAATGAACGTCGCCGCATTCAGAAAAAGCTCGACAAACAGGTCGAACGCTACAACGCCGGCGAGACGATTAATAAAGGCGTTGCTAAGTCGTCTGAAGAACAATCAGAATCCGAACAGGCGGAATAGTTTTTCAAACGTGGAATAAAAGGCGGTTATCTAATACGTAGCTGGCGTTATTCCACGTTTATGCGTTATTATGGCTTCTTCATCGAATCTGCCGCTGATTGAGGGACTCAAACCGCTGTCAATCGGGAACGTCTATATTGGATTCCCGGCGATTCAGGCGCCTTTAAGCGGGTACAGCGACAGACCGCAGCGTCACGTTACGCAAAATCTTCACGAATCCGTTGCGGATTTCCCGGAATATTCTACCCTTCCCGAACAATGGAAGACGTCTATTATCGGCGCAGCGGCAACCGTAGCGGAGGTCATGCTGGATCAGTTTGTTTTATCGGTTAAAAAGAGCGTTAAAGTCAACCAGCGTATGGGCTTGGAATCGTCTGACCATCCGTGCGGGGCGCAAATCATGGGCGCGTTCCCAGAGGATTTCCCCCCGGCGGCGATGCGCCTTGTCAAAAGCGGATTCGACTGGATTGATCTGAACTTCGCCTGTCCGGTTAAAAAAGTTTTGGGAAGAAAGCGCGGCGGATTTCTTTTGTCTGAACCCGAAACGGCTCTGGAAATGACAGCTCGAACGCGCGACGCTCTGCCGGACGGCGTCCCACTGACGATTAAACTTCGCAAGGGATACGACGATTCCGCTCAAAGCGAGGACAACTTCTATAAACTGCTCAATGGCGCGATTGCAATCGGCGTTGACGCGGTCGCCATTCACGGTCGAACGGTGTTACAGCGCTATACCGGCGAGGCGGACTGGACGTTTCTTAAACGAGTTAAATCCGAGTTCCCGTCGCTGGTAATTCTAGGCTGCGGCGATCTGTTTTCTGCTCAAACGTGTCTGGACAGAATTCTGGAAACCGGCGTCGACGGCGTCTGTATTGCCCGCGGCGCGATTGGGAATCCGTGGATCTTCCCGGCGTTTAACGCCCTGGCGATGGGGCTTCCCGCTTTGCCGCCCCCCAGTCTGGAAGAACAGGCGGCGGTTTTAGCAGAGCATTTTAACCGCTGCGTCGATTTATACGGCGAAAGAAGAACGTGCTCTATAATTCGCAAGTTTGGAATCAAGCACGCTTTGACGCATCCGAGAAAAGATGAACTGGTCGCCCGATTTGTAACAGTTCGAAGCCGAGAGGATTGGTTCTCGATTCTCAAAGAATTCTACGAAAAACAGGGAGCGGAATGAGCTTCCGTTCCCTGTAATCTGTTATGTTATAGACTTTTTCCGCAATGCGAGATTAAAGCGTTATTTGGAGAATTTCTTCGCCAGCAGTTCGCCAATCTGAACGGCGTTGGTCGCGGCGCCTTTGCGGAGGTTGTCGCTGACGCACCAGAAAGTAAGCGTGTTCGGAGCGCTGGGGTCTTTGCGAATGCGTCCGATGAACGTTTCGTCTTTGCCCGTGCAGAGGTACGGCATCGGGTAAACCTTGTTGTCGAGGTCGTCCATGACGATAATGCCGGGGAACGCAGCAAACAGCTCGCGTGCCTTTTCGACCGTGATTTCCTGTTCCGTTTCGACGGAAATGCTTTCTGAATGGCAGTTTTCAACCGGAACGCGAACGCACGTCGGGCAGACGCCGAAGGAGTTGTCGCCCATGATTTTCCAGGTTTCCAGAATCATCTTGACTTCTTCAGACGTGTATCCGGGGAACCGATCCGGGTGCTTGGGCGAACCGATTTGCGGCATGCAGTTGAACGCAATCGGATGAGCGAAAGTTTCGTACTTGTATTCCTCTCCGCGAAGAGCGGCGGCGGAACCGTTTTTCAGGTCGCGGTTGCCGGCAACGCCTGCGCCGGAGGTCGCCTGGAACGTCGTAACGATAACGCGGCGAATCTTGCTGTAGTTGTACAGAGCCTTGAGCGCCATGACCATCTGGGTCGTGGAGCAGTTGGGGCTGGAAACGATTCCCTTGTGGTTGTCGACAGCGTCCGGGTTGACTTCCGGAATGACCAGCGGGACGTCGTCGTGCATGCGGTAGTACGCGGATTCGTCAACGACGAGGCAGCCTTTTTCTCTTGCCCAC
>JAFSMW010000231.1 GCA_017447745.1 Thermoguttaceae bacterium
AGCGCCAGAATCAGCGAGTCGGACTTGCTCCTTTCCAACCTCGCCACCGCCGGCGACTCGTTTACCGCCGGACCTCAGCAGGAAAAGATTTCGTTCACGCCGTGCTCTTTAACCGACATGGAAGCGCGTCATATCGAAGCCATGATGAAATACTGCGAATGGAACAAGAGCCGCGCCGCCTCTTTGCTGGGAATCGAGCGCTCCACGCTGGATAGAAAACTGCTGCGATATAAAATCCGCAAACCCGCCGGCGTCTGGGACGACGAAAAAGATTAATTAGGAATTCGGAATTAGGAGTTTCGCAAGCGCTCCCCGATGGTTATGTGCAGGTCAGTCCGGTCACGGATTTTACGGATTAAACGGATTTTCGCCGATTGGTTTTAAAGGTAATGGAGCGACCAACGGGAGCGGTTTCAAAATGTTTCGCGCGGTAGCGCGGATTGGGAGCGGCGCCTCGCCGCCGACGGCAAGCCGTCGCACTCCATATCTCCCGAATTCTTTTCCTAAATTCTCATAAATATTCTCAAAAAATTTCGTAATTGCTTGACATTCTCCAAAATACTGATTATAATATAAAATAATACATGAGCTATATAGGCGAAGTGTATCTGTACGTCTCGCCAGCAGCTATACTTGAATATCAATTTTCCCAAACCATAAACTTTTTACTGGAGAATACGATGGCTATCGTTAAATCCTGTTCCCGTCAAATTTCGGTAAACGGTTCGTTCGTTGCGGTTATTGCCGCGTTGACAGTCGGCTTGTTTGTCAGCCCCGCTAACGCAGACCGCGTTGTTTATAATCTCGGCGATACCATTCCCGCAACCATTACCGGCGATGCGACCAGCGGTGATTTGGAACTCAACGCAGGAGAAGGGACTGGTGAAATTATATATATACAGGAACGGTCAGCGACGTTTCCAGTACGGTTCCCACAAACCTGTATGCAACCGGAACCTGGGGAACGGACAGCGGAGCGCGCGTTAACCTTCGAGGCGCATTTTCATATACCGGCGTTTCCACGGTGGATTGTTACGTATTGGTATTTAAGGGCAATGGTTCAAATACAACGATTACCTCCGCCGGGTTTGCTGGAAACGGAAAAATCGCAATTGAAGGCGTCAACGGCACAAACAACAGAAATATGACGCTGAACTTCACAGCTGACCCTTCAACGCCTCAGGCTCTTACGGGCGTCTTTCAAATTAACGGCGCTACCAGACTTAATCTGCCTACTGACGTCAATCTCAGCAATTCTACGCTAAGAATCCTTGGAGGCAGTTCCAGCTATTATACAGAAGTAACCTTCAACGGCGTTGCAAAAACCGTATCGTTTAACGACGTCATAACTACAAATGGGTATGCTCGCGTTATGAACTTAAACGACTCGATAGCCGCTGACGACTTAAATACGCTTTCGTTGAAATCCGGAACGTATTCCGGCGAGTTGGGACGCATGGCAAACGGCGGCGCTGACTTGCCCGGCAAAAACACCCAAAAAGTCAACTATTTCAACTTGACAAAAGCCAGCGACTCAACGGCAGACGGCGGAACGCTGACTCTGTCCGGTCCCGTTTATTACAGAGGCAAGACAAACATCGAAGGCGGAACGTTAGCCATTACCGGCAGCGATTTCGTAACGTCCAGCGCTCTGACGGGTTCAGGAACGCTGAAGCTGTCCGGCAACAACAAGTACTTCAACATTCTCAGCGATTCTCCGTCCGAATTTACAGGAACGATTCAGCTGTTTGATACCAGTCTGTCTGCCAACGGACGTATTAAACTCGCAGCTGCGACGTATTCATGGAGTAACAACGCATTGAAAACGGAATATTCCGCTACGGACGTCAGCCTGCCTAAAGCTACGCTAGTCATGAATGGGAACACGTCCGGCAAGTATTCGGAACTGGCGCTTGAGTTTAAAAATTCCAGCTTCACAATTGGGACGTTAACAGACAACGGGTACGGTAGAATTCTTAACCTCGATTCCTCTACAAAACTCACAGAGTTGGAAGACTTCAGTACTTTAACCGTTGGAAACGGAACGTTCGGCGGAGAAATCGGTCGAAGACAAGACGAAAGCTCTTATCCGTATACCAACCATCTCAATTTGGTTAAAGCCAACGATGGAACGGAAACCGGCGGAACGCTGACGCTGTCCAATAAATATATGGACTTCTATGGCTCAACCACGATCGAAGGCGGAACGCTGGAAATTACCAACGCGCTGACGGGAGACACCAACTATCAGTATTATTCCCGTTCAACGGCTTTGAAAGGTTCTGGGAACTTGAATTTCACCGGCTCTAACTGGACGGTGTTCAGCATCAATACCGATGATACAACGCCGCAGGAGTTTACCGGAACGGTCAACGTTGCCGATTCCTCCAAAATCATGATTAAAAACGAAGCCAACGCGGTGAAAGACCTCAATCTTGGTAACGCTGCGCTGAATCTTGGCAAGAATGCAACTGTAGGCTTGCACGTAAACAGCAGAAACGTTTCAACGCTGACGGTTAAAGAACTCAATACAGATACAGGATCTACAATTCGTCTTTGCACGACCTCGCCCGGCGAGGGGAAATTTGGAACGCTTACCGTTGGTTCTGGAACGGTCAGCGGAAATTTAGGCGTAGCTGCTGACAACTATAATAACTGGGTCAAGCTGGTTAAAGTCTCAGACGGCTCGGAAGACGGCGGAACGCTCACCATTAAAGGGCAGGATTATTATACTGGCGCAACGACAATCGACGCCGGTAAAATTCGCTTTGAAAACAACGATACAGGATACAAGTACTTCGCTTCGTCGACGGCTCTTAACGGCTCCGGAACGTTAGAACTTGATGGCAATGGCTGGATAGGATTCGCTGTCAACGCCAGCGCCGATTCGCCTCAAGCGTTTACCGGCTCTGTCGACGTTTTAAGCAATACCATGATTCGTACAAGCGCCGGTCCAAAACCGCTCAACCTGGGCAACGGCACGATCAACGTTGCGGAAAACGTCATCCTTGGCATGCATGTTGACAACGGGGCGATTTCCAATTTGACTGTCAAGGAACTCAACACTGAAACCGGCTCTACTGTTCGTCTTTGCTCCAATAACCCGGGTACGGGTAATTTCGGAACTCTGACAGTCGGTTCTGGAACTGTCAACGGAAATTTAGGCGAAGCCAATACTACAAACACTTGGTACAACTGGGTTAATCTGGTTAAGGTCTCAGACGGCTCGGAAGACGGCGGAACGCTCACCATCTCCGGTTCGAACCTGTACACCGGGTCAATTGATATTCAAGGCGGTACTCTCAAACTGACAGGCGACGCTGCGTTAAGCCAAGGCGCAACAACCATCCGCGAAGCTGGAACGTTAGAATTTGAAGTTGCCGACGGCGACGAAAAACAGGTTGCTATCACAGCCTCCAACCAGATTTCCGGCGCTGGTAAGATTGTCAAGTCTGGTTCTGGAACGTTGAAAATCAACAATATCGATTCTCCCAATACCATTTCAGCTGATTCGTTTACTGTTAACGCTGGCGAACTGGATTTCAAAGGCTACTTTGAAGGCGACATCGAAATCATCAACGGCGCAGTCTTCTCGCCCGGCAATTCCGTTGGAACGCTGAGCGTAACAGGCGACGTTTCCGTTATCGACGGTACCGCTCTGTTTGAATTCGGAACGTATACCGGCGAGGACGAAAATCACGACGTTTTGACAATTCTCGGAGCAGACAATCTCTTTACCGCTGGCGACGGCATGATTTCTCTTGTCTTCGACGGCGACGCTGACGCCTGGGCGACGGACGGCAGCGCATACAAGCTGGTATCTAACAGCGGATTTACCGTTGGAGATAAATCGTCGTGGCTGTCCAACTACACAGACCTGTTCAGCTTGGACGGCAGAAGCGACGGTTTGTATCTGATCGCAGGAGCTTCTCCGACGCCTGAACCCGGCTCCGGCGTTCCGGAACCGTCGACGTGGGCGCTGATGGCTCTCGGGGTTATCGTATTATTCCTGCGTAAGCGAGTTAGGAATTAGGAGTGAGGAGTGAGGAGTTGGCGCAAGCGCCAGATTTTTCGGAGTGCGAGAGGGAAGCGAAAGCGAAACTCTCGCTTTTTTAATAAATTGAATCGCTTTAATCGTCAAGCGTAGCTTGATACAGAGAAACAAAACCTATTAGCGTCAAGTACGCAAGCGACCAACGGGAGCGGGTATAATACGTCTCGCGCGGCAGCGCGGGTTGGGAGCGGCGCCTCGCCGCCGGCAAGCCGTCGCACTCCAAAATAATTAATTTCTTTCCCGCCCCCTTGCAATTTATTTTCTCTTTCGTTATACTGAAAGTAATCTATTATTCCCCCTTTCCCTAACTCAACGGAGAGAATCATGAAATTAATTCACAATTGTTTACTGCTATTGACAGTCCTGGCAGCTTCGACTGCATTCGCGCAAACGCCGGTTTACGACGTCGTTATTTACGGCGGGACGTCGGCTGGCGTAACAGCGGCAGTAGAAGCGGCGAAGCACGGCAAGAGCGTTATTATCGTTTGTCCGGACGTTCATCTGGGCGGGCTGTCGTCTGCCGGCTTGGGTCAAACCGACTCCGGCAACAAAGCGGTTATCGGCGGTTTGTCACGAGAGTTCTATCATCGTCTGTGGCTTCATTACGCCAAGCCGGAATCCTGGACGTGGGAACCGGCGCGAGACGTTGCTGGCGGCAACGGCGGGCGCGGATTTGATTTCAATACGCAAACTGCGTGGAACTTTGAACCCAGCGTCGCGGAAGCCGTCTTTGAACAGTTTATTAAAGAGAACAACGTGTCCGTCGTTCGCAACCAGTATATTGACCGATCCGGGAAAACGACAGGCGTAATCAAAGAGGGTAACAAAATCGTCGCCATTGAAACGACGACCGGATACCAAAACAATCCGAACGACCCGGCTTCCGGAACGGTGAAAAACGTCTTTTACGGCAAGATCTTTATTGACGCGACTTACGAGGGCGACCTGATGGCTCAGGCGGGCGTAAGCTGGACTGTCGGGCGTGAGCCGAACTCTCAGTATAATGAAACGCTTAACGGCGTTGAAACCCGCTGCGCGAAATACCATCAGTTCAAGTACGGAATCGACCCGTACGTCGTTCCCGGCAAACCGGAATCCGGACTGCTGCCAATGATTAACGCAACCATTGCGAAAGACGGCGAAGGCGATAAGATGATTCAGGCGTACTGCTATCGTCTGTGTATGACGCAAGTTCCGGAAAACCGAGTCCCGTTTATCAAGCCGGACAACTACGACCCGCTCAACTATGAGCTGTATCTGCGCGCTCTGGAAGGCGGTGAGACGATTCTTATGAATCCGTCGCCCATGCCCAACTACAAGACAGACACGAACAACAGCGGTCCGTTCTCGCACGACTTTATCGGTCAGAACCATAACTATATAGACGCCTCGGACGCTGAACGCGTTGTTATCTGCAAGGCTCACGAAGACTGGCAACAGGGGCTCATGTGGACGCTGCAGCACAATCCCCGCGTTCCGGAAGCCGTTCAGAAACGGTACGCCAATTGGGGGTTGGCGAAAGACGAGTTTACCGACACTCGCCATTTCGGTCACAAAATTTACGTCCGGGAAGGACGCCGCATGGTCAGCGATTTCGTTCATACGGAAAACCACTGCCGACGGATTCTCCCGACGCCCTGTCCTGTCGGATACGGGTCTTATAACATGGACAGTCACCACTGCCAGCGTTACCTGTTTATTGATCAGGACGGCAAGGCGATGGTTCGCAACGAGGGCGACGTTGAAGTTCATCCCGGTGCGCCGTACCCGATTGACTACGGAACGCTCGTTCCCAAACGAAGCGAATGCAATAACCTGTTCGTGCCAGTCTGCGTGTCGTGCAGCCACATTGCATTTGGATCCATCCGCATGGAGCCGGTGTTTATGATTTTAGGTCAGTCTGCCGGCGCCGCGGCGGCTATTGCCATCGACGACAAATGCGACGTTCAGGACGTTTCCTACGATAAACTCCGCCCGATTCTGGAAGAAGAAGGACAGGTTTTGGAATACGAATCGCCGATGGGAAAAACCTACAGCAAAAAGTGGTTCCCCGGCATCGTTCTCGACAACAACGATGCGACTCTGACCGGCGACTGGCAAACCAACAACGTTACGCGCCCGTTTATCGAAACCAACTACCTTCACGACGACAACGCCAACAAGGGCAAATGCATCGCGACGTTCAAAACCGACCTGCCCAAGCCAGGCAAGTACGAAGTTCTCGTTGCGTACACCATCAACGCCAACCGGGCGACGAACGTTCCTGTAACAGTCAAATTCGCCGACGGTCAGAAGACGGTTATCGTCAACCAGAAACAGTCCCCCACGCGCGACAACATTTTCCTGCCCATTGGAACCTTTACGTTCGATAAGACGGCGGAAGTCCAAATCAGCAACGAGGGCACCAACGGTCACGTCATCGTCGACGCCGTGCAGTTCGTTGAGAAATGATATGGAGTGCGACGGCTTGCCGTCGCTTTCATTACAAGAACCGCCGCGAACAACGATAAAATAATATTCGTGCCAATAACGAAATGAACCGTTTGAAAAAATTTAAAGGGTTCTTACGTTACTGGCACGAATTGCTTTAATGGTATTTCTCAACTTTTTTCTTGGAAAAGCGACGCCAAGGCGTCGCACTCCATAAGCTATTTGATAATCGGGGCGACGAAGGTTCTGGCGCCCAGTTCCCGGTCAAGCATCAGCATCGCGCCGCGGTTGTCTTGAGCCATCTTGACTTCCGAGCAGATCTCGCCGGCTGTCGCTTCTTCTTCAACCTGTTCTTTGACGTACCAGCTGAAGAAATGCCCGGCGGCAAAATCGTTTTCCTGAACCGCCAAAGCCGCCAGACCGTTGATCAGGCTGGTAACGTAGGCTTCGTGCTTGCAGGTTTCCTCGAACATCGCCAAGGCGGAATCCCATTGCGTCTTCGGACCTTCGATAGCCGTCAGCGTTACCTTGCCGCCGCGTTCCTGGACGTAGTTGAGGAACCCCATCGCGTGCGCGACTTCTTCCTGATACTGAATGTAGAACCAGTTGGCAAACCCTTTCAGGTTCATGTCTTGCGCCTGACAGGACATCGACAGATACAAATAGGCGGAATACAGTTCCGCGTTGATCTGTTCGTTAATCTTCTTTTCCATTGTTTCGCTAATTGCCATAGCGCGGTCTCCTTTAAACAGAGGTTAAGATTCATAAAGCAGGGACGAAACAACTCGCGCCCCGCTCTTATATTCCATATTTAATAATTGAATTCTAACATACTTTAATATATAGTCAAAGGGGGGGCTGAAAAGTTAGGAGTGAGGGGGTGAGGAGTGAGGAGTTTCGCAAAGCGCCAATCCAGCAAGGCGCTTGCGTCCAGACGCCAATTCCTCTCAAAAAACTTTTTTCTATTATTTTCTCAAAAACCGCCCCCTTGGCGTCTTAACCAGATTGACAAACCTGAAAAAATCTATATAAATACTAATCATTTTTTCTGAGATGAAATATTTCAGAATAAAATGTCAGCGTCCATTGTTCAGTTTTTCAAAACCCTTTTTTACGATTTTGTTTGACGTACTTTAATGAGCGCAAATCCGCACGACTTTTACGCCCCGGAAGATTGGGCGAAAATTTATGAAGAGACCAAGAAGCACGAAACGCCCTCTCTGGTCGTTCATCTCGGCATTATCAAAAGAAAGTATGAAGAGTTCTGCCGGCTCTTTCCGTATTCTAAATGTCACTTCGCAGTCAAGGCAAACCCGGCAAACGAGGTCGTCAGCCTCCTGCGAGACTTGGGCAGTAATTTCGACGTCGCGTCCGTTTACGAGCTTGACCAGCTTCTCTCCCTCGGCGTTGACCCGTCCAGAATCAGCTACGGCAACACGATTAAAAAAGCCAGAGACATTCAGTACGCCTACGAAAAAGGCGTTCGTCTGTTTGCAACAGACAGTCTCCCGGACATCGACAACCTGGCGAAGTTCGCGCCGGGCAGCGACATTTTCATCCGGCTGCTGGCAGAAGGTTCCGATACGGCGGACTGGCCCCTGTCGCGAAAGTTTGGCTGTCATCCGAACATGGTCGTTAAAGAGGCTCTTATGGCGCGCAACCGCGGGCTTAATCCGCGCGGGATTTCCTTCCACGTCGGGTCGCAGCAGCACGACATCGGCGCATGGAGCGCGACGCTGGTCAAGGTGCGTTACATCTTCGACGAACTTCTGGATAACGGAATCAAATTCGATCTTATCAACATGGGCGGAGGGCTTCCCGCCAAGTACATTTCCAAGACTAACCCGATTGACGCCTACGCTTCTGAAATCACAAAATTCTTAAAAGCCAATTTTGGGGAAGACCATCCCAGCATTATCTTTGAACCCGGGCGGTCAATGGTCGGCGACGCCGGCGTTTTAACGACCGAAGTCGCTCTGGTTTCCTGGAAATCCGACCTGGAGCTGGACAGATGGGTCTATATAGACGCGGGCATTTTCAACGGGCTGATTGAAACGGTCAACGAGAGCATCAAGTACCCGATTTACTGCGAAGGCGCGGGCGAAGACGAAACGAAGTTCACCGTCGCCGGTCCAACGTGCGACAGCATGGACATCATGTACGAATGGTACAAGGTTCCGCTTCCGGCAGACCTCGCCGCCGGCGACAGAATGTACTGGATGACCGCCGGCGCGTACACCGCCAGCTACGCTTCCGTCTGCTTTAACGGCTTCCCGCCGATTAAGACGTACTTTGTAAGAGATTAATTTCTTTACGCCTTGCTGTAAAACAGTTAGGAATGAGGAGTGAGGAGTTTTCGCTTCGCTCACACCCACGGGTTTACACCCGTGGCTCGCCTAATTCAAATCCCGCTCCCGTTGGTCGCCGCTGCTATGGAAATCGAACATGGTTCAATGACTCAAAGTCCACGGCGCAGGAAAATAAGCGCTTGGCGTTATATAGACAATCCGAGTTACGCAATGCCTTGGTAAAATGCGATTTATAGCAAAAATTAACTCTTTACATTCTTTGCGGCACAATAATAAGGCTGGCGAATTGTCAGCCACATATTATTATCAAAAGAATCTAGCAAAATCTCTAAAACATCTGTTCTAATCAAACAGACTCCGCGATTTTCGAAATTTTTTAAGTTTTTTTAAAAATCCACGTTTATAATTCTCTGATTTTTTCGTATATAAATAGATAGATGAGTAAGTCATTCAAATCTCGAAAATATGCTCCATTTTACTAATTGACATGCTTCGGGAAGTTTGTTATGAGTTACATCCCCAGTTCTCCGTAATTAAACAGAGAACGCTAAATAATAAACCATTTAATAATAAAGAAATAAAATGATTAATCTTGAAAAACAATTTGGTAAAATCGCCGTTGATCGTTTTGAACTAATGTTTCAAAATGAGGATTATGATTTTTCATATCGAGCCAACGATGGCGCCACGGTTCTACATTTTGCGATGGCATGCGGCAATCTAAATCGGGTCAAAGAACTATTGGAACGGGGCGCAGACATCAACGCTAAAGACGATTATAAGCGCACCTCTTTACATTATGCTGCCGGATCGGAAAATCTGGAATTGGTTCAATTGTTGATTGAACAGGGACTAGACGTCAATGCCAAAGACGACTACGGATGGACTGTTTTATTTTCAGCCGTAAATGGCGGAAATATAAAAATAGTGCAATGTCTGGTTGAACGCGGCGCAGACGTAAATGCAAAAAACAATTTCGGATGGAATATTTTGCATTATGCCGCTAAAAATGGCATTCTGGATATGATTCAATATCTGGTTAAACAGGGCGCAAACCTCAACGCAAAAGACGAAGACGGTTGGAGCGTTTTGCATTTTGCCGCTCAAAGCGGTTCTTCAGAACTGGTTGAATGGCTCATTGAACAGGGACTGGACGTCAACGCAAAAGACGATTACGGATGGACTGTCTTGCATAACGCCATAAAAAAAGGCAATTTGGAAGTTATTCAATTGCTCATTGATCATGACGTAGACGTCGATCCTGAAGAGGAAGACTTGGATAAAGTCTTACTAAATGCAACCGAAAATGGCAATCTGAAACTGGTTCAATGGCTCGTTGACCGCGGCGCAAACGTCAACGCCAAAGACGACAACGGAAAGACGGTTATTCATTATGTCGTCAAAAGCAGCGATCTGGAACTGATTCGATGGCTGATCGATCATGGCGCAGACGTCAATGCAAAAGACAACGTCGGAAAGGCGGTCTTGCATTATGTCGTCCAAAGCGGCAATATGGAACTGGTTGAGTGGCTCATTGATCATGGCGCTTACGTCAACGAAAGAGACGACAACGGAAAGACGGTTCTGCATTATGCCGCCCAAAGCGGCAATATGGAACTGGTTGAGTGGTTTCTTGATCGGGGAGCTGACATAAACGCCAAAGACGACTCAGGAAAAACTCTCCTGCTTTATGTCGCCCAAAGCGGCAATATGGAACTGGTTGAGCAGTTCATCGAACAGGGCGCAGACGTCAACGTAAAAGACAATGACGGGAACACAGTCTTGCATTATGTCGTCCAAAGCGGCAATATGAAACTGGCTCAATGGATCGTTGAACAGGGCGCTGTTATCAATGCAAATGCAAATAATAATGACGCTCAGCCGGTCTTGCACGCCGCTTTCAAAAGCAATAATTTTGAATTGCTTCAGTGGCTTGTAGAGCACGGAGCCGACGTCAACACAAAAGACGATTGCGGATGGACAGTCTTGCATTTTGCCGTTCGAAATAAAGAATGGGACGTCATCAAATTGCTGGTCGAATTTGGCGCTGACGTCAATGCAAAAACCAATACCGACAGAACGCCTTTGTATTACGCCTCTCAAAGAAACCATTGGGACGTTGTTCGGTGGCTGGTTGAACATGGCGCTGACGTCAATTCAAAAGACAATGGCGATTGCACCATTTTGCATTCAGCCTGCATGAGAGAAAATCTGGAAATGGTTCAGTGGCTGGTTGAACACGGCGCGGACATAAATATAAAGGACAACGATAGTTGGACGGTTTTACATTATGCCGCCAAAAACAAGAATTTGGAACTGGTTCAGTGGCTTGTGGAACACGGTACAGACATCAATGCAAAAGAAGATAATAATTTGACCGCCTTGCATATTGCCATCCTGCACGGTCAAAAGAATCTGGAGCTGGTTCGATGGCTCGTTGAACACGGCGCTTGCATCAACGTAAAAGACAGGCGCGGAACTACAGTTCTGCATTCTGCCGTTAAAAATGGCAATATGGATGCTGTTCAGTATCTGGTTAATCAGGGCGCAGACGTCGATATTAAAGACAAAGACGGTTGGACCGCCTTGCATTATGCCGTCACATTGGACAATCTGGAACTGGTTCAATGGCTCGTTGAACACGGGTCAGACATCAACGAAAAAGACAACACCGGAGCTATTGATCTGCTTTATGCCGCCAATAACGGCTATTTGGATATTGTTCAATATCTGGTTAGCCAAGGCGCAGACGTCAATGCAAAAGACAAAGACGGCAAGAACGTTTTGGATTCTGCCAAGCAGAGCAATAATCAGGAACTGGTTCAGTGGCTCAAAGACCAGGGAGCGGAAGAATGAGCGGCGGCGAGGCGCCGCTCCCAATCCGCGCTGCCGCGCGCCTGACTATACCCGCTCCCGTTGGTCGCTTTGTTCTTTACTTACTAAAGTTTTTAAGCCGCAAAGAACGCATAGTTTTTAAAACTTCGCGAACTTTGCGTGAGATTTTTCCCGGCAGTTCTACGCAACCCTACTCATTTAACTCCTCCCTCCTCACTCCTAACTCCTAACTTCAACCGATATTCTGTCTCAGTATCACGGAATCGTCGTTAAGAGTAATCGCATCCGGTTCGATAACCTGCATGGATTTCCAGTATCCCAGCTGGTATCGAATGTAAAAGCACGTACACAGTGTAAAGATTCCTGCACTCATTATAAACCAGGCGTACGTAATTCCCTGTCCCAAAAGATAGACGCCCACGTAGCTCAAAATGGCAGGCAGAGGGCAGACGCAAATGGAAATCCACAGGACAAACGCGGTGTCGCCCGCCCCGCGCAGGACGCTGGAAAATAGCACGTTCAAGCTGTCAAAGACCATAAACACCGCAATAAACTGGAGCAGATAGACTGCCATCGCTTCCGTCTGAGCGAAATCTTCCCCAGCTCCCCATTCGTGAGCGATAAAGAAGAGTCGCGGACAGCAAATATACATCGCGACGAAAATCGCCGTATACGACAGTCCAAACCACAACGCGGTATGCGTAGCCTTGACGGACAGGTCAGGCCTCTGTTTACCCTGACATTGCCCAACCAGCGCGGTAAGCGCCAAGCCCAGCCCCAAAACCGGCATAAAGACCAGGCACTCTATATTAAACGCGAGATTCGTTCCCGCGATTTCTACGGAACCGATAAAGCCCATGATGAGCAGCTGGGACGTCATGGCGAAGTTCTCGACAATCAGCTGCAGACCGCTCGGCGCGCCAAAGTAGAGCAGCCGACGCATGACAGACCAGTCGTATTTCCAGTCCGTCAGCGTATTGAACGCCGTCCGGTTGCGTTTCGACCAGAAAATCGCGAAATAGACTATCGTCTTGAACCAGACTGCAATTGACGTCGCCAGCCCTGCCCCGACGATGCCCAGTTCCGGGATCTGCGGCAGGAACCACCAAGAAATCTTCGCCGTCCCGAAAATCATCACAAGATCCAGAGCGATATTCAATCCGGACGCCAGCGTGTCGACAATCATGACGATCCACGTCTGCCCTCGCCCGCTGAAAAATCCGGTCAAAGCGGCGGACATTATACACGCGCCGCCGCAGACGCACAGCGACTGGTAGTACATCGCCTCATGAGCGGCAACGTCGGCGGAATGTCCCAAAAAATTATAGAACCACGGCGCCGCCAACCCGGTCAGCCAGATTATCGGCAAGAACAGAAACCCGATATACAGTCCCTGCCAGACGACGGACGCGATTCGTTCTGGACGTTCCGCTCCCCAATACTGAGCAACAAACGTAACGCAATAGGCAGCAATGCCTTGCGGAAAACAGAATATCGTAAAATGCGTCATTCCGGCGGGCATGCAAGCCGCCAATGCATCTTTGGAATACCAGGCAAGATACAGTCGGTCGATGAAGTGCATTATACTCCACGACGACGTCGAAATAATTAAAGGCAACGCGATAATCAGAAGCTCTTTCGCGCCGCAGGGTTGATTCCACCAGTTTTTCAGTCGAGAAAACATATTTCCCCAATCCGCTCTGGCGGATTACGTTATCTTTACCGTTGTTTTTTGTCGACGCGACGATGAATGCCGTTAAGACAGTCGTAAAGAAACGCCAAGCCGTTTGCTTCCAGCTGTCGAACGCGGTCGCGAGTCATACCGAGCGTTTCGCTGATTTCTTTAAGCGTTTTCTGCTCGTATTCGTCCAGACCGTAACGCATTTTCAGAACAAGCGCTTCCTGCTCGTTCATGTACTGCATCGTTTCAAAAATGATTTTCAGACTGTCATGATAGTCAGTAGCCGTTTCCGGGTCTTTGGCGTTTTCGTCCATGAGCATGTCCGCCAGAGACCGTCCAGCTTCCGGCTGCTCAAACTGCGGCGTCCGATTATAAATATGAATCGCCTTTTTGACAATCGAAAGCTTCTTTTTCGGCAGCGCCAACATTCGAGCAATCTCTTCCGGAGACGGATTCCGACGCAGTTCTTCCGAAAGACGCGCCGACGCCCGACGCCATTTCGAAAGCAGTTCTACCATGTAAGCCGGAATGCGAATCGGCTTGGATGTATTGATTAACGCTCGTTTTATTGACTGCTTGATCCAGTAAGACGCATACGTAGAAAACCGCGTTCCCATTTCCGGATCAAAGCCCTCAACAGCGCGCATCAAACCAAGATTGCCTTCTTCGATCAAGTCCAGAAGACTCAATCCTTTGTTCATATATCCGCGAGCTATGTTGACAACAAGGCGCAGATTGGCTCTGACCATTAAATCGCGCGCTTCTGGATCGCCCTGCGAAATTCGGGTTGCCAGTTCCTGCTCTTCTTCTGAAGTCAGCAACGCAGTGTCGTTTATTTCCTTAAGATACGTCTCCAAAGGAGACTGCGGGCTGTTTGGACTTAATGCGGAGTCCAACAGGTTTAGGGATTCGTCAATTGCGTCCATGGTTTCTCTGATCCGTTTTGTTTGGTTTCTACGTTGTATTAAATTATCTTCCAGACAGAATGGCGCGAACCGGCAAAGACTGAACAAATCTTCTGTAATAATCAGACTGTCAGACTCTGCCTGAGATTCCTGCTATCTGCCCTTAACCCCATGCTAATAGTTATAACGAAATACAACGTTTTTGTATATCGTCTTCAAAGCTCAAATCGCTATAAAAACTCAAATTTTTGTCCGTTTAAACCGGATATAAAAAGAGTAGCGATTGTATCAATTTTTCCTCTTGACCTCTGACAAAAAAAACGCTACTGTATAATATCATATAGTTACAAGCCGCCAATATCGAACGGACGAACGCGCATCGATTCTGGCTCCATACGCCTGCGCCGTCGGTTCCCGGCGCCTGCCTTGGCGGTAGATTGATGCGTTTATACTTTAAATAAAACGTCATGAAAAATTCCTTGCCGATAATCGTTTTGACTGTCGCAGTCTGTCTGATGTCAGGCTGTACGTCCTTTTATTCGAAATCCCCTCAAGCGATAAACCAAAATGGCAAACCGCTTGCCAAAGGCGCAGCGCCAGACCCTGCCGCTCCCCCAGCGCTCATTCCGGACATTCCCACGCTGGAACCCATCCAAACGGCTCAAAGAACCGCACCTGCCGTTCCAGTTGCATCGCAGACAGCTGCCCATTCTACAACTCAGCCTAACGTAGAAAATCCGTTTGCCAACGAAGGTAAGCTCGCAGCGCTGGATGAACTCAAACCGAACGCTGTCGCCGCGTCAAACGTCAGTAGCGAACCCGCTATTAAAGTCGTGCGTCTGCCCAAAACCGACGCTGTCGCCGCAAAGACGTCCGAAATCCAACAGGTCAGTTACGAAGAACCAGAGCTGGCTCCCCTGCCCAGTTCAGCCGAAGCGTTAAAAGTCGCCTCAAAACAAACAGCGCCAAAAGATAATTGGAGCGGCGCCAACAGTAACGCTTCTCCGCAAGTACCGTCAAATCAAAACACGCTTACAATGACGCCTACCGTTCTGGATGTCGATAAAAATCCGGGAACGGTTGATACAACCTCGTCCGCTGAGGAGAATAAAAGAGTCGTTCTGCCGAAATCAATGGACGGTTCCAAGCCGATGGAATCCGGTGTTTTTCTGGAAGAACTCCCCGGTTCAGAACCAGACGCCAATCAGACCCCAAGTCAGCCGACTGGCGGAAATTCGTCTCAGGACATTCCTGACGATATTTTTGATCTCCCGGGAACGCCCAGCGGGACGTTAAACAACGCCTCGCCTGAAAACTGTTCTGCGGCTAACGTTGTCATTGAACCGTCTGAACTGGAAGCGGCTCTGGACTCCGCTCTGCCGATACAACAAACTCCCGCCGTCGCCCCGATTGAAGAAAAGTTCAAGATCAAATCGCTCACGTTTGTTACATCTATCCGAAAGCTGGGCGACTTCACCGCCGTTGATCAGCCGTACGAGTTCACACCTGGACAGACGCTTTTGCTCTATATGGAATTCGACAATCCCAACGCGATAAAGAACCTCCGATCCGGCTTTGAAGTCAAAGACAGTCAGGGAAAACAAATCGCAGTTCAGGACAACTCTTCCAACGTTCCAGCAGAAGAAAAGATGTTCTTCCAGTACGTCAAACTGGCTCTACCAACCGACGTCACGCCGGGCGAATACACGATCCGCGTTTGGGGTCAGCCCGAAGGGGAGCAGAATGAATCGGCGTCAACACTCACGTTTAAGGTTAAATAAATTAGTAATTAGTGATTAGTGATTAGTAATTACGCAAGCGTAACACAATGGTTACACGCAAGTCAATTAGTTCACAGATTTGACGGATTAGGCGGATTTTCACCGATTGATTTTTGGATTTAAAACAATTTTATTACGATAACGCTATCTATTAAAGAATAATCTTCGACCAGCGCTTTGCGTCAATTACTAATTACTCATTACTAATTACTAATTGAAATGTTCGTTTTGCCAAACGACCAAATGTTCTAAACTTGCATATTTGGCAAAATGACCCAGACATTATTTTTTAGCGGGAAAATCACGTTGCCGCAGCGGTCTGAAGGCACTCGATAATCCCCAAAATGCACGGGCATTTGAGGCGATAATAGACGAACTTGCCCCGCTTCTCAAAGTCCAGAATGCCGGCGTGAGTCAGTTTGAGCAGATGTCGGGAAATGGTCGAAAAATCCAGCTGAAAATATTCCTGGAAGATCAAAACGCAAAGCTCGCCCTGCTCTAACATCTGAACCATCTGCAGACGAACCGGGTGTCCTAAAGCCTTGAGAATTTCAACGCTCAATTTGAGACGTTTCTGCTTGTCCCGGTCTTTTTTAGACGTTGCGCTCATTGAATAAAAAATCCTTCCATGGAAATTAAATCGAAATTCCATTTTCGACTGAACTGGCGATATTGTACGCCCTGCTCTGTTTTTTGTCAAGACGAATTTTTGAGAAAATTAGTGATTAGTAATTAGTAATGAGTAATTAAAAAAATTGGGGGCTAAGATAAAAACTGGAAACAAGAATCTAGGGAGAAAAAAGAAAAACCAATTTTAAAAACAGCGAAAATCCGTCCAATCCGTCTGATCCGTGTACGGACGAATTTCCAGAAAACTCGGGGCGCCGCTTGCGTAATTACTAATTACTAATTACTCATTACTAATTGACTCAACGATGTCGGAAATTGCATCGGAAAGCGAAAATTTGGGTCGGTATTCGATAGCGGAAAAAAGCTTGGAAACGTCCGGAGTGCGCCAGCGGCAATCTTCAAAATTTTCCCCGTAAACGGCGGTAGAGGGCAAAAATTCGATCGTCGATTTTGACCCGGTTTGAGCAATAACTTTTTTCGCCAAATCCAAAATTGAAATCGAATCCGAAGAACCGATATTGTAAATTTGACCGGAATTGTCGGATTTCGAAACCAGTTCGCGAATAATTTTGACGACGTCGGAAACGTGGATAAAACAGCGTCGCTGCGCCCCGTCGTCAAAAACGGTCAGCGGAGCATTTTTTAAAGCGGCGGAAACAAATCTGGGCAAAACCATGCCGTACTGCCCTGTTTGACGAGCGCCGACAACGTTGAAAAAACGTCCAATAACAGCAGAAAGTCCAAACTGGCGAACGTACGCTAAAACCAGATGTTCGTCAATCGCTTTCGATAATCCGTAACTCCAGCGGCCGATTGTCGTCGGGCCGTAAACCAGTTCGTCGTCTTCGCTCCAGATTCTGGCGGGATTTCGACCGTAAACTTCGGACGTCGACGCAAAATAGAGTTTTACCGGACGAACGCGATTTCGGCGTTCCAGAACCCGCAGCAGCGTCTGCGTCAAATCGATATTGGTTTGAATCGTCCGAACGGGATCGGAAGCAACCAGCGCCACGCCGACCGCCGCCGCGAGATGATAAACCTCGTCGACGCCGGACGTCAAATCCGATAAAACCGACTCGTCGCCCGCGTCAGAACAAACGTACTGAAAATTGGGGTTCTCGAGCAGTTGAGCAATATTTTCGCGCCGCCCTGTCGATTCGTTGTCAATTCCAATCACGTTCGCGCCGTCTGCCAGCAGACTGCGAGTCAAATGCGAGCCGATAAACCCAGCCGCGCCGGTAATCAAAACAGTTTTAGACATAATACCGTATTGTACCGCAAGAACAAAGATTCGCAAGGGGGAGAAAAAAACGGACGCTCTGCCCTAAAAAGCGTCAGTTGTAATAAAGTAAGAAGTTTTAAGTGGACAGTGGTTAGGACGCAAGCGCCGCGCCCAATCCTAACCACTTACCACTAAATACTTACCACTTTGAAAAATAGTACCAGTCGATTTGTTACCCCCTTACAGCTCAATCACCGACAAGGAGTGCGGGGCGTCGTTGTCGTTGTCGAACGGGAGGTCGATGTTGGAAATATAGAGTTTGTTCCCGCGGCGGCAGACTTCCGAGCAGCGATCCAGCGCGCCGTCCGCGCCGGTTCCGACGGGATTTTTGGCAAGCGTCGTAACTTTGCCCGTCGAAATGCAGACTTTATGAACGGCGTTACCGGCGAAGTCCGCGAAGAAAATACAGCCGTGAGTACTGTCAACGCGAATGCCGTCGATCGACATCAGCTTTTTGCGTTCGTTCGGACAAGGAATGACGTTGCGAACTTTTGTTACTTTTGAGCCGTCAGCGCCAAAAGTCAGCTCGTAAATCTGTTTGTCTCCGAAATTAGCGACATAGACTTTGCCGTCAACGGAAGAACTGCAGCCGTTGGCGCCAACTCGCCAGTCCGGGTCGTTGGTTTTGAACTGGAAAATAAAATGCGGGTCGCAGTCCGTTTCGCTGACATACGTCTTGGCGCGATACGGATTCGCCGGGTCAAGCTCTTTCAGATCAAAGCAGAACAAACCGGACGTCAGCGGGCAAGGCGTGTCTTCTGTAACGCGGGTTTCGCAGAAGTAAACCTTGCCGTTGGCAACCGTCAAACCGTTGGGCGCGACGAAATTGGTCGCCAGGACTTCACAGCGAACGGGGTTACCGTCTTCAAAAACGATACGGAGCAGACGTCCGTTGTGATTGACGTGTCCGCTGATTTCCTGCGAGTCCGCGACGTACAGATTTCCATCCTGACCGAACGCGATTCCCAAAACGCCGGCGTGTTTGGTGTCCGGATTGGCGGGAATGCGGAAGACTTCTTTGACCTTATCGTCCGGTGTGATAACCAGCAGCGGGGCGTCGCCTTCTTCGACCGCAGCAGGAATAACCAGATAAATATTGTTGTCAACCGGATTGTACGCCATGCCGTCTGGAGTAACGTATTTGTCGCCCAGATCAATCATGTACGGCGTTTTCAAAGCGGGCGCGTCATCGCAGGATTCCGCCGCAAAAGCTAATCCGGAAACGGCGCAGACGCCTAAAATCAACAGCAAAGCTATCTTTTGAAACTTCATTTTTTACTCCTTACCCTTAAAAGTGAATACGAAAAGAATTCTGTTTTCCAACAAAAAAGGAACTGAAACGCGGTGGTTCCAGGTGTGCGATAAATTTGGTGTTGCGGATATAGGTAAAATGAACGTCTAATTCGTAGCCCACACCTTTAGGTGTGGGGGGCAGATATAACACTAAATAATATTATAACGCACGAATTTCCCTTTCCTCCCCCGCTCCATTCGGAGCGGGGGAGGAAAGGGAAGGGAAGCGTTTGGGGGAGGAACGCCTTTTTAGTCCCCCAGATAAATCTGGGGGCTACGATTCCTGAATTATTTTTATTTCCCACGTCTAAAGACGTGGGGATAAGAGCATATAAATCTGGACGCTACAAAAAGGTTTCAAGACTCTTTTCTTTTTTCATGTCCCCTAAATTTGAACGCGACGGTTCCAGTTCCCTTTCAATTCCTCCCAAAATCAGTTTTTCAGAAAATGATCGTTAATGGCGGGGTCGTTGTGACGAACGGCGCTGTTGGTGTGAAGGTTGGCGACTTCCGTCAGAATACAGCCTTCCGGTCCAGCCATCTGCCAGTGTTTCGATTCGATTTTCGCCAGCTGAGCGTATTCGCCGGCGTTGACCCATTTACCGTGTTTGACTTCGACCGTGCCGCCCATGTGACATTCTGGAATCTTGATTTCCGGAGGGAGGTTGGGGCTGCCAATGCCGACGATGAACGATTTTCCCCAACGAATAAACCAGCCTTCGTTTTTAACCGCGATGCCGTCGCCCTTGATGTGCCAGTGTTCCGGCAGCATCTGACCCGGCAGCAGAAAGAGATCTTGCATCATGAACGTCTGTCCCAGCTTGTCTTTGTCGTGATTGACGATGCCGATGCACGCCAAGCCCAGTTCGGTGAACCTGCCCGTTCCATAGTCAGAAACCCACAGGAGGTCTTTCAGATCCGAGAAAATCGGGTACTTGAAATAGCGGCACAGCTCGATAATGGCGTCCTTGGCTTTATCTACGTTGAACTTGCCATCCGTGTAGAAGTCCTCGTTGTTGAACCGGAGTCCAGCGGGGGTCGGGCGACCAGACGTCTGAGTTTTTTGACCTGCCTGTTCATTTGGCTTAGCCGAATTACGACGGCGACCAAAAGCGGCTTCCGATTCCGAAGCGGTTCCAGCAACGACGCCAGCAAAAGCCGCGCCCGCCGCCAACAATGCAGAACGACGATTGATTTTTTCCATTTTCATCTCTCTCCTTATGAGAAAAAACAGGGGAAATTCGACCTTTACTCTCAACGTCGAATGCGTCCATACAGTCCAACGCTATTAGTCGTTACAGAGTCGAATTGTCATTTTCTGAGTTTTAACAAACCTTCGTTAAAACTGACATTATTAGTACAGTATACCGAGATTGAATATTTTTTCAAGTGCTTTTTCAGAAAATCGCCTAAAAATGAGATTATTTTCATTCAGTATTCAAAAAAACAGTCCAACCGCTTGAATCTTGCCGGACAATCATATATAATAGCATCATTGAGTAACTGAGAATCCTTTAAAGTGGTAAGTTTTAAGTGGTAAGTGGTAAGGACGCAAGCGCCGCCTCGCAACTAACCACTTACCACTAACCACTTATAACCATTTTCTACTACTACCCTATTTTACCCCCCTACCCCCATGTACTACCTCGGAATTGACAACGGCGGGTCGATGACCAAAGCCGCCCTGTTTGACGAATCAGGAACGCTGATTTCGGTCTGTTCGGAAAAAGTCGAGCTTCTTCACCCGCAGCCGGGCATGGAAGAAGTCGACGGGAATCAGCTTTGGAACAGCAA
>JAFSMW010000232.1 GCA_017447745.1 Thermoguttaceae bacterium
GCTCTTTTCCCCCTGCTTTTAGCTCAATTCTCAAGCAAAAATCGTTTTACAGCGAAAAAACAATACTATTCACGTTTATAATGTCATACTTTTCTCAAAAAATATCTGAAAAGAACCGTTTTAGGAAATGGAAACTAAATAATGTTCAATTTCAAAGGTTGTTTATTCCCCCCCCGCGTATTTTAACATTCGAGCGGATTCTTGTTCTTGCTTTAGGGCTTCTTGCTCTGACTGCCAACTTGATGGCAGACGTTGTGGAACGATATAATAGCAAAGGAGAGTTGACTGCCTCCGGCTCAGATATCTATAATGTCCAATTCGCTGATGGCTATGCAGACGGCGACATTATCAAGGTTTCAGAGGGCGCGATATTCTTACCAGTGCATACTTTTGGTAATAGTAGTGACGGTTATAACAATTATAGCGCTAACAACTTCACGCTTCAGGGTGTTGGTTCATCGCAGGTAAATTTATCTGATTACACCTCTGATCTTCGTTTTTACAATCTGTCCTCTGCGGTTACAAGTTTTACTCTTAAAAACGTCATATTCGGCGAGTTCGGCGCTGGTGATTTGGCTGCAGATTTTGGCGCCGTCATTAACGTTCCTAACGGCGCAACCATTTACACTGATAATGTAACGTTTTCTACAAATTTTACAAGGAATGATTACTACAATCCCATTTATCCGTACACTGCTGGGGGCGCAATTAATGGTTGCAGTCATGATAGTATGGATTATGATGAAACCGTTACGCTGACTATTATCGGCACAACAACGTTTGAATACAATGGTGCAAATTACGGCGGCGCAATTTTTGCCAATAATCTTACATTTTCAGGCAATGGTTCAGTTGGAACCTTCACAAACAATGACGCCGACTACGGTAGCGACCTGTATGTGCAGGGCGCCTTAACATTCCAGGATGCCGGATCGTATAACTTTGATGGTGGTATTTATGTGGGTGAATTTACATTTGAGGGTATGATGTCAACACCTTCCACACCTTCCACATCTATCGATAAAGCACAAGTAACGATTGCCGGACGCGCCTACAGTGAATATAACGGTGAATATAAGTTTGATGGTGGTATTAATATTTCCAACGGCGGCAAGCTAACAGCGAAATTGGATGATATTGATAAAATTGAAAATACGACGATTACGTTAAACGATGATCAAAGTCTGGTTGAGCTTACCAACGAAACTCAAAATCAGACCGCGACCATAAAGTCCAGTACAGGTTCCGGCGCATTTGTTTTGGAATATACAGCAGCAAACGGTCTTGTTCAAGCGGAATCGTTTGTTATCTCCTCCGGGCGCATTGACGCAAAAGGCGCCATGGAAGCTGCCGTTAACGTTCAGTCAGACGCAACGTTCTCGCCGGGCAACTCGGTTGGAAGGCTTGAAGTAACAGGCGACGTCGCTATTGCGAGTAACGGTGTGGCGTTATTTGAATTCTCGTCCTATAGCGAAGGTCGTTATGACGAATTAATTGTTAACAATGGCAGTTTTACAGCTAATAACTCAACGATTCAGCTTTACTTCGAGAGCGGCGACGCTCAAGCGTGGGCGGATTCCTTAGACGACACCGGTTATCAACTGGTTGCAGATAACGGATTTTCCACTGGTGATTTCTCAACGTGGCTGAAAAATTATACAAACCTGTTCAGTCTGACTGGCAGATCTGACGGCTTGTATTTGACCGCTAACGTAACGCCAGAGAACATAACGCCAGATACCAACGCTGTTCCTGAACCGTCAACGTGGGCGCTATTAGCGCTTGGCGTTGTCGTATTATTCCTGCGTAAGCGAGTTAGGAATTAGGAGTGAGGAGTTAGGAGTTACGCTTAAATCGTAAAAGAATAAAAGCTCTAGCGGGAGGAAACTCCCGCTTTTCGGTTTCGGCGGATTTTATCCGCGTTCCGGAAGCGTCTTCGGCTTCGGCGGAGATTTTCCCCGGGGCATGTTTCCTTCGGCGGACAGAATGTCCGCGGTCGACGAGGACGTCGACCCTCCGAAACGCAAGCGTCCGCCTATTTCCTAACGCGGTTGTTTAGGAAGCGTAACTTCGTTCGCTTCGTTCTCTCCGTTACCGCCTTCCATTTTTTGCATTCTTTGCGAACTTCCTCCGCGTCTCCGCGGCTCCGCGTGAGATTTTTTCGGAGTGCGAGAGGGAAGCGCAAGCGGAACTCTCGCTTTTATTATTAATAGAATCGCTCAAGCCGTCAAGCGTAGCTTGATACAGAAAAAAGATTCCACTTCTTGACGGCAAGCCGTCAAGTACGAAAGCGAGAGCTGCGCTCTCGCACTCCGAAATTTTTTCGTTCGCTTCAATATTTTTCCGGGGGCTTACGCAACCCGGATCGCCAACCGTCTTTCATTTTTACGTACTCCCTCTACCGAAAATTATTTCCGCGTCCTCTTGTACAAATTCGTCTTAAGCGCTATAATATAGAAAACGTGTAAATTATTGTTAATCACGAGATGCGACCCAATTTTTTCTCGCAACTCGCTCCGTGGGTTTCACCCACGGCTAGAAACATTGAACTGCTACGCAGTTCTTAAGGAACGCTAACGCGTCAATTTTAAAATTTCGCAACTAAATATGTCAGGTTCGCTATCCGCTTTCCTTCGCGACAAGATTTTCCCGTACGTCCAGGCGCCTGGTCAGTACCTGGGCGGGGAGATCAATTCTGTTGTCAAGCCGAACTTCCACGGCGGGAAATTCTGTATGATTTTTCCCGACATGTATTCCATCGGCATGAGCTGTCACGGATTGCAGGTTCTGTATCATTTAATGAACCTTCAGCCCAACTGGCAGGCGGAACGCGCGTTCGCCCCGCAGCCGGACATGGAAAAACTCGTCAGAGCGTACGGGATTCCGTGGTTCTCTCTCGAAACGAAAACGCCGCTGAAACAGTTCGACGTCCTCGGGTTTACTCTTCAGCACGAATTGTGTTACACAAACGTCCTGACGATTCTGGATTTGTCCGGCGTCTCGATTACGTCGGCAGACCGGGCGGAGGACGCGCCGTTGATTCTCGGCGGCGGTCCGTGCGCCTGGAATCCGGAACCGCTGGCGGATATTTTCGACGCCTTTATTATCGGGGACGGCGAGGAGTCGCTGCCGCAGACGTGCGAAAAATGGCGGCAGCTTCGTCTTGAGGGCGTCAGTCGAAAAGACGCTCTTCACGCGATGGCGGCGGAGTTCGAGTGGCTTTACGTCCCGTCCTGTTACACGCCTGACGAGAGTTTCTGCCCCGTCCCGATTTACGACGACGTTCCAGCCGTTATCAAGCCGGCTATTGTCCCGGATTTGGAAAAGTACCCGCTGCCGACAAAGCCCGTCGTGCCATGGGTGGAAGCCGTGCAAGACCGCGTCGCGGTAGAAGTCATGCGCGGCTGTCCGTGGAAATGCCGGTTCTGTCAGTCCAACCCGATTAAACGACCGGTCAGAATCCGCAAGCCGGAAACCGTCTGCAAAGCGGTAGAAGAAGGCGTTGCGTCCACCGGATACGAGGAAGTAACGCTCTTGTCGCTCTCGACGGGCGACTACCCGAAAATCAACGAGGTTATAAAATATCTGGACGACGTCTCCCGCTGTCCGTGTAACAGCGCTCAGGAAGAGGAATCCGACGAACTTCCCCCTGACGGCGATATCAGCAAAGTCAAGCGGACGGCGCGAAACTTTTCCGTCTCCGTGCCGTCGCTGCGCGTCAACAGCCATCTGACCCGGCTGGGCGAGGTGCTGCGAACGCAAAAACATTCCGGCTTGACGCTGGCAGTCGAGGCGGCAAACGAGGACATGCGCGTTATTATCGGCAAACCGATTACCAACGACGACCTGCTCGAAGGATGCCGAATCGCGTTCTCCCGGGGTTTTCAGCGCGTGAAAATGTACTTCATGTGCGGGTTCCCCGGCGAACGGAACGACGACCTGGACGCCATTTTCGAGCTGGCGGAACGCGTCGCCAAGCTGGGCAAAGAGGTTTCCGGACGCTGGCCGAAGATTTCCGTCAGCGTTTCCAATCTGGTTCCCAAACCGCATTCCCCGTTCCAGTGGCTGCCCATGCAGACGCGGGACTATTTCAACGAGGCGGGCTACTATCTGCGCCATCGACGGCTGCCGACGTCCATTTCCGTTAAGACGCACGACGTCGCCGGATCCATGCTGGAAGGCGTCATGTGCCGCGCCGACCGTCGGGCGGGAAAAGCGATTATCGAAGCCTGGAAACGCGGCGCCCAGTTCGATTCCTGGATTGAATACTTCAAACCCCGAATTTGGGAAGAAGCGTTCGAGGCGACCGGTCTGGACGTCAAGGCGATTCTTCACGCCCCAAAAACTGTAACAGACCGCCTCCCGTGGGACTTCATCCAAATCCGACAAGGGAGAGGGTATCTGGAAAAAGAATTCCTGCAAAGCATGGAGGAAGTAGCGGCGAGAAAAGCTGCTCAGAGCGGCGAGTGAGGAGTTTTTGGAGTGCGACGGCTTGCCGTCGCTTTCGTACTTGACGGCTTGCCGTCAAGCGGCGTAAATATCTGTATCAAGCTGCGCTTGACGGTTTGAGCAATTCTAATATAGAACAAAGCGAGAGTTCCGCTTACGCTTCCCTCTCGCACTCCGAAATGTTACATTGAAAATTCTTTTGCGGCAGGGGACTGCCGCGTGCCGGGCTTATCGCAGTCATTCAGCGGGGCATTGGACAAGGCGGCGTCAAGCCGCCGCACTCCCCGCGCAAGCGTCAGTCCCAGTCTAAATTCGGGTAGAAGCACTTGAGATAGTTCAAGACGTTGTTGTAATAGAAATTGCGTTCTATCTTTGGAAGCAGCGCTTTGTTCTTTCTGCGCCAGTCGTAAGCCAGAATTCCGGTCGCGCCGTCGTCGATGGCAATAACGCGAAATGGATCCTGATTCAACTCCAGTTCCAGATACTCTTTCGGCGAACACAGATTAAACAGCTCCGGCGTTTTCGGAAAGAGCATGTTGATACTGGCGCTCAACGCCATCTGGATTGTTCCGCCATCCCAGCATGCAGGAACGTGCGGCTTGATTTTGCTATGACCGTAAAACCCCGCCTGCGCCAGATGAACAAGCGAACAGGGGGCAGAACGAAATCTTGCTTCGTCCGCTCCGTCTTCGTAAAAGAAAACCAGATTGGGCGCAATACTGATAATGTACTCGCCCCGTTCTTCGTTCGACAGCAAAATTCGATGATCCACTGTTTCGATTATCATGGAGCGAAAATCATAGTCTCGTCCAAACGTCGAAAAGTCGATAATTCCAACTGACATTTTAGCTCATTAAACCCGTTGAGCGTCAAACGTGAAAAGGGAATCTTGAATTGACGATTACGCCAAGTCTCGGTCTTCAAACATGAACAGAGCAACCACCAATGCGGCGCCGCAGTACAAAACGCAGTAAAGCGACGACACGCCTATGTACACCCAAGGCAGCGTCTGGTTGGCGCCGATAGAAGATTCTATACTGAAATGCCCCAGCACTGGCAATATTGCCGCCATGACGTTGGTGATAAAGTCTACAATTACATATTTTCCGTGAGTTAACTGACTGATATACTGAGGCAGGTATTGAATCAGATGTCCCAACAGGAATACGGAAAGACAGGTGATGATATTAGCCAACATTGGAAGCCGGGTCGAAAGAGCGACGGCAACGGCAGTCATAGTAGCGGTTTCCATAAAGTTCATGGCAATGCCGGGAGTAATATTAACCATCGCGTTAACGCAGTCCTGGGTTTTCGGCTCTTCTTCGCAGGATTCTCGAGCGTTATGAACGACTTTGTATCCGGTCGTTCCCAAAAACAGACCGCCCAGGACGATGTACATAATAAACACCGGAACGAGAATTCCAAAAAACTTGCCTAAAATGAGCTGAACCCGGCTGACAGGTTTCGACAGCAGCATCAACGCCGTTTTCCCTTCGATTTCCTCTGAAATGGAAACGCCGGACAGCCAAATCGCCAACAGAAGCGCTGGAATTTTAATAAACGTCAAACCGACGGACATGTGCATTTTGAGGTCTTCGCCCAACGTATTGAACGGAATATAGGGTAAAAAGAGAAGCAAGGCAATGCCCAGTCCAAGTAAAGCCGTAAAAAGAGTTTGATTCATGCCTTCTTTGGCGGTTACCCAAATTAACGCATAGAGCTTGGGAAACGCAATTCGCGTCAAAAGCAGGAGGAGAATCAAAACAGCAGTCGTCGCCGCAAGGTAAATCGGGGGATACCACATCGAATTAAACCAGGTTTTGACGTCGGCAAGCAGAATCGGCTGATACATATTCATGGATAGTGGCAAGTGGTTAGTTGTCAGTAGTTAGTATATTTAAACAACATTTTGTTTTCTCTAATTATAATCTGTTTTTCATTCCAGACAAGAGGGTCGTAATTGATATTGACAGAATTATAAACAATTTCTACTATATATCTGGAAATCAGACGATAACAAATATATAGGCAGAGAGGTTTCGCCAAAAGCGGAACTGCGTTCTCTGCTTCCTGTTATTCGCACATAGCAACCATACAATAAATCATTTCGCCATGAGAATTGCAATATTCATACTGACCGCGCTGTTGTCGATCGGCAGCGCTCTGGGACAAACGCCGATTTACTCCCCGCCAGTCGTTCCAACCGTTCCACAAACTCAGTATCTGCTCAAATCCGATTTTAACATCCTGGAAGGAACAGTTCGGCTGGAAGGGCAATACTACATCGTTCAGAGCGTCAACGGCGGTTCCATGTACGTGCCGAAGAGTCAGACAACGGCTGTCTGCAATAGCATGGAAGACGTTTATAAAGCCAGAGTTGCGGCAATACAGTCTATAGACGTCGTTTCATTCCTGAACCTGGCGGACTGGTGTATAAAGTACAAAATGATCGACAGGGCGGAAGAGCATCTGGCATACGCCAAAAGAATCCAGAACGATTATCCGTACATTCCCGTCATTGAACGACGACTGGCGTTAGCCAAACAGCAAATGGCGCGAGAATCGCAACCTGCGCCCGGCGCCGCCGCTGCCGATTCCAGCAAAAACGACCCGGTTGCCCAAATCAACAAGCTTCGCAGCGAACGAACCGCTCTGGAACAGATCGCCAAAAACATGCCCGGCGACACGCTCAAGCAGTTTTCGATGGAAATTCAGCCGATTCTGCTCAACTCTTGCGGGACGTCCAATTGTCATGGATCGCCCGACAACAGTTTTCAACTTATCCGGTCTCCCCAGTCTCGCAACATTACCCTGAAAAACCTGTATTCGGTTTTGCGTCAGGTGGACAGAAACGCCCCAGACGCCAGCCGTCTGTTGACGATGTCTTCCCAAGCGCACGGTGGGTTGGACGTTCCGGTATTCAGCCGAAGCCGGACGTCGTCGTACAGCCGTCTGGTTGGCTGGACGTATCGCGTCGCGCGACCGTCTCAGGATTTGGCGATGGGCGCCAACGCAGAATACGACAGCATGTTCGGCAATTCGACTCCGCTTTCTCCTGATCAGGATAAATTCCCCGCAGGACAAACGGAGTTCGTAGCCGACAACTCTCCAGCGCCGCAACAGTCGTTCGACCAGTTTGACAACGGTTCCGCAAACGATAATTTCGATTCGGAATTCGGTCAACACCCCTCCGGCAGACGGACGTCGTCGCCCAACGTCAAACGCGGCAACCCGGATCCGATGTTCTATGCAGAACAGGAGCCGGAACCGGCGAACAACGCCTTAGCCAACGATTCACAGGGAACGATCAGGCTTCCGCAACCGCCAGATATGGGAGCGGAGGCTCAATATACAGACGAATTCGATTACAACAAGTACGGGAATTCGACCGTCAAGTCAATGAAAATCAACGGCGAAAACTACGCCTCGCCAGCGGGTCTTCCAGGACCCAATAACGTTCCAACGCCGGCGCGTCAGCGTTTGGATCAAATGGAAACCAATCAGCGTCTGTATGGGAATCCGAATGGTCCGGTTGAAACGCAAGTCCCAGCCCAGCAGCTCAACGCGTCAAACCAGTATGACAATTCGTCCAACTTGACGGAAGCGGAACGGAAATTCTACGGACTTCAGTCGCCGTCAAACGCTCAGCAAACTCAGCCGATTGCAACAAACGTTCCTCAGACGCAAAGAAACATTCCTGAATACGGCGCCGCGGGAACGCCAAGTAACTCGCAGCTGGCTGCTCAGCAAACGCCAAACGCTCAGACGCAGCCGTTTAATCCACAATTTCAGGCGCCCGAAGCTCAAATGGCTCCGCAGTCGCCCGCTATCGGTTCAAACTATGAACCGGAACCAGAACCGGCTCCGCGAGTTCAAACGCCTCAACGTCGAAGAACTCCGCCGCCATCCGACGCGGACCCGGACGGATTTGACGCCTATCCGCGGTTAGACAAGCTGTTTGGGAATTAGTAATTAGTAATTAGCGCAAGCTGTCTTGTCCTGGTATCGGTTGACAGAAAGGTTAAAGATGTTAAAACGATATACAGACGCATTTCGTCAGACCGTAGTGTCAGAAATCGTTTCAGGCAAGTGGAAATCGGTTTGGGAGGCATCTCGAGCCTACGGGATAAC
>JAFSMW010000233.1 GCA_017447745.1 Thermoguttaceae bacterium
GAGACTTGAAAAACTTTTTAATATCGTAGTTCTCCTTGAGTTCAAAGGAGATAACCGCGCCGCCGTTTTTCGCCTGACGTTTGTTGATTTCGTAGCCCTGCGCGTCCGGCAAGCCGGGATAATAGACTTTCTTCACCGCCCGGTTTTCTTTAAGCCGCAAGGCAATCGTTTCCGCGTTTTGAACGTGACGGTCAAGACGAACGGCGAGCGTTTTAATTCCTCGAATGAGCAGAAAAGAATCAAACGGAGCCAGGACGCCGCCGGTAGCGTTTTGAATAAAAGCCAACCGCTCCGCCAGACGTTCGTCTTTAACGACAACCAGACCAGCAATCAGATCGCTGTGACCGCCGAGATACTTTGTCGCGCTATGAACGACGATGTCCGCGCCCAATTCCAGAGGACGCTGCAGATAGGGCGTCATGAACGTGTTGTCTACAATGGTAAGAATTCCGTGCTTTTTGCTCAAAGCAGACGCCCCTGCCAGATCGGTAACGGTCAGAAGCGGGTTGGCGGGGCTTTCGATAAGAATCGCCTTGACGTCCGGCGAAAGCGCGCTTTCCAGATTGTCTAAATTGGTCGTGTCGACAATCGTGTATTCCAGCTTAAAGTTTTTGAAAATTTTGTCCAGAATTCGGAAGGTTCCGCCGTAGACGTTGCTGGAAATGACAACCCTGTCTCCTGATTTGAACAGATTCAACACCGCGGCAATGGCAGCCATTCCAGAGGCGAACGCAAAGCCGTGAGTTCCGCCTTCCAGCTCCGCAATCAACGCCTCAACCGCCGCGCGGGTTGGGTTGCCTGTTCGAGAGTATTCCCAGCCGGTATTCTCGCCCAGTCCACTCTGTTCGTACGTGGACGTCTGATAAATCGGGACGTTTACCGCGCCTGTCGTTTTGTCGCCGTAAATGCCGCCTTGAATGAACGCTGATTCAATATGATTGTAGGTTTTCATGATTGTTATTCTTTTTAATAAAAAAACCGCCGAGTGAACGCCGCAGCTTATAACTGCGGGTCAACATCGGCGGCGCCTGTGTTTTGGGGATTGGGGGATTTTCTAATAACGCTAATTAAGGCAAGGAATATTTATACTCTGGATTTAAAATGAAATTGCTCTTAAAGGCGTTTGCTGATTTTTATTAGAAATTCCGAAAAACAAAGAACGTTACCGCCGATTGTGTTTTAACAACACATCAAACAGTAACACATACACATGCCCATATCGTTAGAACGATTGAGAATCAAGGCAATGTCAGCAGAAATCAGGGATTGATTTTTCATGTTTTTTAACGTTTGGCGAAACGCCAAAATTTATTTAGTCTTTCTTATCGACCAAATTATTAAATAACATTATACTTATTTTGAAACGCCGTCAATAGCCCCCGAGGAAAGATTTTTAAAATTTTTAGAAAATTTTCAAAAATTCATAATCGCAGCAACGACCGTCTTGTAATTACTCGTGGATTATAATACTATTAATTATTAGAGGTTGATTCGCGATGTAGTTTGCATAATAAACGTTATGCAATAATTTGAAAAAACGGGACTTGTTATTGTTTTATCATTTCTAACCCAGATTGCGTTAGAGATTCATACAACGTTAATAACCCTCCACATGATTATATTTTTTGAGGTGTGAAAATGGTTGATTTTATTGGTTGTATAACGCTTATTGGCGTCATGTGTTTAATCTGGCTCGCTTTTTTTGACGATTTTTTGGTTCCATTGAGCGTGTCAGGTTTATTCTATTTATTCATATGGATATTTTTATTTTATTTTGGTTTTCACTCAGATTTTACGACTCATAAGGATTGGCTTGAACCGAATGATACACAGGAGGACAATGTTGAATTCGATAAGTATACTATGATAAAACCATGGCGTATGCCAATTTGGATTCGTTATTTAATAAGAATCCTTCATATTATTGTGGAGAAACTTGCCTTTGCAACGGCATTGCTATTGTTTATTTTACTGTGTGAACGCAGTTTCTTTCTAGGCGTCCAAATCGCCGTAAAAACAGCATTGGAAAATTTCTTTTTTACGATGTCGTTTAAATAAGCAGAGTTATGAAAAGAGTAATAATTGGACTTGTACTGTTCGTTCTGGTTTTGATCGCGTTGTTATCATGCGTCTTTTTTGCAATGATAATATTAGAACCGCGCAGTCGAGAATACCCCGTCGTCGAAGGCGTCGAAAAAACGCCAATCAAAGAGTATTTGCCTTTCTCGTTTTCTGATAACGATGTCATAACGGCGAAATGTCAATGCCGAAGTCTGACAAACGAGCGAGTTCCGGGTCCTAATGCGTACGCATACGAAGGGTTTCTTATTTTTAGAGAGGGATTTGCTATTGATCCTCAACAGCTTAAAGATGAGCGTACAGAGGATGAAATCAAAGCGCTTTTGAATGATTCAAAGGGAAAAGCGATTCCCATTTTTAATGAAATTAAAATGAATGGAGATGGGGGCGTCTGGAAAGAGATTTCAGTTCTCAATTACGTTCCATCCGTTCCATCAAAAAGCGCTTGGGTTTATTATCGCGAGTCTGATCGAACGCTTATATTTAGAATTAAGCATTTCAATTAACAGGGGCTTTTTTGTTTTTATCGTAACCAAAAAGGCTTGACGGCATAGCCGTCAAGAAGGACTCCGAGGGCGGAGTCCTTCCGGGGGAGGTTTTTCGCTTCGTCGTTTTGGTATGCACGCTTCAAACTTTTGGTTCGCCTTCGGCGAACTGCGTAATTCCGTTCGCTAAAGCTCACTCCATTACCGCCTTCCATTTCTTTGTGTTCTTTGTGATTAAAATAACTTTGCGAACTTCGCGAACTTTGCGTGAGATTTTTCCGGGGGCTTACGCACCCCGGCTCGCCGACCGCCTTCCATTTCTTTGCGATCTTTGCGTTCTTTGCGGCTTAAATCCTCACTTTACAGAGCTTCTTACATCCTTAATCAACTTGCGCCAGTGGGCGGCGTACGAATTGATTATCTTCAGGTCCGAAAGCTCGGTTTCAATGTTTGTAACAATCGCGTCGAGACGATCGAGTTTGCTTTGCAGTTCCGCCCGCTGGGATTCGTCCAGTTCGCCCTTTTTGAGTTTCGCGACGTCGGCTTTGACTTCCGCGAACAGGGCGTCTGGATATTCCAGTTCTGTCATCGTTCGAGCGTAGCGGACGACGGCGCGCATCGGTTCCAGATAGATGTATTCCAGCCGCTGCGGGTCAATGGCAGAACCATTTGGCGCTTTCTGAGTCAGCTCTTTGGAAAGCGATTCCAATTTGGCGATAATCGCCAGAGCCTTGTCTTTGTCCGCCGGATTTTTGAGCTGACAGGGCCAGCCTTTGTTCTCAAAACATCGGCGAACCGGCATTTTATAGAGCGATTTGAGTTCAACGATCGCGTCGTCAAACTCGCGCGCTGTTTGAGCCATTTCCGGACCGTAGACATAAGAATAGACGCTCGTTCTCATCTTGTCCCAATCGTGCGTTTCCGGCGCCCACGCCCAGATTCCAAACATGCCGACAAGGTACTCTTCCGGCCAGCCGCCGCCGATACAGAACAGCATCACGTTGTCAACGTACTGCGGAGCGGATTTAAGATATTCATAGTTCGGAGCGCCCCAGCCGGCGGAAAGAGGATGAAGTTCAATATACGCCGGAAGCGGAACCGCCTCCGGGTACGTTTCCCAGGTGTACGGCGCAGTCGGGTCGTCCGCCTTTTGGCGAGGCAAATCAACCGCGCCTTTTCTGAGTGTAACAGCAATGTTGCCGTTGTTGGCGAACCCGCCGCGAAGATGGATCAAATTGTGCCACCAGGCGGGAAGGAGTTTCAAGCCCATTTTTTTAGACATTTCGAAATCGCCCTGACTCGGAACGCGGGTGAAGTACCATTGAATCTCGTTGAATCCCGGCTCTTTGCTCATTTCCCAGTTGAACTTTGTATCCATTTTCTGGTAATCGCCCACGGGAGGCGTGTACGCCAGCGAACGACCGGTAATGCCGTGCTTTTTCCCCAGTTCGAGAAAATTCTTGACCGCGCTTTTCGGGTCGCTTCCCTTGCCGATGTCGTCAAAGGAAAGCCACAGCCCGTCACAACCCAGGTCGATAAGCTGTTCAAAGGTTTTGTTGACTTCGTCGTAGAATCCGCTTTCTGAAATCTTGTCGAACCCGGCGATAATCCCGCCGGCTTTTTTGGTTGTCGCCGCCGCGACGCAGCCGTAAACGAACATGCCTCGCCGATGCGCTTCCCGAATTGTCATGCTGACGTTCTGGTTGTCAATCGCAACGCCCGGCATAAACCCCATCGGGGCGGCGCGGTTGGGATAAACGTCGTTGACCTTGTACGTCGGATTGTCACGGACGTCAATATAGTTTATTCTCGCCCATGTATAGGCATCCAGAGCGCCGGGAACGAGATTTTCCATCATGACAAAATGAGGACGGCCGCGATACGGAATGCTGGGCCAATCTTCGACCTGAATCTTCTTTAGGACAATCGCGCCATCGGCTCCTTTTGACATCAAGTCAAACAGGACGTCAGCGCCGTAGATTAAACCGTTGGCGTCGTTCCCGACCACGTTTGCTGTATTGACGCCGTCCGCCTCGGTAAAGGAAATTGCAAACCCGTTGAACTTGCCGTTCTCTTTGGGCTGAACGGACAGACGAAGAACCGTTTTGTATTCCGCTGCCGCCTGCGGGTCTGTCAAAATCGGGAGCGTTTGCTTGAACCGGTTTTTAACGTGCGTCTGCAACCGCTGGGCGGCGAACTGTGCCGACGTTTTCTCTCGTTCAGACAAGCCGTCTAACGAAACGACAATCACCGTTTTTTCCAACGTCCATTGAGAGTTCAAATCCGTCCACTGTTTCGGAACGGGAAACAACGGACATTCTTCCGCCGGAACGGAAGATGCCAACGCCGCGACAGCGACTATCGCTGCAAGGAAATTCGTTAAATGTTTCATGGGGTAATCTGTGATGTAAAATGGAAATGTTTTTTAACGCTTTATTAATTCTTATTATAAGATATTAAAGAACGAATTGCAACGGGGTCCCTTGCTAAAGTTTTTGAATTTAGCCGCAAAGATCGCAAAGAAATGAAAGGCGGTAATGGAAAAGAAAAATAATCTTCCACTAGAACCGCGTAGCGGTTCAATATTTGTAGCCGTGGGTTTTAACCCACGGAGCGTTAGCGAACGGAATTACGCAGTTTGCCGAAGGCGAACCAAAAGTTTGAATTGCACATACCAAATCAACGCAGCCGAAACCCCTTTCCGGGTCGCGGACGAAGTCCGCCCAATTCTCACGCTAAGTTCGCAAATTAATGAAAGGCGGTAACGAAGCGAACGTAGTGAGCGTAGTTACGCTTAGGCGAGCCGGGATACGTAAGCTCACGGAAAGACTCACGCGGAGACGCGGAGATGCGGAGGATGTTCGCGAAGTTTTAAAAATGGCTTTACGTGGAACGGCAAAGCAAACGTTGAGATGTGTGGATACCAAAAAGACGAAGCGGAAAACCTTCATGGATGGCGCCTGTCTCGGGCGCCTTTGCTGGAACAAAAATTAATCTCTTTCGCAGGAATGCTCTCTCAAAATCCCGGCTCGCGGCAGTCCCCTGCCGCATTGCTGGTATGACAGACAAACTCTTTCGCAGAATAACCGCTTCGATCTGCTGGATCGCGGCTGTATCAGCCGCCATTCGAGCAAAGCGGGCGAAGACGCCCGCGAACCAGCAGGGCAGTGTTTTTTGGCTGCGGCAAAGGGATTGCGTACTTCAAACTAAGCGTAACTGTGCTCACTGCGTTCGCTTCGTTACCGCCTTCCATTTCTTTGCGGACTCCTCCGCATCTCCGCGCCTCCGCGTGAGATTTTTCTTCGGTGGCAGGGGACTGCCGCGAGCCGGGCTCATTCGTGTGCGTGAGCGGTTCAAAGCGTAACTGCGTTCGCTGCGCGAACTCCGTTACCGCCTTCCATTACTTTGCGAAGTCCGCAAAAAAAGCGGGAGTTCCCTCCCGCTTTAGCTTCTATTCTTTTACGATTGCGCAATTCCGCCCGCTATTAATTCTTGAGTCTATAAAGTTCCAACTCCCAAACTTTCCCAAGAAAGCCGGGTGTATTGATGAACAGGCGTAAACGATTCGTTGTTACATCGTCAAATTGAACGCCAATATCACAAGCGGCGTTTTCTCCAATCCCCGCCTTCGGAATATCGACCCAGCGTCCGTTCTGGAACAGTTGAAGCTTGAAACTTCCGACCGGGTCAACCAGGCGGCCTTCATAGAACCTGCCTGTTACGATGCGGCAGGCGTTGATCGTTACCGGCTCTTTCCACGTGAATTCGACCCAAGTGTCCTCGGTATCGCTTCCCCCGACCCACCGCGATTCATTATTTGTCAAGTCTGCGTTCCCGTCGTTGATCCTGGTCGCAGGGTACATGCCGCGCCCGTACTCGGCCGAGGCTTTCACTTTGGCTGTCAGAGCGTAGTTGACTCCCGCCGTTGGAAGCCATTTCGGCGTCTGGATTATCGGCTGTTCTTCCGGGGAATCCGCCACGCCGACCTTCATCAGTTCGATCAGTTCCGGCAGATGATCTGTATATACGTCTCGCGGGCTGCAGTCGTTTTTGCGGCAGACGGAGGCTGCCATTCCGACCACTTCGCCCATCATTCCCCCGGTTCGCATAACCCGGGTTGTTCCGAGCGCAATGTGCGTTACACTAATATCGCGGCCAGCCATGAAAAGGTTTTTAACGTTTCGGCTGTACAGCGTTCGATACGGAATCGCGTAGTGCGGCGGCTTTGGACCTTTCCGGCAGTACGTAAGGAACTCGTTTCCCGGGAAATGCTTTGCGTTTTGCGGATCCGGGTAATGCAAATCTATAGGCCAGGTGCATGGAACGCAGGCGTCTTCCCACTGCCGATCCGACATGATGTCCTGCTCGCGCAGAACCACGTCGCCGAGAATTCGACGGGATTCGCGCTTTCCGCAGATGAACGCGAGCCAGCCGATTTCCCGGTTTTTGACGGTTTCTGACCATTTGCCGTTGGCGTGGTTTTTCATGTAAGACCAATGACCGTAGACAGAACGCAGCGCATTATCGCGGATGCGCTCGAACTCCCATATCTGGTCATAGTTCAAACCGGTTTCCCAAAACCATGAACCGCGAATCATCGGTTTAATGCTTTCCTTGCTGAACTGATGCGCCCAGGGAAGTTCCGGGAATGTTGTCGCGTGATCAGTTTCGACTGTGTACCATTGGCAGGACGCGCCCATCGTCATTTTGTCGCGTTTTTCCGGGGCGCTCGGCTCGTCAAAATCAGATTTGGCTTCGCGGCCCATAAGCCAGTCGGCGCCAGCAAGAAAACCTATACAACCGTCGCCGGTGCAGTCGGCAAAGAGCTTTCCCTTAAACCGGGTTTCAACGCCCGATTCAACGTTCTTGCCAATAACAGCCAAAATGGAATCCCCTTCTTTCTCCACAGCCGTAACATGGGTTAAAAGGAAAAGATCCAGATTCGCGTACTTCTGGCAGATCGCAAGCCGCTGGTCGTCTTTGTAGTGTTCCGCCTCACGGGCGCAGCCACCGCCTTTGGGTCCCATCTGGTACGCAAGATTTCCGACGTTCTGATAAGGAGGTTGATTCAATTCGCCTTTCAGGTGAACGCGAACTTCCGTTGACCCGTTCCCGCCAAGAACGGGGCGATCCTGGATCAGAGCGACGTTCAGACCAAGCTTCGCCGCAGAACACGCCGCGCAAGTTCCCGCAATTCCGCCGCCCACAACGACCAGGTCGTAAACCTTTGGATTTTCCTCACGAACAACCGGACGCACGGCGTCAAGCGACTGTGGGTCGTCCGGCAAAGCGCACTTTTCCGCCGGGTCTGTCGTAAAGTATAGCGCGTCAACCCGACCGTCAAAACCGGTCAAGTCTTGAAGTTCAACAGCGACCTGAAGATTATTTTCTGTAGCAGTAACGGAACCGGCTTTCTGCCAGCTCCAGCCGGAACCGTGAATACCGAGCGTGATTTCCGACGGTTTCCCGTTCAGAACCAGTCGGAACTTTCCTGGCGCCCAGTCTCGCTCACGGGCTTCGTCGCTTAAGTCAGCCGGCATCCAATTGGAAACCCAGTTTCTCGTTCTGGCGAAAACCTGATACTTGCCTGGATTGGGAAGCGTAACAGTCGTTTTCGCGTTGGCAACCGGCTTTCCCATACCGTGAGCCAGCAGAATCACAGATCCCGCCTGTCCCGGCGCTTTAATGTCCATAAACTGCTGATCGACGACCCAGCCGCCTTTATCCTGAAAACTCTCCGCTTCTACGAAAACGGAATCCGCCGCATAGACGCTGGCGAAAAAGGCGTTTAACAATACTGTGACAAAAAACGTCCAAAAGGACGCTTTACAACGGGTAAATAATCGGGTGGATATTCTCATAATATTATTTTCGATGTACGTCTTCCTTCTGAATTTTCCTCGTAATTGCGCTCTTACTTCAGTTTTTGTTCAAAGAGCCATTCGGCTAAACCGGGCGTGTCGTAGGCTTCTGTCCAGATGCTGTGTCCGCGGCCGGGCAGTTCCGTATACTTGACGTCGCAGCCGGCGGCTTTGAGCGCAGCAACGGCGCTGCGAGAGCGTTCGACCGGAACAGAGGCGTCTTTATCGCCGTGGAAGAACCAGGCTTTGGCGTTTTTGAACTGGCAGATTTTCTCGTTGTCCGCGCCGCCGCAGACGGGGACGTACGCAGCTACCTCGTTCCCGCGCCGACAGACGAAATCGCAGGTTCCGTATCCGCCCATCGACGTCCCGAGGACGTACAGTCGGGATTTGTCGAGCGGGAATTCTTTTCGCAATTCGTCTACAAGCTCCAGCAGACACGCCATGCCTTCCGACGGGGCTTCCGGCGTTTTGTGAGCGGTTCTTTCCGACCAGTTCGTTTCGCACCAGCGTTTTCCCTCCGGGCATTGGGGAGCGATCAGGAACGCGGGATGTTTTAACCGATTTTCGCCGCTGATAAGCGACAGGAACTGGCAGTTGAACATGTGTTGGCGATTGTCGGCGCCGCGGCTGCCAGCTCCGTGAAGGAAAATAATCAGCGGATACGACTGGTTCGGATCGTAGTTGTCCGGCTTGAACAGACGGTACGGCAGTTTCGCGCCGTTAGAGCCTTGATAAACTCGCGCCTCGGAATTGGCGATGAGTTCCTGATAATCGTTCGCCGCGTTACAGGTTGTAGCAAACGTCATGACCAACAAAACGGTAGATAGGAGGTATTTCATGATTCTGATAAAATGGTTAGGAGGGATGCGTGCGGTGCGTTAAGGCGATAACGTATAAAGCTGGAACTCTCATCGCGTCTCGAAGAGACGCCATTTCTATAACCGTCGACTTTAGTCTACGGGCAGCCCAATATATCTGGAATCCTTTAATCGAGTCCGTCTCTTTTTTTTCTCGCCCGGCGCCTGCGGCGCAGGGCGAGAAAAAAGGGTATTTGTCGATTTTTATTTTAGCGGTGATTCCTTCCCCGGAGGTTGAAAACCGCCGGTTATAGAAATGTAACCCCTTTCGGGGTTAGGATAAGGGAAATATACTATTCCACAACGACTTCTTTGGTCTGTTCCGTTCCGGACGCGTCTGTCCAGGCCAGGCGATACTTGCCTCGGAAGCCGCGAAATTTTACTATTCCAGTTTCGTCCGCCTTGACGGTCAGGTTCGTTTTCCAGTCGTGATTAATAAGCTGGTCAAGCGCGTAATAGACGGGCTTTTTCTGTCCGTTGGAATCCAGAACGCCAGAGGTTGTCGGTTCGCCCGGCGCGCCGCCGCCGTCGATGGAGTTCCACCAGGTTATTCCCTCAACGTTGGGATACGAAAACCAGAGCCGATACAGATTGTACGCCACAACCGCCTGAATGTCCCGACCGTTGGCGTTGTCGGCAGGCGCCGGGACAGTAACTTCGCTGATGTGAATCGGACGTTCCGCTTCCGCCATGCAGTCCAAAACGCTGTACATGAACGCCGGCGTATGGGAATCAGCGCCGTTGGCAATTGAGGCGACGGTTTTGGGATTAAAGAAATGTTTCTGGACGCCCATCAAGTCCACTTTCGCGCCGCGGTCAACCAGATCCCGGACGATTTCGACGTACCGGCGTTTCGGTCCCCAGCTCATGTCACATTCGTTGGAGGACAGGCGGACGCTGGCGGGCAAGTACTTTTCCGCCCATTTGAAGCATTTATACGTGTAGTCGTCCGGCATGATTCCGCGGTTCGCCTGGTCGATACATTCGTTGACAACGTCCCATTCCTGAACCCGGTCGCCGTACCGCTGACACAACAGCTTGATGTGTTCCTCAAAGAGTTTTTCCAGCTCCTTGCGATCTTCCGGCAGCCAATCAGGATGTCCCCAGCGGCGCATTCCGTAAATCATCGCGTGCCCATGAACGTAAAGCCCTTTGGAGTTGAGGAAATCAACGCAAGGGTCAGTCGGCGGGCGGCGCCAATGGCGTTCCTGTTTCGGGTCTTTAGAGTTCGCCCAGTATTCCGGCGTATCGTACTGGTTGCCTTCAAAGCGGACTTTGCCCTGCTCGAATTCCAGCGTCTTCCAGTAGAACGCGACTGTCCCGCTGTTCCACAAATCGCCGTACAGGCTCTTATAGGCGTCGTTGAGCTCAGGCGTGCGAAGCTGTCCGAAGACGAACATGTTGCTGCCGAATCGGAACTTGTGCGTTATCTGCTCAACTTTGACCTCGGCGCCTGCCGCAGACGCCGGCAGTTCGACAACCGCGTCCGCCTTGCGGTTCTTTTCGATATCCGCATCGATTTTCGCCTGAACGTCCGCGTTCCAGAACTCGAAATACTTGGGCGACATTACCGCCGCGTTCGGCTTATAAGAATCAGACGGCTCCTGCTGAGCGAACGATGCCGCGCTCAAAGCGCAAACCAGTCCGACGACTGCAATGGTTAAAATGCGTTTAAAGGTTTTCACAATAGCTGCTCCTTTCAAAATATAGTATATAGCGGCTCGCCGCCGCTTGCGAAACTCCTCACTCCTCATTCCTCATTCCCAACTCCTTCACAATTCTCACGTCTGTAATATCTCCCGTCATAACTCCGCGTTTGGCGGCGAATTTAACGGTAATGGAATCGGCGTCTTTGTACAGTTCTTCAGGAATCGAGACGGTTTTCGTAAAGAACGTTGTCGAAATGGCGGTCGAGGTTTCCGGGGTTCTGTCCATAGACCAAACCTTTTGGTCGTTGACGTAAACGTCGGCGCCCGCCCGATCCTGGTCTGTTACGCGAATCGTAAAGTTGACAGCAATCTTCTCGCCGCCTTGCGGTTTCTGGAACGTATACGAGAACCAGCCGTCGTTAACGGCTCGACGCCAAAAGCGTTGGTCGTCCAACGGGACGAGGCTGTTGTTCCCGCCCTGTTTGAATTGTCGAACGCTTTCCGATTTCGGCAACCCAATTAAAACCGACTGCAGCGTCTGGCTTGCCAGGTTCGGGTCAACTTCCCATTCATTGAACTGAACCTTGTTTTTGTATTCTTCCAGATCTTTGGCGTGGTTGAAGTAAATCGCGTATCGGCTGAACTGGATTCGGTAAAACGGAATAAGCCGAGCTGTCTTGCCGTTCAAGCCGGAATAGGTAAAGGCGAGTTCGTCTTCCGGCTCTCGCTTGAGCTTCTGAATAATCTCGTCCGGCGTTCCGAACAGAGTCGGCGCGTCGGAAATGGGCGCCATAACCGTTCCAACCGTCCTTCGCGCCTGACGGAAATCCGTTACATTGAGATTGGTATTGGGAACTTTCGACGCCAGCACGATAGCGCCGTATTTTACGGAATAGAACCGTTCGGTATCGACCAGCGGCGCGACTTCAAATTTCGGCTCGAACGAAGCCTTGACGACGTCGCCGGACGTCCATGTTCTTTTAAGCGTAATATACGAATCCACGACCGGCTCGTTTGTTACAACGCCGTTGACTTCAACTTTCATCGACCCGTATTCAATCCAGCGGGGGACGCGAATTTTCATCGAGAACTCTTTCGGCTCTTTGGTCTGGACGGTCAGCGTTGTAACGTTTTCGTCCGGGTATCGGGTGGACTGCGTCAGGGAAACGCCCTGTTCTTTCCAGTTGAGCGTGGACGGAATAAACATGTTGACGTACAGGTCAGCGCCGTTATAGGCGTAAATCATCTTGCCGAACTTGGCGGGGGCTTCAAACCCGGTGCCGGTGCAGCACCAGAATGAGTCGTACTTTGAAGAGTACATTTTATAATGCGCCGGACGCATGGACGTGTAGTAAACGCACATGCCCTGTTCGGTTTCGTAGTTGGCTAAAACGTGATTGAACAGTACGTTTTCGTAGTAGTCGATGCGTTCCATTTTCGGCGCGCTTTGATACAGGCTTTCCGTCAGACGCATCATATTGACCGAGTTGCACGATTCCGGGCCGCCGTAGTTTAGCGCCTTGTTTTTGAATTCGCTTTGCGGGAAGAAATGCTCGCCGCAGCTGTTGCTGCCGTTGACCCACGTGTGTTTGGCGACGACGATGTCCCAGAAATTGTTCGCCGCCGCAGCAAGCTCCGGATTCCCGTTGTATTTGCTAACCGCATTGAATCCCGTGAACTTGGGAATCTGCGTGTTGGCGTGCCAGCCGATGAGCATGTCTTCCCCCTTGGACATCGGAACCCACATCTTTTCGTCGTTGAGCTTTTCCGCCCAGCGGAGGTATTTTTCGTCCCCGGTCAGCTCGTAAACGTTGACGTACGATTCGTTAATCGAGCCGTGTTCGCAGTAGAGCAGTTTCTGAATGTCGTCGTGACTGAGGACGTCGAGAATGTCCGTACCGAACCAATCTGCCATTTTGACCAGAATCGGCTTCGCCTGTTCCAGACCGCACATTGTATAGACGTCGTACAGCCCCAGCATGATCTTGTTCATGACGTAAACGGGTTCCCAGGTGGTTTGCTGCTTCCCGTCAACGGTAACAATGATCGCCCACGTGCTGGTTGTGAATTTTCTCTCGTGAACCTGCTTGAACAGTTCTTTCCCCCTGAGCGTTGGCAGCAGATAGCCGTTCCCGTTGGCGTCCTGACAGGTTTTCAGCTCGTCCAGAACGTAAGTCAGACGTTCGAGAATCCTCGCGTCGCCGGTCGTCTGATACATCATCGACATGGACGACATATAGAATCCAAGAATATGCCCGGCAAGCGGCCAGCCCAGATGCGCTTCTTCCGATTCCCAGTACGGATACGGCTCCTGCTTTTGCATCAAACCCGCCTCGCGTCGAAACCACGACAGCAGCCGATCCGGATCCAGCGTGAGCAGATACTCATGATCCAGCTCCTGCACTTGCAGAAACTGTCCGTCGGTAATCCGGACGTCTTCTAACGAAAACAGATGGATTTTATCCTCTCGAACCGGCGTCACCGCCGACAAGGTCGGTTCCTGCTTGGATGTGGGTATCTTCGAATCTCGCTTGTTCGGAGACAAAACCTCGTCCTTCTGCCTGTGCGGCTTCGCACTGTTTTGAGCGAAAAGCGCTGACTGACTCGCCGACAAAAACAGAACCAGCGTCAATGCAATTGATAAATATTTGTTCATACTATTTGCTCCTTAGCGGGGGTGTAGATAACTTCTTTACAAAACCTACTTCAATCTCAAGTTCGTCAGCGAATTCGCTTTGACTTTATAAGTGAACGACGTTCCAGACTCCTTGAATTCCGACGTCTTCGGAACGACTTTTTCCGGCTCGTCGAGGGAGTTGCGATCCGTGTTCTTTTCGGATGTCAAAACGGTTTCTTCAACGGCGAAGTCCGTCTTGCCTGACCAGTTGTCCAGTTTAATTTGGACGTCAACCGGCTCGGTTTTCATATTGACGATTCGGATGAGCAGTTCCCCGGTTTTTGTGTTACGATGGGCGACGGTATACAGCGTCGTTTTGTTTCCCGTACTGAACGGTTTCCAGAAAGCGCCGTCGGTTGCTGGACTTTGTAAAAACAGTTTGCCGTTTTCAAAAGCGGCAAGCGAATTCTTCCCGACGCGGATCTCGTATTCGTACCAGACGCCGGTTTGATACGGCGTGAATTCCTCGGTTTTGACGTCCAGAAAGTATTTTGTTCCGTCCACCCGCTGAATAACCGCGTCTTTTGTGTTTCCAAACCCGGCGCGATTGATCCAGGTGAAGTTTTGGTTGTCAAAGTAATTGAACCCGATGAGCAGTCCTTCCTCCCCGTCGAGTCGTCTCGCCTTGAATTTGAACGTATAGTCGCCGGAGAGTTTTAACCCCGGAACGACGACGCTGTTGGGCGTGGCGATTTCTTTTGTCAGCGGGGCGAAAAGCGCCTTTTCTTCGTCTGGGGAGAGTTTGAACTCTTTCCCGCTGGCGTCTGTTACAACCAGGTCTTTGACTTCCGCCTTGGTGTTCCACGTCGCCAGAATAAGCGTCGGGGCGCGTTCTTCCTGTTGTGTAACAGAAACGCTTGTTGGCAGGACGCGGTCGCCCTTTTGCAGAGCGAACATCTTCTGGACGTAATAGAACGGCTGGCAGAACGTCCGGCGGTTATCGAAGCCAATCATCTGGACTGACCAGGTCGGGTCGCAGACGTTGTGGAATCGCGGCGCGTACGACGCCATTGTTACAACGTCGGCGTTGCGTTCCATGCCGATCATCATCGCGGCTTCACCCAGCGCGTCGTTGAGACATCCGTTGTGCTTCATCTGCGAAACGCCGTATTCTCCGATGTACACCTTGCGCTTTTCACGCGTTTCTGTATCGTACCGATCGGGAATTCTGGCAAGCCGTTCAGGCGTGTTATAAAAATGATCGTCTCGAATGTCAACGTCGGCGTCTTTGATTTCAATACATGAGACGTAGAGCAAATCGGGATACTTCGCCTTGAGGGCGGCGTGAAACGCCTTGTATCGGGGGATGTATTCTTTGCACCAGTTTTCGTTGCCGATTTCGACGTACTTGAGGTTGAACGGTTCCGGATGTCCTGCCGCAGCGCGCATGGCGCCGTATTTGCTTGTAACAGGTCCGACAGCGTATTCAATCGCGTTGAGAGCTTCTTCAATATGGGGCTGAAGGTCTTCGACGGGAACCATTCCCCCATCGCGGAACTCGCAAGCCATGCCGCAGGAGACAACCAGCATCGCCTCCGCGTTGACGTCTTCGCAGAACTGAAGGTACTCGTGCAGCCCCAGTCCCTGATTGGATCGGTATCCCCACAAACTCCAGCGCGACGGCCGCGTTTCCACCGGGCCTAACGTCGTTGTAGGGATGTAACGGTTGGCTATCGTGCAGCCTTCGACAACGCACCCGCCGGGGAATCGGACGAACCCGGGCTTGAGGTCGCGGAACAGCTCGACCAAGTCTTTTCTCAGCCCATTGGGACGGTTATTGAACGTCGGCGGGAAGAGGGAGATTTCATCGACGTAAACATTCCCCGGCTTCGTAAAGACGAGTTCCAGCCGGGCGTCTGCTGTAACAGTCCCGGTAAAGACGCGCTCGTATTTCGTCCATGCGGGCGACGCAACTTCAATCGTCGTTTCTCTCAGAACGGCGTTGTCCTTTCCGACCAGCCGAACGAGAATAGGCGTCTTTTGAGCCGATCGGGCGAACATCGAGAACTTGTACTGATCTCCCTTGTTGATCGGGATGCCCCAGTAGCCGTCGTTGGACAGAATCGCCTGACCTTTGGGCAGAACCGTCCCGACTGTAACGCAGGCGTAGGACGGGTTGTTTTCGTGAATGGGGTTTTCCGTTTCCAGCGTCAGGTACGCCTCGACGTCGGAGGCGGAAAACTCCCAGTTGGGAAACTTGTTTTCCGAACTGAACCCGACAGACCAGCCCTTGTTCGGTCCGACGGCTTTGCCGCCGCGAATAGCGGTTCCTTCCGGAAGACGGTAATCTTCAAAACTGCGGTTTTTTATCAACTCCGCATAAAGCCCGCCGTCGCCGGAATGGTTGATTTCTTCAAAGAACAGCCCGAACATGCCCGGATTGAGCGGGACGCCATCCGCGCCAGCGTCGACAGTAACGTTGACCGTCTGACCGACCGCCGCGCAAACGGTGAACGCGCAAACAAGCCCAACGACTGCAATTGTCAAAATGCGATTAAAGGTTTTCAAAATAGCAGCTCCTTTCGTAAGAGGGTAGTTTGTTATACGGTTTTATTATAAGGGATTGAAAAACAAAATGCAACAGGTCAGCGCCTCGCCGCCTCTCTCCTTCACAAAATATTTTCCTTCGATATAATATAGTAATTAGTTTTAAGTGAGATGTGGTAAGTGATAAGGACGCAAGCGCTGATCTTACTAACCACTTTCCACTTACCACTCCCTATTCCCCATTCCCTAAACCCTCAAATTGCCATGACAGTTCGCACTCGATTCGCTCCCAGCCCGACTGGTTATCTTCATATTGGCGGCGTTCGCACCGCTTTGTTCAACTGGCTGTTCGCCAAACACAACGGCGGTCAGTTTATTCTTCGTATTGACGACACCGACCAGCAGCGCAACGTCGAAGAGGCTCTGGAGCCGATTCTTCACGGCTTGAAGTGGTTGGGAATCAACTGGGACGAAGGTCCCGGCGTCGGCGGTCCGCATGCGCCGTACTATCAGTCGCAGCGATACGACAAGTATCAGGCGGTTGTCGACGAGCTTATCGCCAAAGGGTTTGCGTATCGAGATTACGCCAAGCCGGAAGAGCTTCAGGCGCAGCGCGACGAAGCCCAGAAGAAGAAAGAAACGTTTGTCTACAATCGTCAGTGGATGGCGGACACGCCGGAAAAGGAAGCGCAGTTCAAGGCGGAAGGACGTCAGGGCGTCGTTCGGCTGAAGACGCCGCTGGAAGGGAAGCTGGAACTGGACGACCTGATTCGCGGACACGTTGAATTTGACTGGGCGCAGGAGCAGGATCACGTCATTCAGCGCGCCGACGGCTCGTTCATTTACCATCTGGCGAACATCGTCGACGACCACGATTTTGAAATCACCCACGTTATCCGGGCGGAAGAGCATCTGTCCAACACGCCGCGTCAGGTTTTCATGATCGACGCCCTGGGCTGGGAACGTCCGCAGTACGCTCACCTGCCGTTTGTCGCCGAGCCAGGCAGCAAGACAAAGCTCTCCAAGCGCAAGCTGGACAAGTACATGAAAAACAAGGACTTCTCCGGCTTGGTCAACCACGGTTTGGAACTGGCGAAGAAGATGGGTCTGGAAGTCTCCGCCGACACGTTCAACCCGGTTATTACCGACTTCTTCGAACAGCAAGGGTACCTGCCTGAAGCGATTGTCAACTACCTGGCTCTGCTGGGCTGGTCTTTGGACGACCACACTGAAGACTTTACTCCGGAAGAACTTATCGCAAACTTCACGCTGGAACGAGTTGTTAAGGGAGCGGCGAGTTTCGACTGCGCCAAACTGCTCTCGTTTGAACATCGATACATGGACAGACAGTCCGTTGAACGCAAGACGGAACTCTGTCTGCCGTTTGCCGTCAAGGCGGGCTGGGTCGCTAACGATGACGCCGGCAAGGCGAAAGTCGCCAAGGTCGTAGCCGGCGCCAGCGAACGAATCAAAATGGCGGCGGACATCCTCAACTTTGAAGAGTTCTTCCTGGCGGACGACGCCCTGCCCTACGTTCAGAAAGACGTCGACAAACGCCTGAAGAAAGAGGGCGCGCAAGCTCTGCTGAAAAAGTTCGCAGACGACGTTCTCGCCCCGGCGGAAGTCTGGGAAGCCGCTCCGCTGGAAGAGGCAATGAAAGTCTGGCTGGAATCCAACGGAATCGGAATCGGCGAAATCATTCACGCCCTGCGCGTCGCCACGACCGGCAAGAGCGTCGGAATCGGCATGTTCGAAGCCCTCGAAATCCTCGGCAAAGAATCGACCCTCGCCCGAATCGAAAAAGCCCTGACGCTGTAAACGATTCCCGGCATAAATAAGGCACATCCAGTATTTGAGCGGGTCAGTCCGTACACGGATTTGACGGATAAAACAGATTTTCGCCGATTGATTCTTTGTGGCTAAATTTAAGAGACAGGTTATTGAAGAGGTTGTTTAACTCGAATAACACGAAATAAGCGATATTTACGAAAGATTTTAGATTTTAAAATAATCCTTTTGTTCTTTTCGTTTATTTCGCGTTAAAAATACTTTGGGACAGGTTAAACGCCTGCCTTTTGGCTCACAGGCACGCACTTGTCGGATGTGAATAGCAAACAAAAAACCTCTTGTGAAAACTCACAAGAGGTTTTTAAGTGGAGGATAGCGGGTTCGAACCGCTGACCTACTGGCTGCCAGCCAGTCGCTCTCCCAACTGAGCTAATCCCCCGCAGTTGGAATGACTTTGACGTCTTGTTCAATCAAAGTATTTATAGTATACGCAAAACAAATAAAATGTCAAGGGCGGGCAGGCTGATTTTTTAAATTTTTTCTCTTTTCTTGGGAAAAAGTTTCGCAAATCAACCATTCCGCTCTTTTCAGAATAGGGAAAATAGAGTAGCATGGAAGAGTTAGGCAATAGGCAGTAGCACAAAGCGCTTCCGCTAGAACTGCGTAGCGGTTCAATATTAGTAGCCGTGGGTTTTAACCCGCGGTGGCAATAGGCAATAGCCGTTAGCTGCCAGCCATTACCTGGAAGCCAAGAGCTTAAGTTAATTTTAATTAGTGAATATAACTATGAGAACCATATTATCAACAATACTGTGCATCATTTTCCTGATGAACGTCTCTTCGGCGCAAGTCGCGTCTTCCCCGGGTATTGAACCCGGCGCAGGGAATCCCGTTCAAGGCTCAAGCGCGCCAACGTCATTCCGGATTAATAATAAGGTCTATCTCGAAAAGGAAACGACACCGACGTCTTCCACCGTAACCATGTTTTATAAGGGGCGCGTGTACGATTTTCTGACCAATCCGGACGAAACAATCATTTACGACCCGGAATTGCAGCGATTTTTGATTATCAGTTCCGCAACGCAAACGCAATGCTCTATCACGGTAGCAGAAATGGCGTCTTTTGAACGAATGATGAAAGAACTCCTCCCGAAAGTTAAGGATGAGTTTATCAGAACCTGCCTCGACCCCCAATTTGAAATCAAGCAGGATCCAGAAACAAAAGAATGGATCTACGATTCTCCCAAGTTGACTTACCGTGTTAAAACCATTCCGGAACAATACGACGGTCAGGCGCGAGCCTACGCTGATTTTGCCAATCGATACGCTATTCTCAACGTCATTCTATCCCCGCAAAGCATGCCGCCGCTGGCAAGAATTGAAGTCAATAACGACTTGGCAAAAAAACGACTGCTTCCCGAAGAAATCCATATCACACTTCAACCGAAATTCAAGCTACTTTCGATGTCTCAGGGAAAAGAGACGATTCGAACGACTCACACGATTGTTAAAGGTCTTGGAAACGCCGACATGAACCAGATTCGTCAGGCGGGAGAACGCTACGGTCGATACAAGCAGGTTTCGTTTGAGCAATATCAAAAAAAGCTTCGAGAAACGTTGAGAAAATAATCGCATAATAACTTCTCGATGAAAATTCCATCGTCTCGTGGTTCTGCCGTTGGATTCAACATGACGCCGATGATTGACATTGTGTTTCAGTTGATCATCTTTTTCCTGGTCTCCAGCCATCTGGCACAGTCGCAGATGCAGTACGTCTTCGATTTGCCAGAGGCTCAAACCGGTCAGGAGCAGCTCGAAACAACGCAGTCAACCAAAATCGTCATCAACCTTCTTCCGCCAGAAAACGACAAGTCCGATTACCCAATCCTTTTAGCGGGAGAGCCGGTTGACATCCCAACGCTTAAAAAGAAGTTGACATACGAGCGCAAGTCATCGCGTCAAATTGAAATTCATATCAGAGCTTCGCAAAAGACGCCCTATAAAGTCGTCGAACCGATTCTTACCGCATGCGCTCAAAGCGGCGTCTGGGACGTCCGTTTTGCCGTTTACGAAAAGTAACGCTCTATATATCTATACCCTGCGTTACAAAATCACGTCTTTTATTTTAATATATTCTGAGAATCGGCAAACTTGACCTTGCTTCTATAATTTAGCATGCTTAGCGCGGCGATAAACGCTGTTGACGGTCAACGGGTTTATCAAACGGCAATCAGATTTTGTACGCCGCCGCGGTTATACGAGATGATTGACTATAAAATGATACGCAAAAGTTTTGAGATCATTTCATGAGACATTGATCAAATCGTATAATATTTTTAGTCCTCTTTTTTACAGAAAGGTTGCTATGACTATCAATTGGAAACAAGGTCTGTTTGCTGCAGCATTATTGCTGTCAGTTTCATTGTTGTTTGTTGGATGCGGCAAGTGTAAAACCGACAAAGCCGTTGCTGACAAATCCACAGGAGAAATTATTGGCGAAGAAATTGACGTAATCGAAGTCGTCCCGGCGCAGTCGTCAAACGTCCCAAACAACGACGCCAAGGAACAGAAAACAAACGCGCCTGCGACTCCAGCTCCGACTCCAGCGCCAACTCAGCCGAACAACGACGCTCCGGCTATGGTTCCTCCAACAACAACCCCTGCGCCGACATCAGACGTTCCCCCCGCTCAAACGCCAGTACCGGCGTCAAAACCTGACGAAGCGTCCAGTTCAACAACAAGCGATGTAACAGTTTCAACTTCGTGCAGCGAGACGACGTCCGAACAGGCGATCGAAGGCAATTGGGAATCGGAATTGGCAATCGAATCCGAAACTACGTCTTGCTGCGGCTGTTGCCAACCCGCTTGCAGTCCTGCCTGCTCGCCTACAGTAGAAGCCTGTCAGCCCGCCTGCGACCCCGCGCCGACTTGCGCGCCTGATCCGGTTTGCGCTCCCGCGCCGATCTGTGCGCCTGCTCCTGCCTGCGCGTCTGTTTGCAGTCCCTGTTGCACACCTTGCAGAACCCATCATTTACAACGCTGCAGACGATCTTGTTACACTTGTTGCAGAACAAGAATCCGCTGTATGAGAACGTGTTTTCCCTACAGATCTGCCTGTGAACCTGTCTGTGCGTCAAATTCACATCCGCTTGCGACCCTGCCCCCCAGAGCGCTGGTTGTACAAATGGAAGCGGCTCAGACGCATGGTTAAACGATCACAACGCTCCGGCAAATTCAACCCCAGACACAACACAACCTCAAACCAATCACGATTTGAGGTCTGGCTTACCTGACGTCCAAACCAGAACGGAGCCGCAACAAGCAAAACCGTCAACAGCCGTCGGTTCTGCTCCGAGCGCTCCAGAAGATCCTTCCATTGTATTGCCGGAAGCAAAATAAAACATTCTGAGAGTATATACAAAAACAGGACGAGAAAATCTCGTCCTGTAATCATATTATCATTAGATTATCGCGTCAAACAAGCGTAATTCTTATTGGGCAGCAACAGCGCTCAAATTCTGCATGATCAACATCTGGTTGTTATTGGAAAGGCGATCAAACGGAATACGCATCATTGTTCCGTCAGCCTTTTCAAGACGAACAATGCCGGAGGATGTTTTTTCAATGAAACGAGCTTCAATGGAATACTTTCCAGTGCTGTCAGTCCATGTCTGAATGGAGCTAAACAAATCGTCTTCATCTTCGGCAGAGGGTTCTTCAGCCTTCTTTTCTTCGGCAGGAGCTTCTTCAGCAGGAGCTTCTTCGGCATCGTCAGCAGCCGGAGCGTCGTCAGCCGGAGCAGCGTCGTCGTCCGCGTCGCCAAAAAGATCATCGACGTCTTCAGCCGGAGCAGCGTCTTCGTCAGCAGCCGGAGCGGCGTCTTCAGCGGCGTCTTCAGCGTCATCAGCAGCCGGAGCTTCTTCAGCCGGAGCAGCATCGTCGTCAGCAATTGGAGCGGCGTCATCGGCGTCGTCAGCAGCCGGAGCGGCATCGTCAGCGTCGTCAGCAGCAGGGGCTTCTTCAGCCGGAGCAGCATCGTCGTCGGCCGCCGGAGCGGCGTCATCGGTATCTTCAAACAGGTCAGCGTCATCAGCCGGAGCCTTTTCCGCCGGGGTTTCTTCAGTCGCTTCGTCAGCAGGAATTGCTACGTCTTCTTCATCAGCTGCTTCAGCTGGAGCTTCAGCAGGTTGTTCAGCTGGAGTAGCGCTTTCAGCAGGTTCCGCCGGGGTTTCTTCAACCGGGGTAGCTTCTTCATCAGCCGGGGCTTCAATTGGGGTAACTTCTTCATCAGCCGGAGTAGCGGCGTCTTCAACCGGAGTAGCAGCGTCTTCAGCCGGGGTGTCAGCAGCCGGGACGTCTTCTTCAACCGGAGTAGTAGCGTCTTCAACCGGAACAGCGTCAGCAGCCGGGGTTTCTTCAGCTGGAACAGCGTCGGCAGCCGGGGTTTCTTCAGCCGGAACGGCATCAGGCGAATCGGTAGCCTTATCAACTGCATTGGCAGCATCTTCAACATCTGGCAAACTGTTGCCATTTACATTGCTGTCAGTAGCCGGAGCTTCGTCAGTCTCAGCCGGAGACGCATCTGGAGCGGCATTACAAGCAGAACTGCAGGCAGGAACAGTCTGGGCAGGGGCGCAGGGAGCGCAGGCGGTTTCACAGCGTGAACAACGGAATTTCCAAGCTGCAAACGACGTGCTCGTCGTGAACATCAAAATGGAAAACATGGCTGCATAAACGCCAATTACACGAATCGTTTTCATTACAAACTTCCTCCAAAATAATATTGGTAAAATAATTCCTATTTCAAAAGCGGAACCAACCCTCCCGCTTTGCGTTATCATTAAGATTAATCATTTTTACGTATTTTGCAACGGGCTAAAAAAATTTTTTTCAAAAAATTTATAAAATTTTTAAAAGAACCACCCTTTTTGTCAAGATTATTCGACATATATAGGCGTTTTTTGTCTATTTTACATAATTCTCTGTTTATTTTTGCTCGTTTTACTACGCGTTATTTGATTTACAAAGTTCAAAAAACGGAAATGGTCTAACGTAAACACCTAATTTATCATTACCGTTTACTTCATTTCTCCACTCCAGCTTTTTAACTTGTTTTATCTATACTATCAATTTAGCACATTTTTATTATTTTGTTGAAAAATTTTCCTCAAAAAAGGAAAAAAGAAAAAAATATTGCCAACGTTACCGATTGTATTGATTTTACGGAAAGGTTATCGACCTTTGCGTGACAATAGATATTTTGTCAGAGCTTTATCGAATGGCATATCAGTAGATAAAGACACATAGTCTATTCTCGCTTGAGAACATTGCTGCGTATAGAAGCCGCGAAACTCATCGAGTTGTTTCAGATATTGTTGCCGAACGCCGTCTGCATTGAGGCGTATTATTTCTCCGGTTTCAGGATCCGTCATTTCGACGTCGCCGTCGAAGGGGAAATCCACTTCCGCCTGATCCATTACATGGAATAGAATAATATCGTGTCCAGCATGGCGAAGGCGATACAGAGCCTGGATCAGTTCGTCTTTATCGGTAAGCAAATCCGTAAAGATAATCAACAGGCTTTTATGACGCAGCATCGCCGCTGTTTGAACTAACGACTGCGCCAAATTCGTTTCGCCAGTTGGAGTGAGGCGAGTGAGCAGAGACAAAATCTGCGCCAGCTGACCGCGTCGGGAATGGGGTTTAAGACACTGTTTGAGCTTTTCATCAAAAGTAATCAATCCAACCGGGTCTTGCTGAGAAATCATCAAATAGCCCAACGCCGCAGCAAGAGAGATACAATAATCAAATTTTGTTAACGCATTTCCGCTGGAATATCCCATGGATTTACTGGCATCGACGATAAGCCATCCAGTAATATTGGTTTGCGCCTCAAATTTTTTGATATAGTATTTATCTGTCTTGGCGTACGCCAGCCAATCGATATCGTCGGGATCGTCGCCGGGAGCATAACGTCGATGTTCGCTAAATTCGACGGAAAAACCCTGAAATGGGCTGGCGTGAAGTCCCTGCAAAAAGCCTTTGACGATAAATTTCGCTCGCAAATCCAAACGTTTGATCGTTTGAATAACGTCAGGTTTGAGGTATTGTTCTGAATTCATTGTTTATATTTTATCTAACTATACGATTTTTGACAAGAGGAGTTTGAACTGAAGCCGACAATAAGGGGTGCGTTCAAAATTGGGGGGCATGGAAAGGGAATATGTCTTGAAACCTTTTCGAAACCTTCTGATTACTCTGTTCTTATCCCCACGTCTTTAGACGTGGGAAATAAAAACAATTCAA
>JAFSMW010000234.1 GCA_017447745.1 Thermoguttaceae bacterium
GCCTTGCGAACGAATTCGATGAACTCTTTCTTGTCGCCGGAGTACGAGCCTTTCGGTCCCGGCAGGACTTTGCTGGCGCGAACGCGGGCGTCTTTCATGGCGGACAGACTTCGAGCGTAAACGGCTTCTGTAACAAGCGTGCTGGGAACGCCGAGGTCGAGAGCCAGCTGAGACATCCATTTTCCGGTGCCTTTCGCTCCCGCGGTGTCGAGAATCATGTCGACCAGGTAGTTGTCGGTGAGCTTGTCTTTAACGGTGAAGATGTCGCGAGTGATTTCAATCAGATACGAGTTGAGTTCGCCGTCCATCCATTGAGCGAAGACGTCGTGAATCTCCTCGTTGGACAGCCCGATCGCGTTTTTGAGCAGCCAGTACGCCTCGCAGATGAGCTGCATGTCGCCGTATTCAATTCCGTTGTGAACCATCTTGACGTAATGACCCGCTCCGCGCGCGCCAACCCATTCGCAGCAGGGGATGTCGTGATTCGGACCGACTTTGGCGGAAATCGCCTGGAAAATCTTTTTGACTTCCGGCCACGCGGCTTCAGAACCGCCGGGCATCATGGACGGACCGCGGCGAGCGCCTTCTTCTCCGCCGGAAACGCCGGTTCCGATATACAGAATGCCGGTCGGCTCAATTGCCTTGGTGCGGCGTTCGGTGTCGGTGTAATGAGTGTTGCCGCCGTCGATAATAATGTCGCCCGGCTCCATGAGCTTGATGAGCTTTTCCATGACCGCTTCTGCCGGGGAAAGTTCCGGATAGAGCTTTGTTTCCATGGCGGGAATGGCGTCAGGGGATTTAATCATGAGCATGATTTTACGAGGTCGGGCGACGCTGGCGACCAGCTCCTCGAGGCTGTAACAGCCAACGATTTCCCCGGAAACTTCCTTAACGGCGTCGGACGCCAGAAAATCGTCAATCTTGCTGGTCGTTCGGTTGAAAACCGCAACCGAAAAACCGTGATCCGCAATGTTCAAAACCAGGTTCTGACCCATAACCGCCAGACCCATCAAACCGAAATCGCATTGTTTAGCCATGTTAGCGAACTTTCTTTTTTAAAAATAATACGGTTAAATTTAACAAGCTCTTTGCTTGTGTATATCATATTATATTTTGCCAACAAAACGAGAATAGTCAATAGGGGAGGGGGAAGTAAGTTAGAAGTGAGGAGTTAGGAGTGAGGAGTTACGCTTCGCGAAGGCGAGCCGGGAACGTCAGTTCCCGTGCAAAAAGAACCGCGTTAGCGGTTGAATATTTCTAGCCGTGGGGGAAACCCACGGAGTAACGACGAACGGAATTACGCATTCGCCGTCAGGCGAAGTTTCTCTGTCCTTCGCATCCCCGCCTGCCAATGGAACAAAGACCCTCCGTTTCCCTCTTCAACGAAACCAGTAATCTTACTGGATCGCGGAAGTAAGTCCGCCAAAGAAAAAAAGAAAACCTACGTCATACGCGAAATGTTCGATGAAACCGGAAAATTTAACTTTCGAATAGATGAAAAATTAGGGTTGCGGACTTACGTCCGCGATCCAGAATATTTTTCGACTACGTCGCAGACTTTTAGCGGGACTGAAATTCTTTGGCGGCTGACACAGCCGCGATCCAGCAGGTCAGAGCGGTTGATACGGACTCAAGATTTTTGGAGGATTCCGCCGCAAGCGCAGCGCGAACCGATGACGGGTTTTAGATTCTCGCGCGGTTTCTCTATTTTTTATAATCCGTCTGAGACGCAGAAATTTGACTAAAATTTCCGAGAAATTTTAGGGGAATACTTGACTAATTTATATTTTTAGAGTACAATTAATATATAGAGATAGATTGTTTTAATCTTTCCCAATTTAACTGCGTTCAGATTTGAACTGACATCCTTTGATTTAAACTATTTTTTGTCGGAGCGTTCGCTCCGCTAATAGATATATGAATACAGGCGATATTTTTTTCCATTACGACGTTAGCCCAACAACGTGGTTCTATCTGTCGGCGTTGATGGTGATCGGTATTTACTTTAAGTTTTACCGGGCGCTGTCAGTGCGAAACATGGATTTGCTGTCGATTCTTCTTTTCGGTCCGTGCATCCTTTTAATCATGCACGGGAGCTTGCCGGATAGTAATGGGACTATTTCAGCAGCGTCTGTTTACCTTGTTAGAACAGGATACGTCATTCTTTTCCTGTTGACGTTGTTTTATATAATTCGTCTGTTGCTGGACTGTCTAATGGTGCGCCGTCCGCTGTTGGAGCCGAACCTGGACTCCAGCGGTCTGCGGTTTACGTGTCTGGCGTTGCTGGTATTTCTTGCTGGGTCGATTGCTATTTCGCTTTCTCCGCTTGAAATTCGAGATCTTAAAGAGAATTCCGCTGAAGTGGATCATTTTATAAAACATCCAATTTCTTTGGAAGACGCTTTGAGAATAAATCAACTCAACAGATCGAAGTCCGAATCGGAACGACTGACTCAGCGCGGTCCGGGCTATCCGTGGTTTCATAAGTTTGCTCTGACGCCCTTGGCGCAAAAAGCTTCTGCTCAAGCAGACAAAACACTTCCAGACGCATCCCAAGAAAAGCTGGCTGTTGACGAAAAAGCTCCGGATGCCACTGAAAACAATAGCGTTTCCTCCCTGAATTTTAACGAATCGCAGGTTTACTGGACAAAAATCATCGCGATTTTAGGGCACGTTTTTATCGTTGCTGGAATTATCGCCTTTGGTTATTTCCATTTTGGCAATTTCGACACAGGCGTTGCGGCGGCGGTTTTGTATCTTCTCATGCCGTACAGCTACCATTTCCAAACGCGATTGGATCATATCATTCCTGCCGTGTTTTTAATCTGGGCGCTGGTCTTTTATCGTCGACCATGGATTTCCGGCTTCCTGATTGGCATAGCGTCGACGCTGGCGTACTATCCGTGGTTCCTCATTCCGCTGTGGGTGAGTTTCTACTGGCGGCGCGGCGTGTTCCGGTTTGTCGTTTCCACCTTGGCGACAATGGCGATTATGGGACTGACGATTCTGATCTTTTCGGAGAATCAGGAAATATGTAAAAACAACCTGCTTAACATGGTAGGATTTGTTGGGCTGATATTCCAAAATCCTCAGGGATTCTGGGGCGACGTTACCAAAGAAGTTACGTATCGAATTCCGATTCTTGCCGCCTATTGCGGGTTGTGCATAAGCCTGTTGTTCTGGCCGCCTCAAAAGAATTTGGGTGTCCTGCTAAGCTGCTCTGCCGCTGTACTGATGGGCGCTCAGCTTATCCACCCGTTCCAAGGCGGATTGTACATGGCGTGGTATTTACCGTTTTTGATTCTGACCATTTTCAGACCAAATCTGGAAGACCGCGTTGCTACAACCAGCGTTTTTGAAAGCCGATTCAGAATCATACCGCGAGCGCCAAAAGAAACCAATCCAGCGTAAACGACATGGGGGACGAGTTTGCTTGTCCCCCGTTTCTTTTGCCGTCGATTATATCATAAACCCTCCATTCAAATTAAACCTTCCTATCACAAGTAACCCCTGCCATTCAAGGATTGAACTATGAGTTATCTTACAAGGTTTGTCAACGTTTGTGTTGTTACAATTGCAACATTCATTTTAGGAACGGACTCTCAAACGGCAACCGCTCAGCAGACGCCGGTGATTTCGCAGAAATCTCTCAATGCCGCGCCGTCTGCGGACTGGATTAATCAGAAGTCCAAAGCGTTACAGGCTCGTCCTGACTTCGGCGCGGCGGAACTGACAAAGCTGTACGAACTCAAGTCCAGCGAAAAACAACCGCTGGCGGATTCCATAATTGCGGAGTTGATCTGGAAATCCTGCGCCAGCAAAAAATGGAACGACGCTCTGTGCGAGCTGGCGGCGAAGCTGATGTCCAGCCCAGACCCGGTTGCCGTCATGTACGCTCAATGGGCGATTGAAATCCGCATCGGATACCAAAACAGCCAAAACGTCGCCGTCTGGACTGAAGACATGGAAAACAAACCGAACTGGTTTTCCGCCTGGCTGCAATTCCCGGTTGAACGCTATCCGGAAATGGACTACTGGCGCGTTTGCTCTATGCACTCGGTTCATCGTTCGTTAGCGTCTCTGCATTCATCCGCGGACAAGTACCTTCATCGGACGCAGGGAATCTACGAAGAAATTCTCGATCAGCCCGTTTCCGACCGGCAGATTCAGGCGCAAAAAGACATGCAAGCCGCTCTGGACGCTCACAAGGCGGTTAAAGAATGTAACAACATGTTTAGGGCTCGTCAGCTGTTCAGCGAATTCCGAAAGCAGACCAGAAAAGTCGTGTTGGCGAACCCTGCGCTGGACTTTTCGGAAATCCTCTTTACGAAGCGGTATTCCAACCATGGGCTTCGCAACATAACGGGATCGCAGTACCCGCACAGCCACAAACCCGGCGGGGACTTGTGCGTCAAAACCGGGTTCGAGCCGGGCGATCCGGTGCGAAACATTCTCAACGGTCAGCTCGGTCCCGGTCACGTTCACGGAACCGACTTGAACTGGGACGCCGACAAAATCGTTTTCGGCTATGCCTGTCAGCCCGTTTGGCCGCTTGCCCATCCGACGCATCAAAACGACGCCCATCATTTCTTCGATTTGAGAAGAACAACGCCGCCGCTGCATTTGTATGAAATCAATCTCGACGGAACCGGCTTGCGCCAGATTACCGACGACCCGTACTGGGGCGACTTCGAACCGACGTACGCCCCGGACGGCTCAATTATTTTCGCCTCTGACCGTTCCGGGCGCAGCAGCATGTGCGGCAACTTCCAGGCGGATCACACCGTTATCAACCTGTATCGCTGCAATCCAGACGGCTCCGACCTGCGAATGATCAGCGACAACAAAGACATCGACCGCTATCCCCACGCCTTGGACAACGGCTTAATCGGGTACACGCATTGGGAATATCAGGAACGGCATTTCTTCGACACTCACAGCTTCTGGACGATTCACCCGGACGGGACGTATCCGGAAGCGGCGTACAAACAGCACATTGCCGCGCCGTACGGATTCCGCGACACCCGCTCCATTCCCAATTCCAACAAATATGTAACAGTTGCAACCGGGCATCATACGCTGGCGTACGGTCAGATTGTTATTTTCGACCTCCTCGGCGGTCCCAACGACGCGTCTCACATGGCGGCTGTTACGCCCAATGTCGTTCCCGGGGAAGGACCCGCGCTGACTCGAGCGGTGCCGCAAGGCGGCGTTGTCGACAACGTCGGGCGGTTCTCCGGACCGTACCCGCTGTCGGAGACGTCGTTTTTGGTTTCGTATTCCAGCCACGTCCCCAACTTTGACGGCAAGCTGGGCGGAGATCAAATGTTCGGCATTTTCCTCATCGACGTCTACGGGAACAAAGAGCTGATTCATCGCGACCGGCTTTTATCCTGCGATTTCCCGACGCCGATTAAAAAGCGTCCGGTTCCATTTGTCGTTGCCGACGGGCGAATGAACAAAGAGAAAGACGCCTACCCGGTCTGTTACATAGAAGACGTCCATAAAGGGCTGCCGGACTCGGAACGCGGAAAGGTAAAGTACATCCGGATTCTTCAGCACGTCGGCTGGCCGCTGGACGACCAGATCGGCGCGATGCGCTGGGTCTTTGGCGACGCCGGTCGCCGTTCCTACGGATTCTGGTCCTGGGCGCCGGTTCGCGTCCTGGGAACCGTCCCGGTCGAAGACGACGGCTCCGCGAACTTCTACGTTCCCGCCAAGACGTCCGTTTACTTTGAAGCTCTTGACGAAAACAAGATGGAAATTCGCCGCATGCGCTCTCAGGTTACGTTAGAACCGGGCGAACGCCGCGGCTGCATCGGCTGTCACGAAACGCGCCCAACCGTCGTTTCCGCTCAGCCCGGCTCCGTTCCGAAAGCGTTCAGACGCTCGCCCAGCATTCCCGTCGAGCCGAAATGGGGCAACCAGTCGCTCATTTCCTACGAAGACCACATTCAGCCCATTTTCGACAAATACTGCGTTTACTGTCATAACGAGGAGAAGATGTTAGGCAATTTGAACCTTGAAGGGACTCGAAACCCGCAGACGCAGTTCCTGCAGTCGTTCCACAGCCTGTTCCCGTCCAACGACGCCAACAAACTCAGCGTCCAGACGACGGTCAACCCTCAAACCGGTAAGACGGAAAAGGTTTTGCCGATGGTTTGCGTCTCGAACAAGCACAGCAACGGGTCGATTTCGCAGCCGTACGCCTACGGGTCAAACGTCTCTCGCCTGACGCGAGTTCTGATTGACGAGCCGATGCACAGCAAAGACGTTCGCTCAATGATGGACGAGGAAGACTGGGACGCCTTGGTAACGTGGATCGACGCCAACGCGCCGTACTACGACACGTTTTACAACCGCCGCCCGAAAGACGTCCCGGGCCCGGTTCGCAACGTCAAAAAGACCTTCCCGGTCGTCATGCCGGACACTGGCAAATGACGGTGAGGCGCTTGCGTTACTAAAGTTTTTTCAAGCTGCGAGAACCGCGTAGCGGCGCAGTCTTTCGGAGTGCGGGAGCAAAGCTCCCGCTTTCTCGAATAACGATGAGAACTACGAAAAACGTCATTCACCGCCAAAAAAGTCAGAACCTCTGGATCGCGGCTGTCTCAACCGCAAAAGAAATGAAAGGCGGTAATGGAGCGAACATCGGGAGCGAAGTTACGCTTCTACTAGAACCGCGTAGCGGTTCAATATTTCTAGCCGTGGATGAAACCCACGGAAAACGAAACAATCAAATATTAGAACATCGTCAAACACTCTTTTTCTCTTGCTCCTTGACAAGGGGGCGAGAGAAAAAGATACTGAAACGATTAAGCAAAAGAAAAAACACGAGCTGTCGCTCGCGATCCGAGGGAGATTTTCCGCTGCGTCATATTGTTATACTCGCTTCGCGGCGTTTTGTTCGCCGTTCCGGCGAAACCGTAATTCCGTTCGCTTCGCGAACTCCATTACCGCCTTCCATTAAGCGGCGGCAAGCCGCCGCATTCCGGGGGCTTACGCACCCCGGCTCGCCTATGCGCGGTTTCGGTCTTGACGCTCTTGCGAATTTTTTCGTCTGGATTATTGACCTTTTACGAGCCGGAAACCCAAGTCATCGCTCCGGCTACCGGGATCGATGAGGTAGCGTTTCGCCGACCGGCAGTACCCGACGTCGCTGAACCAGCTGCCGCCACGGACGACGCGGTAGTCGCCACTCGAAGGTCCCGTCGGGTCTGTTACACTTCCGCTGAGATAGTCGTCATACCTCAGCAGGTTCACAGTCCACAGTTTGCGCAGGTCTGTTACACTTCCGCTGGGATAGTCGTCATACCAATCCGCGCACCACTCCCAAACGTTACCGTGCATGTCATACAAACCCCAAGCGTTGGGCTTCTTCGTTCCAACGGGATGCGTTTTACTTCCGCTATTGGAAGAGTACCAAGCCATATCGTCAAGATTCCCGGCGTACGCTCCTGTAGTTCCCGCCCGGCACGCGTATTCCCACTGCGCTTCCGTGGGAAGCTGGACGGGAAATCCCAATTGCGCACACTTCTTGCAGAACTCCTGACAGTTGTTCCATGATACTTGTTCAACGGGTAAATCGTCACCTTGGAAATGGCTTGGATTGCTCCCCATAACCGCTTTCCATTGCTTTTGAGTAACTTCCGTTTTCATCATCCAGAAACCTTTGGTCAGCGTTACTTGATGCTGCGTTTCGTTGTCATAACGACCTTCTTCCGATGTTGGCGAACCCATCATGAACGTACCCCGCGGACACCATCTAAACGCGAACTCCACGCCGTTGACGGTTACGGTTTTTCTATCTCCCGCTTTTAGACTCGAACTTGCATTATTGGGTTTATTCCTTTTTTCAAGAGCCAATTTGCAAAGAGCCATTAATTTTTTAGCGACTGCGGAATCTGGATCCAAATTCAAAAGGAATTCCAGTTTAGTAATCGCCTGTTCATAATTCCCGTTTTCAAGAGCCTCTAATGCATCGCTTTCCAGCTGATTTTTCTTCTTCTGAAGAAACTCTGACATTTTACTGCCGCTTCCAGACGCTCCGCTTTTTGTCGGCTCCGGTTTCGGTTGAGGAATGGACACAGGCGGAATTGGCGCTGATGGATCAAGAAGCAATTGAATCCGATTGACCAGTTCCGTTACCGAATCCGGCGTTGGGGCGACAGCGTCACAGCGGCTCAATGTCGAAAGCTGTAAATAAAGAGCGTCATGTTCCAGTTCATTGAACCTTCCCAATTTATATGGGAGAACGCTCTTTTTAAGATTTGACGCCGTTACAACTTCTCGAAGCATGTCAGGAGAATCGTTCGCTTCTTTCGTCCACACGACCAAGAGGACTTTACACGCTTTTATCGCCCGCGCAATAACCGTGGAATAATCCATGCTGTAGTTGATTCCAACGCGATCAATAAAGTACGAAATGCCCCGGCGATTGAGTTCCGCTTCAATCGGCGCGACCAGGTCGGCGTTGCAATGCCGATACGAAATAAACACGTCTCCTGTTACCAGCGGCGTCGATTTCGTTTCCACCGGCAGGACAATGTCGCCTTCGAGCTTATAGAACGGCGTTTGTTCCTTGCCCAGTTCCAAAGCAGTTTTCTCTATGTTGCTGCTGATATAGCTGGCGATCTGCATGACGCTGTTACTGCGTTTTTTCATTGCGTCGAGAAGGTGAGCGGTAAACAGACCGTGCTGGCGTTCGTCCCATTCATACGCGCTCTGCCCTTCCTTACAGGAATTGAGAATCGCCACGTTAGACTGGAAATCCGGAATCTGTTCTTTTCTTCTCAGAACGATGTCTCGAGCGGCGTTTTCCATGGTCGTCTGGTCAGAAACGGTAAGCGTTTCCGCCTCGCCCCGATCGTGAATCGTCTGACAGCAGTCCAGAATCAGACACGTATTTTTCGCTCTGACGTTAGAAAGAAGACGCTGCAAGTCTTTGAACGAAACCCCCATCTCTTCGACAGCATCTCCCATAACGTCCTGCGGGCATAAGAACCGCTCGCCGTTTCGAAACAAGCCGTGTCCCCAAAACCCGAAAATAAACAAGTCAAGATCCTGACTCGCCAAATTTTCCAGATGTTTGCGAATAATCATTCGATTTGAGGGCTTAAACAGACCCGGTCTGGCGTCGGTTAAGACCATAACCTCGTTGTCCGAAAAGCAGTAGTTCTGCTTGAGCGAGTCTGCCACCGCTTCCGCGTCCTGCCGGGCGTACTTCAATCCCGGCAGAATCTGGTATTCGTTAATTCCGATTAGTAAAGCCTGCTTTTTCATGGGCGTTTCTGACATGGGACATCTCCAAAAAAGACTATTTTTATTCAAGTATTATATAATTATATCAAAAAAATAGGAAAACATCAACCGGGGGGGAAGGAAAAGGGAGACGGACGGGTGCGTTCAAATTTGGGAGGCATAAAATAGGGAATGTGTCTTGAAACCTTTTCGAAGCCTTCTGATTACTCTGTTCTTATCCCCACGTCTTTAGACGTGGGTAATAATAACAAATCA
>JAFSMW010000235.1 GCA_017447745.1 Thermoguttaceae bacterium
AGAGTCCGTTTGAATTCGCATGATCTTCTTTCGCAGCTGCTTTTGCTCTTCAAAGACCTGAATCGTGTTGTTGTAACTCTTGGACATCTTCTGACCGTCCGTGCCGGGCACCTTGGCAGAGTTGTCTAAAACGTATCCTTTAGGGAGAACGAACGTCTCGCCAAAGAGATGGTTGAATCGGGCGGCGACGTCGCGCGCGACTTCGATATGCTGAAGCTGATCTTCCCCGACCGGAACCAGGTCCGAGTCATAGATGATAATATCCGCCGCCATCAAAATCGGGTAGTTGAACAAGCCCGCGTCGGCGGTCAGACCGTTCGCCTTCTTTTCCTTATAGGCGTGACAGCGTTCCAGCAGACCCATCGGCGTAACAGTAAGAAGCAGCCAGCACAGCTGGGACACTTCCGGGACTTCGGACTGAACGAACAGCGTCGCCTTGTTGGGATCCAGCCCCAAGGCGAGGAAGTCCAGAACGACGCCCAGCGTGTTCTCTTCCAGAACCGCCTTGTCGCGAATGGTCGTTAACGCGTGGAGGTTGGCGACGAAATAGTACGCCTGATCTGGCGTGGACTGTAAATTGATAAACTGGCGAATCGCGCCAAAATAGTTGCCCCAATGTATCTTGCCGGTCGGCTGAATTCCTGATAAAACGCGCATGATTGATATGTATAAGAAACGTCAGGCGGGATTGTTTAATGTAACACAGCGAGGAATCCGTCTGAATTCCTCGCCGTTGATTCCAACTTCGTGAATAAACTTTTTTGAATTAAATCAACAGGTCAGCAATGTAAAAGCTGCCGTAGGTGTGAACGCGGTCTTTTTCGTGCAGTTCCGCCGCCCATTCCGGATAGTACTTGAGAAGCTCGCCCATCTTGACGGGTTTGCCGTCTCGAGTAACGTTGATCTGATCGACGTAATCCGTTCTCAAGCCGCCGCTGCGCCACAGAATTCGCGTCTGACCGGGCACGGCGCGCTGAAGAATCGCTTCCCATTCGGAATCCAGCCACGCCGGGTTAAACGATGCCATCCAGTCCATGTGGTCAAGGAGAATAAAGCGACTGATTTCGACGTCGTCATGCGCTCGGAGGAACTGTTCAACCGATTGCGTGTAGGTTGTTACCTTGTCGACCAGACCGCCTTTCAACGCTTCAAAGTTCTCTTTTTTGAGATAGTTCGGACAGCATTCCGGAGAGTAATGCCCGTTGATGTAAACCTGCCAGAAATAGTTTTCCTTGAACGGGAGTTTCGTCATAACGGCTTCCAGACAGTCTTCGGTAAACTTGACAATTCCGCCTTCGTACTGGCTTTCCACCTGATATCGCTGCGCACGGGGAACGCCCAGCATCGCCAGCGTCGTGTCGCGGTTCATGAAATACTTCATCAATCCGCTCCAGAACTTGTCTTTCAAACCCTTGTTGAAATAGATGTCTTGCTGCTGTTCAATCGTTTCCGCATGTTCCAGCTCGTCAATAAGCGGACGAACCTTGATGATGTTGTCAATGTAGAATTTAATCATTCTGGCAAACTGTCCGGACGTGCCGCGGAAATAGTACGGCTTTTTCGGTTTGAGGAAATACTTCCGCTTTTTATCCCAGAATTTAACCGACTCTTCCGGTAGCATTGGACGCAAAACGTCTTGATAGATTTCTCGGAATCTGGGATGAGTGCCCAAACCGAAGATCTGCCAGAAGTCGTCGTAGTCAAGCGCCTTGATACACGCCTTTTTCAGTTCGAGGACGGCGTTCTGACGGAAGTTCATGTCAACCGCGTAAACGTGGTTGGCTCCGCCGAGAACGTAATCCAGTGAGTTGCAGCCTGCGCTGGTAATGACCATGACGTTGTCCGTCGGCTTGAGTTCCAAGGCGATTCTGTCTAATCGCGGGTCTTCCCAACACGTATTATAAACGAGGTTGTTGCCGTGAACGTAACTAAAAATTTTGCCGCTGATCCATTCGGAAATAGACATTGCTCTTTGTTTTTGTTGATTGTGAATAAAAATAACGCTGCGTCTGACAGATCTGAGTATAACGCCGCTCAAGACGTCAGCCAGACGCGGACCTGTTTGAAAATATAAATCTCCAATTATAATATATACGTATTGTACCTTTAATTGGTTTTTTGACAATCCCCCACAAAAAAATTCTGCCCAACTCTTGCAATCGGGCTTTTTCTATGTTATAATATTAGAAAATTGACACGGAAATCCGTTTATTGAAAACCCATAATCCCTTTGAACTCACAATCCCTTTTACGATATTATGATACGCGTTACCTGTTCCGGCTGCAACGCTAGCCTGAAACTGCCAGACGAATTTATCGGCAGAAAATTCCGTTGTCCTCGTTGCAAAGCTATCCTGACCGCGCCGATCGACCTGGAAGGGTCTGACGAAGACGATGCTCAAACTGAAGCCGTCAGCGAAACCGACGTTTCGACGGACGGCGCGCCAGCGGCAGAGCAAGGCATCGCGTCAATTCCCAAGCTGGGCAAGTTCAACCCGAACGCCGTCTATTTCCTTGTCGGGGCGGAAAACCTCGTCGGACAATGGAAACTGGAAAACGGCTGGCAGGTCAAGGGAACTCAGGGACTTCTCCCCGCTAAAACAAACGCTCAGCTTATCCCGGCGTCCGGCAAATTTATTTTGGTTGAAGCTCTTTGCGAGTTGACGGAACAGGGAAAGAAGCTCAAAAAGCTAACCATCTACAAGCTCGGTCCGTCCGACGCCGCCAAACGCATTGCAGGCGAACCCGCCGCTGTTCTGGCTCTCATAACCGGGTACGGAACCATGACCAAAAATCAGAAGAACGCCGTCCTGGCGGCAATTAAAAACGTGTTCATGAGAGAAATCTGGGGCGGCGCGGAAAAAATCCGGGAATTCCTCCTGGGTTTCGACTCGCACACGTCGACGATTGAGGAAGAGTAATTTGGGATTAGCAATTAATTATGTGTGGCGATTGCGCCGGGGGAGTGCGGCGGCTTGACGGCGCCTTGTCCAGCGCCCCGCTAAACGACTTGGATAAGCCCGGATCGCGGCAGTCCCCTGCCGCCAAAAAAATCTCACGCAAAGTTCGCAAAGAATCAATTGACGTTACGCTTTGCGGCGGAAGCCTCCGAAAATCTCTTTCGCAGCCAGAAGCCAAAGACCCGCTGGTTCGCGGACGTTCCGTCCGCCAAAGAATTTTTAGCCGCAAAGAACGCAAAGAAATGGAAGGCGGTAATGAAGCGAGTGTAGCGAGCGAAATTACTCAGTTCGCCGAAGGCGAACCAAAACGACGAGAAGTGTTCATACCAAAACGACGAAGCCGAAAACCTTCTCCGGATGGACTCCGTCCTCGGAGTCCTGCTTGACGGCTTTGCCGTCAAGGAAAAACTCGTAGCCCACGCCTTTAGGCGTGGGATTAGGAATAACAGAGAATAAAAGTAGGGTTTTCCATTCGTAGCCCACGCCTTTAGGCGTGGGATGAGGAATAACGGAGAATATTTATTTAAACGTGCAAATCCCTAATCCCTCCCGCGCCCCCACTGGGGCGCGAGAGGGATTAGAGGGGTAAGCGTTTGGGGGAGGTTTTCACCCTTGATCCCCCAGATAATCTGGGGGCTACGATTTTGGAATAGTTATAATTCCCCACGTCTAAAGACGTGGGAACAGGAACAGATAAATCTGAGAGCTACGATTTTAGAATTACTTTCCCCGGGCGCTTACGCACCCCGGCTCGCCTACGGAAGCCTCTTTGCCCCGCTAAATAATCTATTTCTCCGCCTGCGTCCATTCCGGCACAGGTCGTCCTGCCAGTTCTGGCGGCCAAAGGATTTTGGAAGCGCGTTGAGTGCAGTTTGCCAGCCGGTCTTTTGAATCCAGACCGGAAAGATATTCTTTTTCAATATAGTCAAACAGTTCTGAACAGCCCTTGTAGTCGAACGACGCGGTAAGTAATTCGTCAGACTTGCTCGTTTTAAAAATAAGAAAATAGTCGTCGAACCAGGGATCGGCGTCCAACGTCCCCACAGCGATATAAACCAACTTGTTCCAACAGAACGTCCATTCCAGTTCAGACTCGTTAGCAATCAAAGTAACGGCAGAAGAATCAAACTGAATCTCGTAGTTCTTTTTCCTCCGTGGAGCAAAAAATCTAATAAATGATTTCATGAGTAATTCAGCTTAACTTAAGAAAATTCAAGAACTTAATGTATATAAAGAAAATACTGAGGGTGTCGGGGCTCGAACCCGAGACCTAAGCATTAAAAGTGCTTTGCTCTACCAACTGAGCTACACCCCCATCCCTTCGTGAAAATGGAGACTCACAAAAAGTATATACATTATAGCTAAAATTTATAATTTACAAGGGGGGGGAGAGAATTAATTTGAAATTTCTGACACGCGCTGATATTTCATATAAAAACAGACAATATAAAATCTGAACTGTACCCTGAAAAGACGCCATTTCTATAACCGTCCGACTTTAGTCTACGGACGGCGGCGTCCTCTACACTCTCTCCTAATCGAACCCGCCCCTTTTCTTCCCCTCCCTCACGCCAAGCGTGAGGGAGGGGAAGAAAAGGGGATTTGTCGACTTCTTTTTTGTTAATCTTTAAGTCCTTGGGTTAAAACCCACGGCTATTAAAATTGAACCGCTAACGCGGTTATATGCGGGCGACACGCCCGCGAACCGGACTCAACCATGTGCAATCTCAGGAAAAAAATGCGTGCACCCTTTTCCCCTCGTTCAATAATGCGCCCCTTGCTCCTGAAGCCATAGTCTTACTTCTGAATCGGGGTTGGCATAATTGAGAACAGGATATTTTGTATTAAAACCCGCTTGGTTTCCGTCGAACGTTGCATTTATATCTACGCCTTGCGCGACTACCCATTTGACAAGTTCTAAATTGTCGCTTCGTACTGCGTTATAGAGAATATAGTACCCGCTTTTATTTCGACAAGCCATGCCTTGATCGACAAGCCATTTAACCATCTCCAGATTCCCGCTTACTGAAGCAACCGTTGCAATGTCTACGGAACTAATATCAACGCCATGTTTACAAAGAGTCTTAGCCATTTCGATATTGCCTTTCTTAACGGCTTCTTTAAGCGCGCCTTTAATTTGAGGAAGCTGCGGATCGCTGATTGTTACTCCATGAGACAAAAGCCATTGCAGCATTTCTGTATTGTTGTTCGCGACAACGCGAGAAATGATTTCAACGTTATCGCCCTTGGCGCCTTTAGAAACCAGAAACTTGACTAACCGGAGGTTGTCGCTCTCAACGGCGTATTGAAGCGTTGTAATATTGTTTTCTGAAGCATTGACGTTTTCGCCGTGTCTGATCAGCCATTGAACCATAGTCAGATTGCCGCTTTTAGCGGCGTAGAGCAGTGGAAACGATGTAACGTCTTTAGTATAGAGCCATCTGACCATTTTCAAATTTCCGCTTTGGGCGGCTTCACGATAAACGCCGCTAAAATCGACTTTATGAGACGCCAGCCATCGCAGCATTGGCAGATCGCCGTATCTGGCGGCAACGCAGATTTCCATTCCGTATTTCTTAATAGTCAGCCCGTGTTCAACCAGCCATTCAACCAGTTCCAAATTGCCGCTTTGAATGGCGTATTGCATAATCGAATAACTAAAAAATCCCCCGGGGCGGCTTGCTGAATTTGCGGGATCGTCGAGTTTCAGCCCCTGTTCTACAAACCATTGAACAACTTCCAAACTTCCGCTTTTCGCAGCAGCATTTAACAAACGCTTGTTATACGACGCTTTTATATTGTATCCCTGTTCAACCAGCCAGTTGACCATTTCCAGATTCCCGCTTTCCGCAGCGGCATGCATGAGCGTATAGATATTGTCTCTGACATTGATATTTCGATTCTTGCTGACCATCCATTTCAATAAATCAAGATTTCCGCTTCGCGCTGCGTAGAATAAAACCGCATTGTACTTCTCATCGCGATATTTTAAATAATTAACGTTGACATTATTTTCCAACCATTTCACCAGTTCCAGGTTTCCGCTTCCTGCGCCAGCGCACAAGACGTCAAGTTCTATTGTTTTAACCTTAAAATGAGAAACGCACCATTTAACCAGATCCAAATTGCCGTTTTCTGCGGCGAAGGCTAACATATCGCAAACATTATAACATTTACATCCTTTTTCCATCAACCATTGAGCGACTTCAACGCTGCCGGAATAGTATAACAGAGAATTGTTTTTAGAATCGCATTCGTTAATATCCAAACGCTGATCGGTTTTTGCCAGCTCCGCCGCCAGTTCCTTGTCTGTCAGAAGCCATTTTACCAGTTCCAAATTTCCGCTGGCTACAGCGCATTGCAAAAAGGACATGCCCGGTCCAAAACGCGTACCGTCGGAATGCCATTCCTGATCTACGCGATGACAATCATAATGATTAAAATGAATGTTGTATGGATTTGATAAATACCAGCGAGTTCGCATGGAAACGTCCGGATTAATCTTGAGAAGCGCTTTTACTCGAGCTATATTCCCCGTATACGCCGCATAATGCAAGACGCTCGCTCCGTATGGCGGCATTAAATCGAAATAAAATTTTCCGCTTTGAAACATCTGCTCAAACTGTTCCGGGTCGCCAAAAAGTCGTTTGACGTTCCGCTGCCGAAAGTCGTCATGGACTTGAGGGGTGAATGCGTTACTCTTTTGAACGGAGTTCTCGTTTTTGGAAACGTCGCTATTTTTCTCTTTCTCTTGAGCTTGTTTTTTAAATTGTTCCTGAAGCCAATAATAAACTTCTGAATTTTGCTGTGTAACATTAATTACGCTATACAGTTCGCTGTTTGAAGCGTTAATATCCAACCCCTGTTCAACCAGCCACTTAACCATCGGCAAATGATTTGCCCTGGCGGCTTCGTGCAGAACCGTATCTTCATTTCCATCCAGTGCGTGAACGTCCAGCCCCTGTTCCGCCAGCCATTTGAGCGTCTCAAAAGAGCCTCGTCGGGCGGCGATATGCAAAAGCGTGTCTGATACAGTCCCAGCTTTTTGAGCAAATAGCCATTTAACCAATTCTAAATTTCCGCTTGAAACGGCGGAGTCCAGGATTCCGGGGGATTTTTCCAAGTCGGCGCCATGCGTTATAGCCCACTTGATCGCTTCCATATCTCCGTTTTGAGCAAAGACGTCTAAAACCGTAGATTTGAATTTGCCTCTTTGGGCATTAATGTCCTGTCCTTGATCTATTAACCATTTGACCAATTCCAGGTTCCCGCTTTGAGCGGCAGAAAAAATGACAGGGTCGCCAAATTTATTCTTTGCGTTAACGTCCACGCCCTGTTCCGCCAGCCATTTGACCATCTCCAGATTCCCGCTTGAAGCGGCGCCGAACAGAATCGGATCGCCGTTATCACGGGACGCAGACTGAGCTTTGACGTTGTGTCCTTTTTCTACAAGCCATTTAACCAAATCGAGGTTTCCACTTGCTGCGGCGGCGTATAAAACCGAATCGCTGTTTGAGCCTGACGGGGCAAATTGCGCTCCCTGCTTTTCCAGCCATTTGACCAGCTCTAAATTCCCGCTCCTGGCGGCGTATATCGGCAGTCTGTTCTGCGTTTTGAAAAATACCGGTAATTCAATATCGTTGCCGTTTTCACTGTATGGCATACCGTTTTCGTTATACGGGACGCAATTGTTATCCAATAGCCATTGCGCCAATTCCACATTGCCGTTTATAAGAATATCATTCCACAAATTCCTTTGGAAATCTACGGATCTGTTTGATGCATAAATCCACTTGAATAATTTCGCGTCTCCAAAAACAATGGCGTAATTTAATGAAGGCGGATTACCGGCGCGGACATAGCGATAGGAGCCATTCATCATCAGCCATTGGGCAACTTCGACGCTGCCGGAATATACTACCAATGGTCGATTGCTAAAGTCAAGTTCCGAGATGGACAAGCGCTGATCGGTTTTCGCCAGTTCCGCCGCAACCTCTTCATCGGTCAGAAGCCATTTTACCAGTTCCAAATTCCCGCTGGCAACGGCGCATTGCAAAAAGCTCAGAGAGGGTCGAAATTGAAACGTCTTCGATATAGTTTTCATTCGTACACAGACGTCTGGATGTAATTTGAGAAGATATTTTACCCGAGGAATGCTGCCGGTGTACGCGGCATAATGCAGAATGTTCCCTCCGTATGGCGGCAGCAAATCGAAACTGATTTCCCCGGTGCGAAACATCTCTTCAAAGCGTTCCGTATTGCCAAAAAGCCATTTGACGTTCCGCTGCCGCACCTCGTCCAGAACCGGCGGAACGGTTATGTCGTCGCTTTGAACCAGAGCCTCAGCAACGTCATCAGAGGACGTTGCATTTATTTGCGTATCTATTGGCTCGCATGAAGAAATAAAAGGTAAACACGCCAACAAGACGGCTAATAAAAGCCAACGACTGATATTCATATTATTACTCCTGGCGATTCCAACGGCGGGATTGATTTTTTATATTCTATAATTGGAGATTTTCTCCCACTGCAACGTCCAATTTAGCAGGTTTCATAACAGATTTCAAGGGTTTATTTGTTGTAAACGATGAAATTTTTCTAAAAACTTAAACATTTATACGTCGTTTGTCGTAAGACAGGGATTAGGGAGTAGGGGATAGGGGATAATATTGAGATACGCTTGCGAAACTCCTCACTCCTAATTCCTAACTCAAGCAAGAAATTTTTAAAAAATTTCCAAAATTTCTTGTTTGCCCCCGTTGACACGGTTTTGATTTGTGCTATATTATGCACTCGTCAATTGAACGACGCAGGTTGTTCAAGCAACAAATGACCTTTGACAATTTGGCGGAACAGACATTGTACCTTAAAAGATGAATAAGAGATAGTCTCTTGTTTTTTCCTTTGTGAGCAAGTTGTGAGTCGGAAAGACTCAATAACCTGCAAAGACCAATAAGTAACCGA
>JAFSMW010000236.1 GCA_017447745.1 Thermoguttaceae bacterium
ATAATTTTGCGGTCTAACTTTAATGATAATCTAAAAGTAAAATAGATAAAATAAAATCTTTTCTAATCAATACAACAGAAATATTTTAACGCAAATTTTCCTTAAGTTGATACCTATGGGGTTTCACCCACGGCTAGAAACATTCAACCGCTAACGCGGTTGGATGCGGGCGACACGTCCGCGAACCAGCAGGGAAGAGTCGATTGGTTGTAAAGGAAGCGTAATTTTGCGTCCGTTGGACGCTCCATTACCGCCTCTCATTTTTCGTTCGCTGCGAACACACCCACGGGTTTACACCCGTGGCTCGCCTAAGCATAACTTCGCGTACTTTGCGGACTTCGCGTGAGATAATATTGCGGCAGGGGACTGCCGCGAGCCGGACTCATCTATGTACGTGCGCGGGAAGGGACAGCTTTGGACCTTCCCTCGACGTTTGGAAAGAAGGCGTTTTGTTTTCTACGTAAGGGAGTCCGTTCTTATCCCAAAGAAGTTTATCCATAAACAGATGGCGGGTTCTGAAATTGTCTAAAGAAGTAAACGCATGATAGTACAGCCACCAGTCGCCGTTGGCGTCTACAAATACGGAATTGTGTCCTGGACCAACAACGCTTTTCGGATTGCTGTTGGGCGCTTTGACAACCAGATTGCCGTACGTCTTGCCGTATCCGGACTGGGTAATCGGGACTCCGTCTGACCCGCAGTACGGACCGCGAATGTCGTCCGCCCGGGCGACGTAAACCCGATACGTCGATTTTTCCTTTTCGCAGCACGTTCCGACGCTTCCGAAGTAGTAGTAATAGCCGTCTTTTTTAACGATGTAACTGCCTTCGTAGGTCGAGCCGTCCCACGGACCGGGATAGCCGGCAATGAGCGTTTTCGTTTCTTTTTGATACTCAACGCCCCTGAGACACCTCATACCGTCACGGGTAAGCTCTATTAGATAAATGCCTCTGAACGACCCCATGACCATAAACACAGAACCATCGTCTTCCACGATGACCTGCGGATCGATGCAGTTTTCGATCCCGATTTCCTTACAGGTGAACAGTTTCCCTTTATCGACGTACGGACCGGCGACGTTGTCGGCAACAGCGTATCCGATCCCGCACGGCAGCCCCCAGGCGGAAAGGGAATAATAGTATATCCACTTGTTTTGAACTTTTCGAACGTCTGGCGCCCAAACGCGGGCGTTGATTGGACGTCCGTAATAGTCGTCGCCCCAGGTTGGGGGTGGAATAATGTTTCGAGAATGAATCTGCCAGTTGCAGCCGTCTTTGCTTTTTAGAACAAGGCGGTTGGTAGAAAACGAGTACATCCAGCCGTCGTCGCCCTGAATAACAGTCGGATCGGCAACGCCTATAAAAACCGGCGCACCGCGAAAGCCGCGAATCGTAACCGGGTTGGAATACTGCGCCGCAAAGCTGAGCGTTACGCTCAAGACGCAAACTGTCAGAAACGCAAGAGCGAAAAACGAATGTTTCATGGCGCACAACCCGCGTGGATTCAATTTCGGATAGAACTAAACTCTACTTTTTCCCGCCTGAAAACAGCAGTTTCAAAATCGCTTTAATAATTCTAATGATCAGGGATTCTCCAGAATTCATTCTCCTTCTGGGATTGTGCTTTCGGAATTCCTGATAAACCGCTTCGGCGGCGGCGCGGACGTTTTCGATTTCCCTTTCAGCGGTTTGAAGGTCGTCGTGAACCGCTTTATTGCGAATGGTGGCAATAAAACGGATCTTTCTCATGACTTCTGGCGAGAGCTGGCTTTCGACACTGGAGGCTTTTTCGTGAAGTCCTTTTCCTTCAGCGCCGTAGTCTTCTTCCAGAACGGTTTCCATATTTTGAGCGATCTTAATGAGTTCTTCGATTGGGGTCATGGATTATGAACAGGGGGGTAAAATTATCAAATTCAGTTTAAAAACATCACAACAATCCAAAACAATGAATTTACTCAGAAAAGAGTACAACAATAATTCTGGATTGTTACATATTTATAATCACCAAAATAAAAGACATATTAACAGAAACAAAATAAACAAAATAACGCAAATAAAGCTGCATCCCTTTTCAAACCAATCTGAAAGGAAATCAAAAGTATTTGTAAACCAATCAGGTTGAGGATCTGTAGGCGATGGCCGCGATGGAGACAATGGCTGCGATGGAGGCGATACCGACGTTGGAGGAGACGTTGGCGAAGGAGGATTTGTCGGTAGCGTTTCAAGATTTTCATATTGTGATATGAAATCATTCCCTCCAGATCCATTAGAGGGAACTTCGTAACGGAATGGACAATTGCATAACGCGAATATACTGTTTGCAGCATTGCGAACGGCATCGATGTGCTGACTTGCAATATCCGGATTGCTATGTAAGGCGCTGTTACGAATGCGGGCTATATATCTCACATGTCTAAAGCATTCCTCGGGGATGCGACCGCGAATACTGTTAGCCAGATTCGTTAAACCGCTGCCTGTAGCCCCGAGTTCCTTAAAGAAAAATTCTAAATCGGTCGAAATTCGAACCAATTCTGCTACTGCATCCATTTATGTATCCCTTTTGTTATGGTTATACAAAAACAGCGTTAGTCGATAACGGTTTCTCGAATAACTTCGTCGATGGTCGTCATACCGGAGAAAATCTTGGTTAAGCCGGATTCACGCAGCGGACGCAAGCCTGACTGCAAGGCGACGTCTCGAATCTTTTCCGTTGACGCGCCCTCGTTAATGACGTCGCGCAGACGGTCGTTCATGATTAACAACTCGTGAATGGCGGTACGACCTTTCAAGCCGGAACCGTTGCACGTGTTGCAGCCGCGGCCGTGATAGAACTTTTTACCCAAGATTTCATCAGGTCCCAAGTCCAGAGAAACGAGCTGTTCCTGGCTGGGCATGGTTTCTTCTTTGCATTCAGTGCAAATTCGTCGAACAAGTCGCTGACCCAAAACCGCTTCCAAAGTAGCTGTTAGCAGGAACGGCGGGATGCCCATATCTCGCAGACGCGTAACGGTACTCGGAGCGTCGTTGGTGTGAAGCGTACTGAAGACAAGGTGCCCGGTAAGGGAGGACTGAACGGCAATTTCCGCCGTTTCGAGGTCTCGAATTTCCCCGACGAGAATCTTGTCCGGGTCTTGTCGCAAAATTGAACGCAAACATCGGGCGAACGTGTTGCCAATCGACGCGTCGACAGGAATCTGAATGATGCCGTCGATGTCGTATTCGACCGGGTCTTCGGTAGTCATGAGTTTTTCCTCAATGACGTTGAGCTCGTTCAAAGCGGCATACAGAGTTGTCGTTTTTCCGGAACCCGTCGGTCCTGTAACAAGAATAATTCCGTTCGGAATTCGAATCAGTTTGCGGAAGTCGAGCAGAATGCCGGGGTCCATGCCGACGTTGTCCAGATCGAGCAAAATAACAGAACGGTCCAGAATTCGCAAAACCGCGCTTTCTCCGAACATGGTTGGCAGAATACTGACACGCAAGTCGACCGGGTGCCCGCCGACGGAAAGTTCAATACGACCGTCCTGCGGCAAACGACGCTCAGCGATGTCGAGGTTTGCCATAACCTTGATTCGGGTCGTCAACGCCAACGCCAAATGCTTGGGCGGCGGAACCATTTCGTACAAAGCGCCGTCCGCGCGGACGCGGATTTTAAACTCTGTTTCAAACGGTTCAAAATGAATGTCGGACGCGCGGTCTCGAATTGCCATCAGCAGAACCATGTTGAGCAGTTTTCGAACCGGGGCGGATTCTGCCATTGCCTGCGCGCCTGTCAAGTCGATGGTTTCGTCCAGGGAATTGGCCTGCTGAATTGCCTTATTAAGTTCGGCATCCTGCTCAATTTCAGTCAGAACAATTTCCATTGTATCTGTGGTTGCCGCTTCGTAATACTTGGCATACGCCTTGTTAATATCTGATTCAGACGCGACAGCCGGACGAATATCGTAACCCAGAAGCGTTCGAAGTTCGTCAATAACCTGAAGCTGCTGAGGCTGAGCCATGACGACGGTCAACACATTGCCTTCCAGGTTAACGGGAATGATTTTGTACACGTCAGCCATGGTTGGCGTAATTTTTCCAATGACTTCAGCGCGAATGTCCGTTTCAGCCAGGTTGTAGGCAGGAACGTTAAGGTGATCCGCCAGAACTTCAACCAGCTGCTCGTCTGTTATCAGCCCCATGGAAATGGCAAGCTGACCAATGAGTTCATGACGATGTTCCTTTTGCTTTTCCAGAAGGATGTCGAGCTGTTCCTGGGTAATAAAGCCGTGGTCAATCATGACCTGACCGATTCGTTTAATTGCCATGGTATTTTATGAAAAAATGAATTTGTGTTGCTGGTTACGTGATTGTTAAAATAAATTTGTTGATTAACCGTCTTGCATCATTCAGACGTTGGCGCGGCGTCCATAAGTCCGCGTTCCGCTCTGGCGATGCGTTCAACAACGTCTTCCGGACGGTTGGCTTTGAGAATGGCGTCTTCTTTCTTAATAATGCCGTCTCGCCACAGTTTGAACAGGTTGTCGTCCAACAGCTGCATGCCTTTTTTGGCTCCAGTCTGCATGGTAGATGTAATTCGGAAGAGCTTGTTTTCACGAATGAGGTTTGCCGTAGCTGGGTCGACGACAAGCATTTCGTAAGCTGCAACTCGCCCACCGCCGATTCTGGGCAGAAGCGTCTGGCAGAGGATGCCCAAAATCGCGGACGCCAACTGGGTTCGAATCTGGTCTTGCTGGGTTGTCGGGAAAACGTCAATAATACGGCTGATCGTACTTGGCGCGCTGGACGTGTGCAGCGTTCCGAAAACGATGTGCCCTGTTTCCGCCGCCGTAATAGCGGTTTCAATCGTTTCCAAGTCTCGCATTTCACCGACGAGAATGACGTCAGGGTCTTGACGTAAAGCGCGGCGAATGGCTTCTGCAAACGAGGGAACGTCGACGCCGATTTCACGCTGGTTGATTGTGCTTTTGATATGGGTGTGGTAAAATTCGATAGGGTCTTCAACCGTAATAATGTGACGGTCAACAGTTTCGTTCAAATGCTTGACCATAGCGGCAAGCGTAGTCGTTTTACCGGAACCGGTAGGCCCGGTAACGAGAATCATGCCTCGAGGACGCAGAATCAGTTCTGCAATAACCGGCGGGGTGTTGAGGTCTTTGAACGACATCAACTTGACGGGAATCTGTCGCAAAACCATCGCGACGCAGCCTCTTTGTTTGAATACGGAAACACGGAAACGCGCCTGGTCGCCGAAGGCGAAACCGAAGTCTGTACCGCCGACTTCCTGAAGTTCCTGCTGGCAGCGTTCCGGGGTGATGCTTTTCATCAACGCGACGGTGTCGTCCGGCTCCAGAACCTTTGTTTCCAGACGCGTCAGCGTGCCGTGAAGACGAATTACCGGCGGCTGACCAACGGTGATGTGCAAGTCGGACGCGCCTTTGTTGACTACTACTTGTAACAGTTTATCAATTTGAATAAAAGCCATGTTATTGGATAAGGGTTAATGGTTTATAATCGTATGTAATTTGTAACGGAAAACGAGCGTTTTCTGTTTTGTTTATTCTTCCTGAAGTTTGGCAACGCGCATAACTTCGTCAATCGTTGTAACGCCCTTGAATGCCTTTTTGATTCCGTCCCAGTACAGGGTGCTCATGCCTTCCTGAATGGCGGCGGTACGAATCGTACCCGTTGTAGCGGCGGCGAAGGTGAGTTCTCGGATTTTACTCGACATACGCATCAGTTCGTAAATGCCCATTCGACCGCGGAAGCCCTTGCCGGCGCAGTTTGGACAGCCTTTGCCGTGCATAAACGTGGCGTTGACGACTCTCGGGTCGTTGATGTTAAGCCCTGCCGCTTCCATGGACGCTGGCGACGGCGTGTACTGTGTTTTGCATTTGGGGCAGACGCGGCGAACAAGTCGCTGAGCCATAATCGCAATAACGGACGACGCGATAAGATAGTACGGAACTTTCATATCAGCCAGACGGGTAATGGCAGACGGGGCGTCATTCGTATGAAGCGTACTGAAG
>JAFSMW010000237.1 GCA_017447745.1 Thermoguttaceae bacterium
CGAGGGGATGGAAAAGAGAATTTATCGATGTTTTTATTTTACGTCATTCGTCCGTGGGCTGAAGCCCACGGTTACAAGGGTTGCGTCCTTTCAGGACGCGTTTCAGCTTCTCATCTCACCTATCTTCGCAAGATAGTTTTGCGTACGTTTCCCCTCAAAAAACAATACACATATATACTACTAGTTTTTTTATTTGAAAGCGCTATAATAAATCTTTCAGGTTATTTATATTGTCATTACTAAATCGGCGCGAATAGACGTTTTCTCAGTTCGTGGCGATTTTGGTTATGAAAGCGACGGCAAGCCGTCGCACTCCAAATTTTTCCCAAAAATCCTTTAGATACCGGAGGCGATTATGCTCGGTTTAGAAGACCCGATTATCTGGTCAGGATACCTGGCTTGTATTTTATCGACAGTCCTTTGCGTTGGTTACGGCGCATGGCATTGGAACGACAAAGAAAAAGACGATTCGTCCAAGTAACGCTCGTTGTTTTGTATTCCCTCCTTTTTCCTCCCCCCCCTTATATAGAATGAATCCACTGCTTACCTCGGCGATTATCGCCGTCTATATTGGAATACTCGCTTTTCTCGGATACAAAGCGCACCAGCAAACCCGTTCGTCAGACGACTTCCTTCTAGCAGGGCGACGAGTTCACCCGTTCGTCATGGCGCTGTCCTACGGCGCGGCGTTTATCAGCACGTCGGCGATTATCGGGTTCGGCGGATTTGCCGCAGCGTTCGGAATGGGATTGCTCTGGCTCGTTTTCGCCAATATTTTCTTCGGGATTTTCGTCGCCTTTATTTTCTTCGGTCTGCCGACGCGCCGGCTCGGATTAAAGCTCAAGGCGCAGACGTTCCCGGAGTTCCTCGGTCGGTTTTATCAGTCTCGGCTCATTCACGGCTTGATGGCGTTTATTATCGTTCTGTTCATGCCGCTTTACGCGTCAGCCGTTTTGATTGCCTCTGCCCGATTTATCGAAACAACCTTTGGGTTGGACTACAACGTTTCCATTTTGATTTTCAGCGCCCTGATTGCCGTTTACGTCATTTTGGGCGGATTAAAGGGCGTCATGTTTGCCGACGCGTTTCAAGGCTCGATCATGTTTGCCGGGATGCTGCTGTTGCTGCTTTTCGCCTACGGCAAGATGGGCGGCGTCGTTCCGACTCATAAAGAACTGGATAAACTGCCCGCGACAGTCGCTCAGCAGTTTGAAGAATTAACCCCCAAATTAGAGAGCATCCGCAAGCTGGATGCGTCAGACGCCAACGCTGCAGACGAGTCTCTGGAACAGTGGACGGCGAAAATGAATCAGCAGGCGAAAGCCCTTTCTAATGAAGAACAAGCCGCGCCCCAATCCGAAGCGTTGGCTCAGTACGTCGAATTGAGAAAAGACGAGAAATCCGCCGCGACGATCGACAACCACCTGGTTGTATCCAGGATTTCTCAAAACGGATTCCAGGGTTGGACGCGGTTCCCGGCAACGGGTACGAAGCTGTTCTACGTCATGCTGACGAGTATCATCTGCGGCGTTGGAATTGGCGCGTTGGCGCAGCCGCAGCTGGCGGTTCGGTTCATGACGGTTAAAAGCGACCGGGAACTTCACCGCGCCGTCGTTATGGGCGGGGTTTTCATCTGCTTTATTGTCGGGACGGCGTATCTGGTCGGCTCGCTGACAAACGTCTGGTTCTTCCGGGAAGACGGACACATCGCCATGACAAGCGTTTCCGACGGCAACCTCGACAAAATCGTCCCAACGTTTATCCATCGCGCTTTGCCGCCCTGGTTCGGGCTGCTCTTTACCCTGACCCTGCTGTCCGCCGCCATTTCCACGCTCAGCTCCCTGTTCCACGCCATGGGCAGCGCGCTGGGTCGCGACTTGATCGAATGTTCCATTATGAACAAGACGGAAAACTCGTCCATCCCGCTGATGAAGGTTTGCGTCTTCCTGTCGCTGATTGTAACAACGATTCTGTCGTTCTACATGCCCAAGGGAATTGTCGCCATCGCGACGTCCACGTTTATGGGCTTGTGCGCCGTTTCGTTCCTGCCGATGTACGTTGCCGCGCTGTACTGGAAACGCGTTACCCGCGCCGGCGCGATTGCCAGCCTTGTCGTTGGGTTCGCCTTCAGCTTCTTCTGGATGACGTTTGTCCAGATGCCCAAGGGCGAACTGCCGGCTCTGCTGTGCAAGCTCTGTTTAGGACAGGACAGCTTGATGGCGGCGCCGTGGCGCTGGATCGACGTTATTGTTATTACGCTCCCGATCAGCGCAATAACGCTCATCGTCGTCAGCCTGCTGACAAAGCCGAGAGAGATTGAAGGCAATAGGCAATAGGCAGTAGGCAGTAGGCAATAGGGAATCGCGCTTGCGTCAACTCCTCACTCCTCACTCCTAATTCCTAACTCAATTAACAACAATTATTATGAAACAATTTGCATATACCATCGTTTCCCTTTTGGCTCTCCTTCTCTTCGCCAACTTCGCGTTGGCTGACAACCTGTTTACGCCGGAGGCAATTGTCGACCTGGCGAACTCGGACGCTGTTCCGCAAAATGTAACAGAAACCATCGTCTGTACAGAACAGGCGACGTCGAGAATCGTCGCGTACAAAGTCGGTGCGGACTGGAACGACAAGTCTGCGGAGGTCTGGAGCTGGAAGGCGTCCGACTCCCCGGTAATTAAGAAGGAACATTATGGCTGGTTCCGCAACCCGGACGAAGCCAAGCCGGTTCTCGGCGCGACGCATTTGCTTATGACGGCGTCCGGCGGGGGCGTGGCGCTGGTGCGGTTGTCGGATAAAAAGACGCTGTTCTATACCTGCGTTCACGGCAACCCGCATTCCGCCGCTCTGCTGCCGGACGGCAACATTGCGTCCGTTTCCAGCTCCGGGTTCGTTCGCCTCTATACGGTTCCTGAACAGTTTACAGACCCGAACGTCCCGTTTACCGATTACCCGCTTTACGGCGGGCACGGATTGGTCTGGGACGCTCAGTCCAAACTCCTGTGGGGGCTGGGATATGTAGAACTCGTCGCATACGAGTACAATTTTGATAAACAGAACCCGAAACTGACCAAAGTTCAATCCTATCCGTTACGGGGAACCCCCGGCTTGGGCGGGCACGACCTGTATCCCGTCCCCGGCAGCCGACTTTTCCTCATTACCGGCAACGGCGCCGCCATTTTCGATCTGGAAACAAAGAAGTTCACAACCATCTGGAAAAACGCCGGCTCTCGAACCGAGATTTACGATACGAAAATTAGCGACTTTGCACGCATGGGCGAAAGCGACCATAAACCCGTTGTTAAGATGACTCAGGGACCCAAAAGCCTTTCTCTGACGCCGTCCGGCGCGTTTATCGTCCTCGCTCCGACGAACAGCTACCATACAGATACGATCCGTTACATGAACAAACCGCTCACAGCCATCGGAAAGCATACCGGCGCCCGCTACTACAAAGCCCGCTGGTGGATTCCCAACGCGTTCTCCGACGGAGAGGAAAAAACGGTTAACGAGTAAACTAAATTCAGACGATTTTTCGAGAAGTAAATAAGGAGTTTCAATATGGCGATTCCTGAGATTGATAAGCAGTATATTTACGAAGCGTTAGAGTATATTGATAAAAATGGCGTTGAAGAAAAATATGAAAGCAGAGTTTATGATCTGGTTACAGAGGATGGAAAGAAATACCCGCCGAAGTTTGTAATAATTGTGGCTGCGAAACTTGCACATGGAGTGGAACTTTCATATAAAGGGTTCAATTCAATTGAGGCTAACAACTTTTTGCAGAAACAGGGATTTACCATCGAAAAGAGACCTGGAAAAAACGAAACTGACGATCAAGAAGAAAATGCTCATCTGGATGAGTTACAACGCTTCGCTTCCATGTTGCGTAATTCGAAAAACATCATCTTCCACGGAGCGCCTGGTACAGGTAAAACCTACCTTGCAAGAGAAATTTCAGCCTATATTATTAGCAGTGGTCAATGTACCAGATATGATGATCTTTCGGATGAACAGAAAAAGCAGGTTGCATTTGTGCAATTCCATCCGAGCTACGACTATACGGATTTTGTCGAAGGACTGCGTCCCACGGATGACGCTGGTACGATAGGTTTTGAATTACAGGACGGCATTTTCAAAAGGTTTGTTACCATTGCCAGAAAGAATTATGAGGATTCTGAGAAATCAGAGACAGAACTCGAAAACGAAGATTCTATTGAAGAAGCCATGAATGAATTCCTTTCAAGTATAGAGATTGGCGTTGACATATTCAATACTGTCAAAGGTAAAAAGTTTACAATTCAAAAGATTGATGACAATTACAATCGTATCATCGTATCGAATCCGGTAAATGAGAAAACCGATAAGATTAGGTTGAACATTGAAAGACTAAGAAAAATTCTTGAATCCGGCAATGATTTCACAAATGTCAGTCAGGTTTCAGAATTCTTAATGTCTACTTAGTTTCTATTTTCTAATAAACATTCATTAAATAAAAGTGGAGATTTATCTCCACTTTTTTTGATTTAGCAAGAACGTCGAGCGCAATATTGTCGTATAAACAGTATCCTCAAAATTATACAGTTCCTTACACAGGAGAA
>JAFSMW010000238.1 GCA_017447745.1 Thermoguttaceae bacterium
ATGGCGCTGTTCTTTATCGACTGGTTTGGACGCCGGGCGCTGTTGATGTTCGGCGCGCTGGGTACGACCGCCATGCACGTTCTGATCGCCTGGCAGCTGTACCTCCCGTCCGATCAGGTGAACTCGACCATCGCCGTTGCCGGCATTTTCGGATTTATCGCCTTCTTTGCGATTTCGCAGGGCGCGGTAATCTGGGTGTTCATTTCGGAAATCTTCCCCAACGCGGTTCGAGCCAAAGGTCAGGCGCTGGGATCGTTTACGCACTGGTTTATGTGCGTCGTCGTCTCGTGGACGTTCCCGATTATCGCGGCGTCCGCCGGCTGGACGGCGTTTGGGTTCTTCGCCTGCATGACGATGCTGCAGTTCTTCTTCGCCTTGTACCTCATGCCGGAAACCAAAGGCGGAACCATCGAGCAGATGGAAAAAGAACTTGTTACATCGTCGGAGGGAACGAAGTAAATGTGACGTTTTTTCGGAGTGCGAGAGGGAAGCGTAAGCGAAACTCTCGCTTTTTTTAGCGAGCGCAAGCTCGCGTTTGTTTCTTCGATTATAGTCTCACGCAAAGTTCGCAAAGTTCGCGAAGTTTTAAAAAATGCTTTGCGCTCTTTGCGTTCTTTGCGGCTTAAAATTCTTAGGTGAGCTTCGCTCGCGATCCGAGAAGGTTTTCGGCTTTGTCGTAGTCTTTTAGCGGGGCGTTGGACAAGGCGGCGTCAAGCCGCCGCACTCCCCGGGATGTCACAAATCGCTCGTCGCTTTCCGAAAAATTACTTCCCGCTGCGGATTTTGTACATGTCTCTGCCGACGGATCGGACGGCTTCGATGAGTTCTTTATATGGCGTGTCGGTAAGGTCGACCAGGCCGATCTGGTAGTTCTCGCCGTCGCCGCGGCCGGTGGTTGCCTGCGAGCCGTACTGGAACCAGTGCGTTCCGACCCAGTAGGGGTTCTCCAGCGCGCCGCGAACGTAGTTCTCGTAATGCTGCGCTCGGTCGGCTTGCGATTTGCAGGGAACCAGTCCCGTATGGAACATGCCGCGATCCAAAGCGCCGAAATGGAATTCCCCGATTATACACGGCTTGTCGACGCTCTCCGGCAGCGTGAAATTGGCGATGGATCGGTTATAGCGATTAAAGCTGACGACGTCACAGTACTTGGCGCTGGCGCGAATCGCCAGGTCGTTGCCCCACGCAAACCGGCAGCCCAGGTCCAGCTTATTGGGCGCGAGTTCCTGAATGATCTCGTGAATGGTCTGGAAGTACTTCTCGCTGATAACCGTATAGAACGCGCGGAGGTCGTCGCCCGCCAGAGTTTTGTCCGGGACGGTTTGCGATTCCAGCAGCGCGTCCCAGCTTTCGTAGGACGTCTTCCAGACGCTGTTGAGGGCGTCGACGGTTTTGTACTTTTCGTGAAGCCATGAAACAAAGGCGATCTTTGCCGGCTGGTCGGCGGGAGACGCTAACGCGCCCTGCGACAGCGACGTATCGTCGCCCCAGGACATCTCGTTGTTAACGAAGTACCCGATGCAGTACGGGTCGTCGATCGTCTCTTTCATGCTGGTCAGAGAACGGCGGAACGAGTCGGCGAATTTGGGGTCGAACGGGTCGGTGAACTTGCCCCAGTACCCGGCGGAACCCTCGATTTGTCTTGCCCCGGCGTGAAGCGTGGCGGTATACGGCGTCTTGCGTGACGAGTACAGATAAATGTTCTTGTCAGACCAGTTGGCTATCGTGTTCATCGCCCAGGATTCCAGACGCGCGTGGGCTTCTTCCCCCGCCTGTTTGTACCAGTCGTCTCCGAATTTTCGGTACAGGTTGGCGGCGGTGAAGTTATACGTCTTGAACGGGCAGTGGGTCGAATAGTAGTTGTGCGGCGCCCAGCCGGCGGTCGCGTAGAACTGCTTGAAGTGCGGGTCGTCCTGCGCGGGCAAGCCCTCAAAATAGAACTCTCGGTCTGTTACAGGAGTCGTCGCATTGCCGGTCCCAACGCAGTCAACGCCGTGCGACCAGAACAGGTTTCCGTCCGGGTCGACAAGCCACCATTTCCCGTCCAGCTTGACGGTGTAGAAGCGCCCGCGGGCTTCCTGTTTCGGACCGTCCGCCCAGCCGCCGTATTTATCCCAGCAGGAGGGGCGCGGGTTGGCTTCCCAGTCCGCCCGTTCCTGAGCGATTCGCCCTTTGAGTTCTTCGTCTGAATGCGTTTTGCCGGGCCAGTCTTCGTGCTTGAACTGACCGTAGACGTCGATCATCGGGAAGAATTCGTCGACGGTCATTTTTCGCCACGATTTGCCGGACGCGGACTCGTTGACTTCCGACTGCGTTACGACGTCGGAAGACGGGGCGACTTCAATCTTAAAGACGGCAAAGCGAACCGGCTGCGCTGGCTGTGACACAAACAGCCAGACGGACTCCATTTTTGTGAAGTCCATCGACGCGGTCGCAGCGCGCTGTCCGGAATCGTAGTTGATACGAACTCCGCCGGGTCCGCCGCGCATGGCAAAGAGCTTGTCCATAATCTCGGGGGGCAGACTCTGATTTGGCAGCGGGATTTCCCAAACAATCTTGTCTTTCGCCTTGATCTGTTTGGAAACGGAATGCCAGCGCTGGGTTTTGGTCGAGTTGACGTCGTCGATCCGGCAGCAGACGGTTAAGGGAGCGTCTTCCATGTTTTTGATTGTTACATACACAGACGTCTGCGGGCGGGACGCGTCCCAGTTCCCGTGAATTGTAACGCCGGGCCAGTTGTAATGTTTGCCCAAGGCGGTAACAACGGTTCTGTCCGGCAGGGATTCGACTTCCGAGTCCTTTATATCGAGCTTGTCAGACTGCGACGGCTCGTAGACGCTAAACGCGTTCGGCGCCGCCTCCGCTCTTGACGCCAACGCCAGCGCCGCGCTCAAAACGAACGCCGTCAGAGTAAAAATTCTATTGGATTTCATGGTGAATAACTCCTTTTGAGGGAAATGGGGGGGGGAACGATTAACATCTTGATATTTGGATTATAGCAGAAGTTGAACGCGGTTGGAATAGCCCCCGGCGGCGAGGCGCCGCTCCCAATCCGCGCTACCGCGCGAGACGTGTTGTAACCGCTCCCGTTGGTCGCTTGCTCTTCCTTACTAAATTATTAAGCATCAAAGAACGCAAAGGACGCAAAGAGATGGAGGACGGAAATGGAACTCCCGTTAAAATCTCACGCAAAGTTCGCGAAGTTCGCAAAGAAATGGAAGGCGGTAATGGAGCGAGCGCAGCGAGCTAAATTACGCAGTTCGCCGAAGGCGAACCGAAACTCTGGAATTAAGATTTTCTTTTAAAAAATCCTGCCCTTATAAAAATCTTTAGAAATTTTAACAGTTATCAAAAAATAACTGTTAATCTTTTCGAACTTTTTTTCAAAATGTGCGTACTGATACTAGAACGAGCGATCGGACAGGTTTGGTTCCGAGAGTTCATTCGAGAAAAGGTTGAGTTTATTTCAGTTAATCGTTTGGTTTTACCAACCCTACCAATACAGGAGACAGACATCATGAAAAAGTTTTTTGCAGCAATCGTTATGGTTTGCCTGATCGGCGCTTTCAGCAACCAGGCAATGGCGCAAGGTCCTCATCGCGACAACGGCCGTCCCGGACAGAAACCCGCTGCCGTGAATCATCAACCCGCTCCGGGCAATCACGTTAACGTCGTCCAGGCTCCTCGCCCCGCCGCTCAACCGGCTCCGCGACACGCTCAACCGGCCCCGCGACACGCCAAACCGGCTCCGCCGCCCCCAGCCCCGCGACACGCTCAACCGGCTCCGCCGCCCCCGGCTCCGCATCACGCCAGACCGCTTCCCCCCCCGGAACCAGTCCCACCAGCCCCGCGACCTGTTATTGACTATCGTCCAGGAGTTGGACTTTACATCGGCGGCGAACATTTCGGATTTACCATTTCCCTGTAAACTGACCTGACCGGTAGTCCGGATGAACACGCGGCGACGCAATAAAATGCGCCGCCGTTGTTTTTGATGTCGGTTCGTTATAAAACTCACGCAAAGTTCGCGAAGTTCGCAAAGTTTTAAAGAAAAACTATATCGCTTTTAATAATTATCGAAAAATAATTGTTAATCTCTCGAACCTCTTTTCAAACTGTACGTATTGATAATAAAATGAGCGATCATTCAAGGAAAACGTTAAGTTTGAATTTTATCTAACTTACGTTTGGTTTTACCCAGCCTAACCAATACAGGAGACAGACTTTATGAAGAAGTTTATTGTAGCAATGATTATTGTTTGCCTGAGCGCTTCTTTTTGCAGCTCGGCAATGGCGAGAGGTCGTTATCGCAGCAACGGTCGTTTTAGACCGACGCCGACGCCAGCCGCTCAACCCGCTCCCGCTCCGGATAAACAAGTTACCCCAGTTCCGGAACCTGCCCCAGCCGCTCAGCCCGCTCCCGCTGCGGATAATCAAGTTACCCCGGCTCCGGCGCCTCGCCCTGCCGCTCAACCCGCTCCGCAACGCACTCAACGCGCACCACAGCCAGCCCCGCGCCGCGGACGACGGATTCGACCATCTATAGGCATAGGCATTGGTCCTCGAGGCGTTGGTATTGGCATTGGCATCGGACCCGTTGGGATTGGCATCCCCCTGTAAAATGAACTGACGATAGTATCTGTACTGAAATACACAGGCGATAGTACTGATGAACACGCGGCGACGCAATAAAATGCGCCGCCGTTGTTGTTTTTGGGGGATGCGTTCAAAGCGCCCCCTATTCCATTTGTCTAACAAAAGCGCTAAGATAAAGATAAAATACGTCCTTGACGCATTCAAAAAACAAAACTACTGCCTACTGCCTATTGCCTACTGCCTTACCTCACCATGAAACGAACATTATTCTGGATTCTGTTATTTGCTGTCTGCTGTAACGCGGCGGTCGCGTGGGCGCAGACGAAACGCGAGCGGCTGGAAGGGCTGGTCTTCGAAGTTGAGGATTGGTCAGAGCCGAAAGACGCGATGAAGCTCAATCAGCCGGGCGCATCCAACTGGCAGATTTGGACGAAGGAAGACGACGTGATTCATAAACGATCCAACGGCGCGTCTGTTACAACGCCGGTCTTGCCTATGGGGGCTGACCGGGACAAGCCAGAAGACGGCGCGCCGGTTCTCCATACGAAAATTACCGACATTCCCGCAGGGCGGTATCGGGTATTCATGAACGGGACGAATCGTCCGCTGGCGCTGTCGTTTGACGGCGGCAAGACGTGGACGAAATCCAACATTCACGGCGAGAACGATTTCGGAATCTACGACATTTCCGATGGCGTTTTTGAACTCTGGGTCGACGACCGGTACGCGACTGAAATCAAGGGCTGGGCGTACTACGACTACATCCGCTTTGTCCCGACAACAGAAGAAGTAACAATCGACAACCTGCAGAGCTATTACATCGCCAGCGATTCTCCGTTTAATCCGGATTTCGGGAAAGTTTTGCCCGGCGATTACATTCAGATTTCCTGGACGACCAACGTCCCGACGCCTCCAGCTGAAGTTACGTTTATTCCAAAGGAAGGAGACGAAAAAACAAAGCCGAAAACGATTGTAGAGTCGGATTCCGGACTGCGAAATCACGCTGTCGTCTGTCCGTGGGGCGCTTACGAAAAAGCGATTGTAACGCTGCCGATTAACCGTTCCGGGAAGGCGATTTCAAAGACTGTCTCGTTGTCGTCGCAGGGAGTTTCAGAAGCGGCTAAAATGGTCAAAACGTCTATTGATCTGTACGTTTCCGAGCCGACTGGATTCGCCCGTCAAAACTGGCCTGTTACGTCCGGCGTTCCGCTGGCGAAAGGCGTACTGTATTACGATGGATGGGAAGGGGACTTGAAAATTCGTCTGAAAAATCCGGAGGGGAAAAAGATAAAAGCGCAGTTCACTCCTGTTGCTTGGTGGCAGGACGGTTCTGTTCAGTGGCTTGTCGTCGATTTTCGAGCTGATACGGACGCTCAAAAGCCGACGAAATACACGCTGGAAATTTTTGAGGAAGATGAGATCGAAGACGATGTTCCCCCCATGGACGGCAGCGACTGCGGAGAGTATTATTATAGTCCGTTTGAATCGGAAATTGTTCTGGCGGACGGTCGAAAACTGTATGCGCCTAAACAGGGGTATAGTCAGGTTACCAGCAGCAAAGACGTTCGCGTTACAACCCGTCTGGAAGGAAACTATATCGAAGCGGAGAACATGGATCAGGCGGAAGAGAAAGCCCTGGAATTAGCAAGAAACGAGGTCAAGCCGGGATTTGTCTGGCGCATGGAAATGACCGACTATTTCGATGAAGATCGGGACGTTGATTTGAGGAGAACTCGCTGGACAATCGGGAACAATCAGCTGGATAAACCGTTTACGCTGATTCGTTCCGCGTCCGTTTTCGATACGTCCGTTTTCTGTGACGACGAATACTCGTGTCAGATTCTGCAGGACGAACTCAACCGCGCCTCGGTCGAAATCAACGGCAAAAAGCAGGAGACCGATCGGTTTGACGGCTATCTGGAACTG
>JAFSMW010000016.1 GCA_017447745.1 Thermoguttaceae bacterium
ACGCCGAGCAAATCCCACAGCTGAGTTATATCTCCCTTGGGCGGCGCCTGCTGCTGCATCATCATCGCCAGCATCGGGTTGCCCTGCGGGAACCGCGGTTCGGACGTGCCGGGAATCGTATCGGCGGCGAAGTACGAAAGCGGGTCTTCAAAAATCGCCGTTGGCGTCCCCGCTTCAACCGCTTCGATGAAATTCTTCATTTCGTCCGGTCCCAGCGACGACGGCTGAACGCAAAGCAGAGCGTCCCAGTCTGCCGGATTGATTTTCTCTTTGGGGTCGACGGACTCGACGTTATACGTCAGTTTTAATTCCTCAATGATTTTCCAGTCGGGAGACGGACGCATGGCGGCGAAATCAATTCCGCTGAAAAGCTGAACGTCCGTCTGAACGACGCCGATTCGCTTGCGCTGTTTTTTCGACACCGTCGCCAGCGCGCGTGACAGCTCGTAGTCAACCGACATGCCAGGATCAATATACGGAATAATCACCTGTTCTACGCCGGAAGAAAAGACCGCCGCCAAATAGATGTCCTCAGTCGTCATAATAGACCGCGAGATTTCCGCCACCCGTTTGGGGCGAATTCCGTACTGCTTTTCCGCTAGGAGCGCCTCGTCGGTCAGCGGCTTGATGTAATGAATATTGACGTCGAACCGCTTGCCGCCGCGGGAGCTGATTTCATGAAGCAGACGCTCCATCTGTCCTTTGGACTGCACGTACCGCTGTGGGACGTCTGGCGAAATGTACGCGTCGATTTTAACCGGACGCGTCGGCTCGATGGAATCGATGAGCCGTTTGGTTTCCGGCGCCATCGAATTGAGCCGTTCTTCCGTCAAGTCCAGCTGAAGGTCGTAACTCTTGAACAGCCCCGCCATCCCAACGACAATAACAAACAGACAGACGGCGCGGACGATGTAATGAATCCAACGTTCCCGGGCGTTGGCGCCGTCAGCCCAATGGCGACGGGAAATGAGAATCATGCAGACATACAGCGCCGCGGCAGCGCAGCCGACGAAAAATATCGTCGAGGACAGGGAGAACAGCCCGCGTCCAAACGGCGCGAATTGACCCGAATAGCTCCAGTCGGCAAACAGACGCCCCCAGTTCTGGGAAAACAGGTTTGAACTCCAAACGGCAAACGTCAGCGGCGCGTTAAACGCCACGCCGAAAATATACGCCATGGTCAGGTTGGATGTAACAAACGAAGCCGCCATCCCGATAGCGCACATCGTTACGCCCAAAAGCCAGTACCCGATAAACGTCGCGATAAACAGACCCAAGTCCGGATTGCCCAGCCATTCCAATTCGCACAGCAGGCAAATCGCCGCGAAAAGCAGCGAGACGGAATAAATCCCAATCGCCGCCAGAAACTTCCCGACGGTGATGTCGAAGTCTCGCGCCGGCAGCGTCAGCAGCAGCTCGTCCGTTCCCCGTTGACGTTCTTCCGCCCAAACGCTCATCGTAATGGCGGGTATGAACAGGAGCATAATAAACGGATAAATCTTGTTGAGCTGACCCAGGTTGGCGAGGTTCATATTGAAAAACTCCGCCGGCCAGAACGCGGAAAACGCGCATAAAAGCACGAATACGCAAATAAACACGTATCCGGTTGGACTGGAAAAGTAAGCGAAAAAGTTTCGCTTGAATACGGCTTGAGCTGCGTGGAAATTCATGGGGATGGTATGTTGAGTGTGGTTAGTGGTATGGGGAAAGTTTGAAGTGGTTAGTGGTTAGTGGTTAGTAAGAGCGGCGCTTGCGTCTACTGCCTACTGCCTACTGCCTACTGCCTCTTGCCTACTTCGTCAGCGCGCTGAACTGTTCTTCCAGCGTCTTTCCGTCTTTGGTCAGTTCGTCGACGGAGCCGTCGAATACGAGGCGTCCTTCGTTGATAAACAAGACCCGGTTTGCCATGGCGGTTACTTCCTGCAAAATGTGAGTTGACAGCAGAATCGTCTTGGTTTCGCCTAAAAGTTTGATGGTTTCGCGGACGTCGTGAATCTGGTTCGGGTCAAGCCCGGCGGTCGGCTCGTCCATGATCAGAACGTCCGGCTCGTGCAGCAGAGTCTGCGCCATGCCAACGCGCTGTCGATACCCGCGGGAGAGTTTCCCGATCGGCTTTCCGATAACCTCGCCCAGCTTGCACAGTTCGATTACCTTTTCCATCTGACGCTTTAAGACTTTGGCATCCATGCCGCGGGCGCGCCCGAAAAACGTCAGCAAAGACCGCGGGGTCATGTCGTAGTACAGCGGCCCGTTTTCCGGGAGATAGCCCAAGCGCTTCGCCCCTTCAACGCGCTGGGTTGACATGTCAAAACCGGCGATTTTCGCCGTCCCGGACGACGGGGAGACGTACCCGGTCAGCATTTTCATAGTCGTGCTTTTTCCCGCTCCGTTTGGACCGAGAAAGGCGACGACTTCGCCTCGGCGTATGGAAAAACTCACGTCAGCCGCCGCCGCGAAATCTCCGTAGTATTTCGACAGCTTCTCGGCTTGAATCATTAAGTCGGACATGGCTTATTTAGTTAGGAATTAGGAGTGAGGAGTGAGGAGTTGAATAGGGTAATACAATTCCCAGTTTCTAACTTCTCTAAATATATTATACTCATTCAAATTATTCTTGCAAGGGCGCCGAGCCGAGCGCTTTGCGTCTGGGTACGTTCAAATTGGGGGGCATGAAAAAAGGAAAGAGTCTTAAAATCTTTTTGTAGCGTCCAGATTTATATATTCCTATCCCCACGTCTTTAGACGTGGGAAATAAAAATTATTAAAAAATCGTAGCCCCCAGATTTATCTGGGGGACTAAAAAAGCGTTCTTCCCCAAACGCTTCCCCTTCCCTCCCTTCCCCGCTCTATTCGGAGCGGGGAAGGGAGGGAAATTCATGCGTTATATTATTATTTATGCCGTTTTGAACCCCACACCTAAAGGTGTGGGCTACGACTTAGATATTCATTTTACCTATTTTCGCAGTCCAAAATTTATCGCACCTTTGCGGCGGAAGCTTCCAAAAATCTTTGAACTCGGCAATCCAACTGACCCTCTGGATCGCGGCTGTGTCAGCCGCTTTATTTCTTCCCCCTCGCACAACGTTTCCCCGTCTTTCAACGTATAACTTGTCTACTATTGACTTTTATTCTAATTCGGATTTAATAACTAATATGGAAACAGAGAACAACAAACCAACAGCCGAAAATGACAAAGCTAATAACGAAAGCAGACCGTCCGTCTGGGAACGGTTTATGACAATATACACGTGTCTGTTGCCGATTGTTGTATGGGTTGTTATCGTCTGTCATTTTGTTATCCATAAACCGATGTGGTGCGAACACTTCGGCATTTTTATTCCGCTTCCTATTTATTTGCCATGCTCCTTATATTTATTATCCGTTTATATCAGCCTGTTTTTAGTTCCACATATTTTTCTTGGAATACTACTTTATGATTACTATAAGCATAAAAGAACAATAAAAAAGAGGTTATTAAATATAAGGAATAATCCTCGAAATAATACGCTTAGTCGCGTTTGTACTCAATTTCATGATTCTTTTATTGGCGAGATTATTCACATATTTCTTTACTTTGTAATGCTGGGGATATTATTTCTGTTGCACATTTTATATATGGAGAATTCTAATAGTTATGGCGGCTTAGCTGGCATAGCTATTGCAATGGATTATGCAGCATTGAATTATATTGTTCCGGTTGTTTTAGCTTTAATCTTCCTTTATGTTCTAATTCGTCGGCTTAGTATATATTATGCGCGTCGAATCAGAATATATAAACGTCAAAAAGAAAGAAGAAAGGAAGCTCTGGAAAGAATAAGAAACAATCGTCAAGATAACACTCCGCAGCCGCCGGAAGAGTAGGCGAGCCGTTATCCAACGCCCCGTACACGAACTGCGACGAAACCGAAAATTTTACTTCATTTCAGGCGTTTGGTTATTTAATAACAAAGTTATCAGACGAGGCAGCGAGATTACATTCTGTTCGTTAAATTCGCAGTCGTCCATGGAAACGACATAAATAACAGCGCCCGTCTGATTGGGCTTGTCTGAAAGTTTCATCAGATATTTTACATAGCCGAAATCATAATCGCCGTCTGAAATCTGCCAGTATTTTTCGCCGTTTTCCGGGTCAATCAGATAGTTGTTCTGAATATCGAAAAAGTAACTCGACCCCTGCGTTTCGGTTTTGTTTGGAATGCCGTTGAGTACCGTATACGTTCCAGAAAACGTTCGCGAGTCGTCGTGAAAGACAAGCAGCCCGTTGGTCAGCGAGAGGAACTTTTTGTAATCTTCCGG
>JAFSMW010000239.1 GCA_017447745.1 Thermoguttaceae bacterium
CGTTCGTCCGTGCGGCATCGCGCCTGCGGCGCTTGTTACAACCAAAACAAAAAAGAATAAAACGGTTTTATGAAACGCCATGATAATTATTCAATAAATCGTTAAAGGGAAAATGTAATCTCAACTCTTTCGTCTGTATCCCATCCACATAACAATCGCCAGTATCGCGACAATCAACAAAAGCAGAATCGCAATCCCACCGTTAAAAATATAGTCGCGGCTTCTGAGATATTGAACTATTTCCGGATTCGCGTCTATTCTTTTAGACAGTTCATACCAATAGGGAACCCATGTTTTATCTATTTTAGGATTGACGTTTGCGCCGTGCTCGACAAGATAGCGAACGATTTTTAGGTTGTCATACCCAACAGCAATTGTCAAAGGATTTCCAAAGTCTCCCAATACATCACGACCTTTTAAATTGACGTCTGCTCCATGTTCTACAAGAAACCGAATCAGTTTTTTGTTTTCCTTTCTAACAGCCGCCATCAACGCGGTTTCTCCCTCAGAATCATGAGCGTTGACGTCAGCTCCATGCTCAACAAGAAGAACCACGGCTTCGTATTCGTTTAACTCAATTGCGCGAAACAACGGGAGACGGTTCCAATGGTCTTCGTCAGGTATATTAACGTCCGCTCCATGCTCCAGAACAGTTTTAATCTTTACCAAATCCCCGCGTATAATAAATTCATGTAAAAGAGGTCCGTATTCCGACTCCTCGTCCCCAACTAAATTGACGTTCAGCCCGTTATCGACAAGCCACTGAAAGATTTCCTCATCGTCGAAGATATTGTCGTTAAACGCAAACTGAACCGCCAGTTCCAAGGCGGTTTTGCCATCGTTTGATTTTTCGTTCATATCCAGCCCCTGTTTAATGAGCCATTGAAACAGAATCCAGTTTTCGCCCAGCGCGGCTTGATGCAACACTGTATAACCGTCGTCCCGCTTAGCGTGAACGTCCAAGCCTTGACTGACAAGCCATTGAACCAGCCGCAGATTACCGCTTTTAACAGCAGGAAACAAAACCGTTTCACCGTTATTGTCTTTTAATGTTAAATCCAATCCCTGCTTGACAAGCCACTCAACCAGTTCCAGATTTCCGCTTCTAGCCGCAGGAAACAAAAGCGATTGTTCTTCAAAGCCTATGGCATTGAGGTTCAACCTCTGTTTGACAAGCCATTGAACCAACTCCAAATTCCCGCTTTCAACGGCAGAATACATAATTGTATCGCTGTCAAATTCATTCAGTTCAACGCCAGAGAGCCGCTTAAATAAAAGCTGAACCAGTTCCAGGTCGCCCGAGAGAGCAATGCTAGACAGAAACACATAGTATTGATTTTTCAGTTCTTTATATTCCGCGCCTTGTTCCATCAGATATTTCGCTATGACCGGTTTGTTACCATGAAGAGCCAGAAACAACGAATTATATCTGCTAACAAAGCTGTCATCTTCTCTATTGTCGACCTTTGCGCCATGTTCAATAAGGAAACGAACCATTTCTAAATCGCCCTCATCTATCGCGATTGACAGCGGCGTTTTCTCCTTGTCATCCGGTTTATTGACGTCTGCTCCTAGAGAAACAAGCCATTCAACCAGTTTCAGACTTCGGCTTTGAACGGCTATCGGCAACAGTTCCTGACCGTGTCCTTTAACGTCCAGTCCTTGCTCAGCAAGCCACTGAACCAGTTCCATATTCCCGCTTTTGGCGGCGGCGCGTAAAATCTCTGCGTCTTCTAAAGCGACCTCGTTAATCTCAGCCCCAGCTTCAACCAAACATTGAACTACCGACGTCTTTCCCAGCTTTGCGGCATAGCATAACGGCGTCTGTTCAACTTGCAAAAACTCATTGGGATCCAAGCCGTTTTTCACCAGCCATTGAATCATCTCGCACGAACCGCCGTCAATAGCATAATACAAAAGATTGTAATTATCGCTGTCTGTTTCATGGACGCTTACCCCCTGCGAGACCAGCCATTGAACCATTTCCAGATTCCCGCTTTGAGCCGCGTACTGTATAACCGTATAGCCGCCATCAGTACAGTCGTTGACGTTCAAACCATGTTCGACAAGCCACTTCACCAAAGGCAAGCTCCCGCTCCTTGCCGCGGTATGAATCAACGACTTGTTGCCTCTTGCCAACGCGTCCACGTCTACATCTTGATCGACTATCCACTTCACCAGCTCCAGATTCCCGCTTTGAGTCGCGTAATGCAGCACAGAAACGCCAGACCGGTTTTGAACGTTGACGCTGGCGCCCTGATTAACCAGCCATTGAACGAGTTCCAGATTCCCGCTTCGGGCGGCGTAATGCATAACGCTCAAATCGCGATTGGATTTTTTATTGATGTTCGCCCCCTGCTTGACCAGCCACTGAACCAGTTCCAGATTCCCGCTTCGGGCGGCGTAATGGATTATCGTGCGAACGTTATGACCTTGCCAAATATTGACACCATGCATCGTCAGCCACTGCACCAATTCCAGATTCCCACTCTGAGCGGCGTAATGCGCGACGGTATATCCTTCTTCGGTGATGAGGTTGACGTTCGCGCCCTTCTCGACAAGCGTCTTGACACGTTCAATATCTCCCATAAACGCCGCGTAATGTAGAATGTTCTGTCCCTTTGTTTGGAATTCAAAGTCAAAATTCCCGGTTTGAAACATCTCTTCAAACCGTTCGACACAGACTTTACCAAAGCATTGCTCCGCTTCCTGAGCGCGTTTATCTAAAGCAGAATCGTCCGCAAAGCATATACCTGCGGCGCTTACCAAAATCAGAACGAAAAAGGAGAGAACTATATTTCGGAGCGTCATTGGATTAAACTTCATATCAAAAGAGAAATAATTTACAAGGTATTGACTCCAACGTCAATTTAACAATAATTATAATTAGAATTAGAATATTTACAATAGGGCGAGGGAAAACAAGGGCGAGAACGGGAAATACCAGCTCAAAAAATTTTTTGAACAATCTTGATAAATATATCGTATACGATATATCCTGTTTCATATAAGGACGAGAGGATTTATAAGACAATCATGACCAAAACATTTGAACAATATCGAGAAAAACTTTTGAACGATCCGGAATTTGTTGAACAGTACGATCAGTTTGAACCTGAATACCAGCTGGTTCGCCAGATCATTGAAGCTCGCATTGAACAAAAGCTGACTCAAAAGGAACTGGCTCAACGAATCGGAACCAAGCAAAGCAATATTGCCCGGCTGGAAAGCGGAACAAGCAATCCCTCGCTGCAATTTCTCAAAAGAGTAGCGCAGGGGCTGGGCAAGAATTTGTCAATTTCATTCAAATGATTTTGGGAAATTGAGAATAGCTTAAGTTGTTTACACAACAATTGGTTATCGTCAGTTGTCAATTGCTGATTATTTATTATAAGCTCTCTGTTTCCCGATCTTTCATCCGTCCTCCGCTCCTTGTCAAAAATCTCATTTTTGATAAAATAGATTATAATATAAAGTTGTGAGTTATGGAGTGCGACGGCTTGCCGTCGCTTTCATTACCAGTTCCGATGAGAACCTGAAAAAACGCAATTCGTGCAGATAACGCTAGAATAATAAAAGAAAATTATTGATCGAACGTAATTTGCACGAAATAAATACTTGGAAATTCTTAGCTTTTATTCTTGGAAAAGCGACGGCAAGCCGTCGCACTCCAAAACCTTTTAAAAGCGACGTCAAGCCGTCGCACTCAAAAAATGACGCCCATGATCAATACGCTGTATCTTCCAGAACTTCGTGAAATGTTGGCGAACGACGACAAACAAGGTCTCAAAGAATTCTGCGAGGCGTTGCATCACCCGTACCAAACGGCGGAGTTTATGGAAGGACTTACAGCGGAGGAGAGCTGGGCGGTTCTTCGCTGCGCGGACATGTCCGACCGCGTTGACATCTTCCTGTATCTTCCATGGGAAAAACAGGTGGAAATGCTCGAAACGAGCGATCCGAAAGAAGCTGGCGAGTTCATCGCGTATCTGCCTCCTGACGACCGCGTCGACCTACTCAACGAGCTGCCGGACGAAATCGCCGAACGAATCATGCAGATGACTCCTGAGGAAGATCGGCACGATATTCAGCGGCTGTCGCAGTACGACGAAAACACCGTCGGCGCTATCATGACCACAGCCGTGGCGAAGATCACGGAAAACCTCACTCCCCGCGAAGCGGTCGAAGCCGCCAAAAAACAGGCGGAGGAAATGGAAACGATTTACTACTTGTACGTCGTCGACGAGGAAGACCATCTTCGCGGGCTGCTGACGTTCCGGGAACTGATCTGTTCGCTGGGCAAGCCGGACGTCAAGGTTTCCGACATCATGGAAAGAAACCTCATCACCATCAAGCCGACCGAAGACCGGGAAGAGGCGTCCATGCTTGTCGCCAAATACGACGTGCTGGCGCTGCCGGTGGTCGACGACGAATACCATCTAATTGGGATTATTACCCACGACGACGTCATGGACGTTGTTATTGACGAAGCGGAAGAAGACGCTCAGATCGCCGCCGGCGTTAGCCCCCTCGAAGATGAATACCTGGACTCCCCAATTCATACGATCGTCTGGAAACGCGGCATGTGGCTGGTAATTCTGTTTGTCGGGGCGTTTTTAACGGTCTTTACTCTCTGTCATGCCCAAGAACAGTTAGATAAATTGCCATGGCTCGCATTTTTCATTCCAATGATTGTTTCCGTTGGCGGTAATTCCGGAAACCAGTCTGCAACACTGGTTATAACGTCTATAACTAACGGGTCGATTCGTCCAAGCGACTTTTTTAGAGTGTTTTGCCGCGAGATTCTTATCGGTCTGTCTTTGGGTCTTGTATTGGGGCTGGTTGGAATTGGATTCTCTCTTTGTTATTCATGTATGGATCCTGATGTGATATGGTATCAACTAGGAATAATTTTGCCAACAACAGTCATTCTTGTCGTTCTGTGTGGCTCGATAATCGGGGCGATGCTGCCGCTGTTCTTCTCAAAAATCGGGCTTGACCCGGCTTTAATGAGCAACCCGTTTGTCGCTGGAATTATCGACGTCTTGGGACTTGTCATTTACCTTAACGTCGCGCTTTTCTTCATGCCGGGGTTAAAATAATATGGAGTGCGACGGCTTGCCGTCGCTTTCATTACCATAACCTCCGAGAACAACGAAAAACGTAATTCGTGCCAACAACGCGATGTTATGATTAATATAACAATTATTACAAAGCATAATTTGCACGAAATACATATTTGGAAATTCTTAACTTTTATTCTTGGAAAAGCGCCGGCAAGCCGTCGCACCCCAAATTACTCACAAATAAATTTGTTAATATTCCCCCTAAAAACCTGTTTTTCCGCAACGGCTTAGTATTTTGAATAAATTTTTTAAAAAATACTTTGGTTTTTGATGAGAAATACTAGTAAAAGACTAAATAGATACTATAATATTTAATTAGAGCTAGTGTAATAGGGGAATCCTGTATGCGAAACTCTCACGTAATAATTTCGTCTCTGACCAATGCGCGGGCAAACGCATTCCCGTCAGAGGTTTATAATATACTTATTTAGGAAACCGGCTCGGATGGCAAAACCGACTTGGGAACAGCTGATTGAAAACTTCCCGCGTACAAAACTGATCGACGACGATCAGTGGGAATCGCTCAAGCAGGAATGGCAAGAAACCGCAGACGACTCCGTTAAGACGGACGTCGACGCGTTTCTGCAGTTCCTTGTGGACAAAGGCGCTATTACGCCATGGCACATGGAAAATCTGCTTAACGGGAAGTACAAAGGCTTTTTCCTGGGGTCGTACAAACTTCTTAAACACGTTGGCGCAGGCGGAATGAGCAGCGTCTATCTGGGCGAACACACCATGATGGGGCGTCAGGTCGCCATCAAGATTTTGCCTCGCAGCCGAGTCAGTTCCGATACCAGCTATCTTCAGCGCTTTATGCAGGAAGCGCAAGCGGCGGCTTCGCTTAACCATCCCAATATTGTAACGGCGTACGACATCGACAACGAAAACGGAATTTATTATTTCGTTATGGAATACGTCGATGGCAAAGACCTCAATGGGCTTGTCAAAGCAGACGGTCCGTTAGACTACGCTGTTGCGGCAGACTATATCTGTCAGGCGGCATGCGGTCTGGCGCACGCTCACGAACGCGGGTTAATTCACCGTGACATGAAACCCGCCAACCTGCTGGTCGATCCCAATGGAACGGTTAAAATCCTTGACATGGGCTTGGCTCTGTTTTCAGAATCCGACCGCGCCAGTTTGACGTTGGCATATGACGAAAACGTTCTGGGTACGGCAGACTATCTCGCCCCGGAACAGGCGCGCAACTCTCACACGGTAGACGCTCGCGCTGACATTTACTCCCTCGGCTGTACGCTGTATTTCCTTTTGACCGGACATCCGCCCTTTACGGAAGGGACGCTGCCGCAAAGAATTCTGGCTCATCAGCAAAAGAATCCGCCAGAGATTACCGTTGACCGTCCAGACTGCCCGCCGGATCTGGTCGCCATCTGTAAAAAGATGATGATGAAAAAGCCGGAACAGCGTCAGCAGAGCATGCTGGAAGTTCAGGGGAACCTGACGGACTGGCTTTTGGTTCATGGATATTTGCCCAATAACGAATCCATGGACAACATCGTCAGAGCGCGCAACCGGCTGGACGATTTGCAGCGTTCCATTAACAATCCAGACGCGCCTGCTGGTTCCAACTCTGGAGACTCCGTCGTCAATCTGGATTTTGGCTTTGGCAACTCTTCATCTACGTCTGGAAGTAAAACTCCCGTCGGAAATTTAGGAGATAAAAAGAAAGGCGGCTCGTCCTCCAGCAACAAAAAGAAGGGAGGACTTTTTGCGGGGTTCTTTGCTTCAGGGAAAAAGCCCAAGCCAGGCTCCGGACGTAAACTCGGCAAGCCGTCTGCAGAGGACTCTAACGTCGTTTCAGACGAATTAGATCCCAATGCGTCCTCGTCGTCAACAAAGCCTTCTGATTTGTCGGCTTTGGTTGCCATGGCAGACGCGATCGAAGAATCCAGTCCCCAGGAGGATTTCGCAGCGTTTTTGAACAAGAACGCTCAAGCGCAGGAGAATAACCCATCGCCAGTTCCTGAAAACGCCAATCCAAGCTCCGCTCAAAAGCCAGCTCAAAACTTTGTCAACGGACATCCGGAACCGTCTCCCATTTCCGTTAGAAAAACTCCAGTTGCGCCAGCCGGGACGTCTGACAAAAATAATTCAGAAAACCCCGCAGCAGGTCAACAGGATGCACTGTCTTCCGCTCAAACTTCTGTTGGACAAAAAGCCGCTCCTAAACATCAGCAACCTGCTAAGCCTCAGCAGTCCGCTAAACATCAGCAACCTGCTAAGCCTCAGCAGCCCGCTAAACCTCAACAGACTGCTAAAGCCCCTCAAAACAACGTTGCGCCTAAACCCGCCGTCAGACCAGAACAACTTGGCGCTCAACAGGAATCGAGCGCATCCAAGTCTGACATTTCAAAATCGGGAACGGTCAAGCCGGGAGCTCCCAAACCGGGCGACAAGAAACATCGTCCTGTCAAGCGCCAAAAACAAAAGGCGTCTTCAAAAATGACAATTATTATCGGCGTCGTTTGCGCTGTTGTTGCCGTGGTTGTTATTGGCGTCGTTCTGTTCTTTGTATTAAATAAGTAATATGCCGCTTAACGTTCTGGACATATTAGGAGCAGCAGGTTCCGTTGCTCGACGTCTGACGAATTACGAACCCCGTCCCATGCAGTTGGAGATGGCTCAGGCGGTATACGACGCTATGGACAAAAACCATCATCTGATGGTGGAGGCGGGAACGGGCGTCGGCAAGAGCTTTGCGTATCTTGTCCCGGCGATGCTCAAGATTATGGACAACCGCGAAAAGCGGGGCTTGTTCGAGGACATGCCGACGGACGACGACCGCTTGCGCGTGGTCGTGGCGACGCATACAATTCACTTACAGGAACAGCTCATACAGAAAGACATTCCCTTTTTACAGAGCGTTTTTCCAGACGAATTCTCTGTCGTTCTGGTTAAAGGACGTTCCAACTACGTCTGCAAACGACGCCTTGCCAACGCGGTTCAGCAGGCGTATTCGCTCTTTTCCACGTCAGACGAAATTCACGAAACGGACAGAGTTTATCAGTGGGCGCAAAAGACCGGCGACGGTTCCAAACAGGGGCTTAATCCCGTTCCCGCCAGAGCGGTTTGGGAAGAGATCTGCTGCGAACAGGGCAACTGTCTGGGCAAGAACTGCCAGTACAACAAAGACTGCTTCTATCAAAAGGCGCGCCGCCGCGTGTTCAACGCCGATATTTTAATCGTCAACCACGCCTTGTTTTTCAGCGACCTGTCCGTCAGAATGGAAGACGGTCAGCTTCTGCCGAAGTACACAACCGTTATCTTTGACGAAGCCCATACGATTGAAGACGTCGCCGGCGAACATCTGGGTCTGTCCGTTTCCAATGCTGGAATTATGTACATGCTGGGGCGTCTGCTCAACGAAAACGGGCGCAAAGGACTTCTGGCGCCGACGGCGTTCAAGTCGTTGCATCCGCTGGTTCAAAACTGCCGGACGGAATGCAAGCGGTTCTTTCTGGCAATCGAGAACTGGCTGGACGAACGCCCCAAAAGCAACGGGCGAATTCGCGAGCCGAACCTGTTTCCCCACGACTTGTCAGACGCTTTGATGGAGCTTTCCATTCAGCTGACCGCGGCAGTCGGAATGGCTCCGACGATGGACATGGGACAGGAACTCGTCTCTGCACATCAAAAAATGGAATCGCTGGCTGTTACAGTCAGTTCGTGGAACAAGCAAAGCATGGACAGCCCGTCCGTTTTCTGGATCGACAATCACACGACCCAGCGCGGACGATATTTTGAACTCGTCGCCGCCCCGATTGACGTCGGCGCAACGCTTGATAAAGAGCTGTTCCAGAAAACGCCGTCCGTTATTTTAACCAGCGCAACGTTAGCAACCGGACGAGGTTCTACGGGAGGATTCGGAATAAAATCAACTCCTCACTCCTCACTCTTAACTCCTAACTCAAACAACCACCCTGCCCTAAAATACTTCCAGTCAAGAATCGGTCTCACTCGCGCTCAGTCGCTGATTTTAGGCAGTCCGTTCGACTTCAAAAAACAGGTGAAACTGATAATCGCGTCACACATGCCAGACCCGTCGCTGGAAAAAGACCGCTTTGAGTCCATGCTTCCAGACCGAATCGTCTATTATCTGGAACAGACGCAGGGATCGGCGTTTGTCCTGTTTACCAGCTACGGGCTGCTTCGCCGCTGCGCGGACGCCTTGCGCGGTTGGCTGATCGACCATTCCATGACGCTCTTTCAGCAGGGGGAAGGCATGCAGCGCTCGGATATGGTAAACGGGTTCAAGACGACGCCGAATTCCGTTCTCTTTGGCGCGGACAGTTTCTGGCAGGGCGTAGACGTCCCCGGCGCGGCTTTGCAAAACGTGATTATTACCAAACTCCCGTTTCAGGTTCCTGACCGTCCGCTGATTGAAGCGAGAATGGAAGCGATTGAACAGCGCGGCGGAAAGCCCTTCTTCGAATACCAGATTCCAGAAGCGATTATCAAATTCAAACAGGGATTCGGCAGGCTCATTCGCTCCCAACGCGACACCGGGCAAGTCGTCATTTTAGACCCCCGCGTCGAAACGAAACGCTACGGACGACAATTCCTCAACGCCCTCCCTGAATGCAGCGTCTACTATAATTAGGAATTCGGAATTCGGAATTTGTAGTGAGGAATTAGGAGTGAGGAGTGAGGAGTTGGCGCAAAGCGCTAACCTCGGAGAGCGCTTGCGACGGGGAATGCGGCGGCTTGACGCCGCCTTGTCCAGCGCCCCGCGAAAAACCTTGTTCAGCCCGGTTCGCGGGCGTGTCGCCCGCCTTGAAAAAACTTTAGTAAGGAAAGAGCAAGCGACCAACGGGAGCGATTATAACACGTCTCGCGCGGTAGCGCGGACTGGGAGCGGCGCCTCGCCGCCGGCGAAAATCCGTCTAATCCGTAAAATCCGTGAACGGACTGACCTGCGTAAACGATAGATAATTATAATACTCAAAATCATGACATCACAATTTGATATACAACTGTCGTTAGAAAGCGATTTTCAAACCCTCGTAACCGCCGCAGACCGCGTTCGGCATGAGAACGTCGGAGACGCGGTTCATTTACGCGGTCTGATTGAACTGTCCAACTTCTGCCGATGCCGGTGCGGGTACTGCGGAATTAACGCGGATAACAAATCTGTAACACGGTACCGTCTTACGGAAGAAGACGTCAGGCAATCCGTTCCGCTGGCGATTCGCTTTGGATACGGCACGATCGTCTTTCAGGCGGGCGAAGACCTGGGGCTGACCGAAGACTTTATCGCTCGACAGGTGGAATGGATTAAATCGCTGCCGACGCCGTGGGGCGCGCCGCTGGCTGTTACGCTTTCTCTGGGACAGCGGTCGACGGCGGAATACAAACGCTGGCGCGACGCCGGCGCGAATCGATGTCTGATTCGTTTTGAAACCTCATCGGAAAAGCTCTTTGCTCAATGGCATCCCCACGACCCGGACGGGCAAAAAAGACGCTTGAACTTTCTCTATGAACTCCGCGACCTGGGATACGAAATCGGAACGGGGTTCCTTATCGGCGCGCCGGGACAGACGCCGGACGATTGGCTCAACGATCTGGAAACGATCCGAACGCTTCAGCCGGACATGATCGGCATCGGACCGTTCCTGCCGCACCCGCAAACCGCTCTCGGACAGCTGCCGGAAAACGAACTCGTCCCGCCGACAAAGCAGAACGTTCTCCGAACACTGGCTCTGTGCCGGCTTCTGTGCCCCAAAGCCAACATTCCCAGCACAACGGCTCTGGCGGCTCTGGATAAAACCCACGGACACGAAGACGGTCTGTGTTGCGGCGCGAACGTTATCATGCCCAACCTGACGCCGGGAAAATACAGACGCCTTTACGAAATCTACCCGGCTAAAAGTAACACGGCAGAAGAAGCGGAACGATTCGACGCGATTCTTAAAGCGAGAATCCAGTCGCTCGGCCGCGTTGTCGGACGAGGTCCGGGGAACAGTCTGCACTATACAAATTAGCAATTATCAATTAACGCAAGCGGAAAATAGAAGGCAATAGGCAGTAGGCAGTAGAAAAAATGGAAGGCGGTAATGAAGTGAGCGAAGCGAACGGAATTACGCAGTTCGCCAACGGCGAACCGAAACGCCGGAATTTCGATACCGTTAGAGTTTACCAACCGTTGGAAGGCGGTAACGGAGCGAGTGTAACGAGCGAAGTTACGCTTTGAACCTCTCACGCACACGGATGAGCCGGCTCGCGGCAGTCCCCTGCCGTATTCATCCTAACCCCGACAGGGGTTACATTTCTATAACCGGCGGTTTTCAACCTCCAGGGAAGGAAACGACAACAAAACAAAAAACGACAAATCCCCTTTTCTTTCTCTCCCTCACGCCAGGCGTGAGGGAGAGAAAGAAAAGGGGTGGACTCGATTAGGGGGGCGGGGCGGGTTTGCCGCCCGTAGACTAAAGTCGACGGTTATAGAAATGGCGTCCATTCTGGACGCGATGAACGTACCCGCTTTTCACTTTAAATCCGCCCCACCGATTCCCTTCGCCGCAACCGAAAATCTTTCTGGATCGCGGACGGAAGCCCGCCCCAAAATTTTAAGCCGCAAAGAACGCCCGCGAACCGGGCTCATTCGTTACTCGTTACTTGCCAATCTCTGCGGACGAACGAATCTGTATATTATAAACCCGCATATCGCCATTACAATCAGACTTAATACCCCGCCCCAAATAGTAAGCGTATAGTCGCGTTGTTTGAGATACTCTACAATTTCCGGATCGCCGCCATCTCGAGACAACAAATACCAATACGGAATTATCGGAATGCCAACATTCGGATTGACGTTTGCTCCATGTTCAACAAGATATTGCACCATTTCAAAATCTTCAAGAAATGCAGCAAGGCATAGCGCTGGAGCTCTAACATTTTTATATAGTGAATCATTAACGTTAAATCCTTCTTCATTTAAATAACGAACCATCTCCAAATTGCCAGTACGTACAGCGCCATACATAGCAGTCCCTCCCAAACCGTCTGAAGCATGAATGTCAACGCCTTGCTGAACCAGCCATTTAACCAGCTCTAAATTACCGCTGACAGCTGCAGAACTCAATGAGCCGTCTGTAATTGGAACGCCTTTATCCGCCAGCCATTGAACCAATTCCAAATTACCGCTGGCAGCTGCATTTTCCAGAGCATTGCCAAAAATAGAATCCTCTTTCATTAGATCTGCGCCATGATCCGCCATCCATTGAACCAACTCTAAATTTCCGCTTCGTGCAGCTTTCGATAATCCATCTGTTATATTCTTCCCTTGTTCATATAGCCATTGAACCAATTCCAGCGAACCGCTTTCAGCGGCATTATCCAAATCAACATCTTCTATATCCGCGCCTTGTTCAATCAACCATTGAACAAGTTTCAGATTGCCGCTTTTCACTGCGAGATCCAAGAGATCTCTTATTGTCTCTTGCTTGTCTGAAGAATCAGAATCATCGAAAACGTCGTCGGATTCTTCATTAGAATCTTTGTCAGATTGCGATTCGTCTGGATAAATCCTGGCGCCATGTTCCACAAGCCACATGACCATCTCAAAATTGCCGTTTTTAACGGCGTAATAGAGCGCAGTTTCGTTATCATAGGATTCTTTCGCATTGATATCAAGACCTTGTTCCACCAGCCATTGAACCAGTTCCAAATTGTCGCTTTGCGCTGCAAAATGAAGAGTTGTATCATCATAACTCGTTTTAGCATTAATGTCTGCGCCATTATCCACCAGCCAGCGAACCAACTCCAAATTGCCGCTTAGAGCAGCATAATGCAGCGGAGTCTTGTTATTGAACCCTTTAACATTAATATCTCCTCCTTTTTCCACCAGTAGTTTAACGCGATTTAAATCGCCAATAAACGCGGCATAATGTACAACGGTAAAATAGAAATCAGTTCCGGTACGACTAAAAACTTTAAAATCAAAACTTCCGGTTTGAAACATCTTTTCAAAACGGCTGACTTTTAGCTTGCAGAATACTTTTTGCGCTTCTTTTAAACGCTTTTCAGGAACAGCGTCTTGAGCAATCGCCAAACCTGCATAAACCAGCAATAAAAGAAAACATATTTTTCTTCCTGTAGTCATTAGTTTTTTACTCCTTTAGATAACAAACTGATATAAACTCATACTAAAAGTATACACAACGTTAAAATAATATCAAGAGTCAGGACGTGAACGGGAAATAAAAAACGGGCGGAACGCCCGCAAACCGAGATGAACAAGGTTTTTCGCGGGGCATTGGACAAGGCGGCGTCAAGCCGCCGCATTCCCCGTCGCAAGCGCTCCCCCGAGGCTATCGCTTGCGCCAACTCCTCACTTCTCACTCCTAACTCCTAACTGCCAAATTTGCATTGGCACGGAATTTGCATTATTGAAGGTCAGAATACAATTTTAAGTGCAAATTTTACGAAAGTGAGGGTTTATACCAATGTCTATACGATTTGAAAAATTCACGTTAAAATCTCAGGAAGCCGTTCAGAACGCTCAGGAACTGGCGGCGAAAGCGAATAATCCCCAGGTTTCGTCTCAGCATTTGCTAATCGCTTTACTGGACGACCGAGACGGGATTGCGTCTGCGATTATGTCGGAAATTGGCGCGGACATACCGCAAATCAAAAAGATCGCGCAGGCGGCGATTGACCGCATGCCGCACGCGTCCGGAACGCAGGTTTCGCTCACGCAAGAGTTACAGCAGGTTTTGCAGTCCGCTCAGGATCTGGCAATCCAGATGAAAGACGATTACGTGTCCGTCGAGATGCTGGTTTTGGCGATGCTCAAGACGAAGTCCGAAGCGGGCGACACGCTCAATCTGTGCGCCGTCGACGAGAAGAAAGTCCTGACCGCCATGCAAGCCATTCGAGGTTCGCAGCACGTTTCCAGCCCGGAGCCGGAATCGACCTTTGAAGCCCTCAAAAAGTACGGCATGGATCTGGTTGAACTCGCCCGACAAGGCAAGCTGGACCCGGTTATCGGTCGAGACGCGGAAATCCGTCGAGCGATTCAGGTTCTTTCCCGACGAACGAAGAACAACCCGGTTCTCATTGGCGAACCCGGCGTTGGAAAGACGGCTATTGCGGAAGGGCTTGCTCTGCGAATCGTTGAAAACGACGTCCCGGAAAGCCTGAAAAACAAGCGGCTGATCAGTCTCGACATGGGCGCGCTGGTCGCAGGCGCCAAGTTCCGAGGCGAGTTCGAGGAACGGCTCAAGGCGGTTTTGCGAGAAGTCAAAGAAGCCGCCGGCTCTGTCATTCTGTTTATCGACGAACTTCACACCGTCATTGGGGCAGGCAAGGCGGAAGGCGGCGCGGATGCGGCGAATCTGCTCAAACCGGCTCTGGCGCGCGGCGATTTGCGATGTATCGGCGCAACGACTCTGGACGAGTACCGAAAGTACATCGAAAAGGACGCCGCTTTGGAACGACGATTCCAGCCGATTTACGTCGGCGAGCCGTCTGTGGAAGACACGATTCAGATTCTCCGCGGACTTAAACCGCGATACGAAGCGCACCACAAGGGCGTCAAAATCAAAGACTCTGCCCTCGTCGCAGCGGCAAAGCTGTCCTATCGTTACATTGCCGATCGGTTCCTGCCGGATAAAGCAATTGACCTTGTCGACGAAGCCGCAAGCCGACTGGCGACGGAGCTGGAATCCGTCCCGGAAGACATCGACAAAGCCCAGCGGCGGCTGGTTCAGCTGGAACTGGCGGCGCGTCAGCTGGCGGACGAAAACGAGGAACACGCTCAACAGCAGCTCGAAGAAATTCGGGCGGAAATGGAAAGCGTCAATAAAACCCTGGCTGACCTGCGCGAGCAGTGGGAACAGGAAAAGCGCGGCATGCTGGGCAACCAAAAGACGCTCCAGCAACTCGACGAAGCGCGTCACGCCTACAATCTGCTGTTAACCTCGATTCGAGAAAAGCAGTCCAAAGGCATGCTTCCGCAAGAGCAGGACTATCAGCGTCTGTTTGAACTGGAACGTCAGATCAAAGAACTGTCCAAGCTGGAAGAAGAATCCAAGAAATCCAGTCAGAACAACACAGACGCCAACGAGCAGCGCCACAAAAAGCCGCTGCTGCGTCACGAAGTAACGCCGGACGAAATCGCAGAAGTCGTTTCCGCCTGGACGGGCGTTCCGGTCGCCAGAATGATGGAAACGGAAAAGAACAAGCTGCTGGTTTTGGAAGAGCGAATTCATCAACGGGTTGTCGGTCAGGACGCGGCTGTTACAGCCGTGTCGGACGCTGTCAGACGTTCCCGCGCCGGCTTGCAGTCTCAGCATCGTCCCATCGGTTCGTTCCTCTTCCTCGGTCCCACGGGCGTTGGAAAGACGGAACTGTGCAAAGCGTTGGCGGAAGTCCTCTTTGACGACGAAAACGCCATGGTTCGGCTTGACATGTCGGAGTTCATGGAACGTCACACCGTCAGCCGGCTCATCGGCGCCCCTCCCGGATACGTCGGGTATGAAGAAGGCGGCGTTTTGACCGAAGCGGTTCGACGCCGTCCGTATTGCGTCGTCCTGCTGGACGAAATTGAAAAAGCCCACCGCGACGTTTTCAATATTCTGTTACAGGTTCTGGACGACGGGCGTCTGTCCGACAACCAGGGACACACAGTCGACTTTTCCAATACGATTATCGTCATGACGTCCAACGTCGGCTCGCAGGCGATTTCCGCGTTCCTGGCAGACAAAGACGAACTTAACGGCAACGAAGAAGACCAGCTCGATTCCGAGATTTCCGACGCGCTCAAAGGCGTCTTTACCCCGGAATTCCTCAACCGAATCGACGAAAAACTGATCTTCCATCCGCTTACCCGCAAGGACATCGGCAAGATCGTCAAGATTCAAATCGACCTGCTTGCGAAGAAGCTCAAGGAACGCGACGTCAACCTCGTCGTTACGCCTGCGGCTTTGGAAGAGCTTGCCAACGAAGGCTACGATCCCGCTTACGGCGCCAGACCGCTCAAGCGCGTTATTCGTCAGCAGATTGAAAACCCGATGGCAGTCGAACTGCTCAAGGGGTCGTTCCCGGAAGACAGTACGCTTACCGTCGACTTCAACGGCGACGCATTCACGTTTGGGAACAATAATTAGTAATTAGTAATTGGCGCAAAGCGTGACGCCATATCGGACTGCGGGAGGGAAGCGTAAGCGGAACTCCCGTTTTTTTGTACTCAATAGCGCTGCGAATTTTGACGAAGTTGGATCGCGTAAGCCGCCCGGCAATATTCGCAGGTCGTCCGCATGGGAATTTTTTAGAAAGAGAGTTTGAGGGGAAGAATCTTTTACTCAAGAAGATTCTTCCCCTTTTTTCATAAAGCGGCAATTCAGACGTTTAGAAAAACTTCTTCATCAGCCAGGTAAAGAACTTGTATCTCAGCGAGGGGACGTAAACGACTTTTCTGGGGTGTTTTTTAATCGTTTCCAGCGATTTTTTCGTGAGCCATTCCAAGTCAATCCACATGAATCCCGGAATCTTTTTATAAAACTCCGTTCCAGGAAGCATTTCTTTGGTTGTGTAGAAGTCCGTCTTGACGTATCCGGGGCACAACGCCTGAGCGCGAACGCCCGTCTTCGCCAAATCCCAGGCGAAATTTCGGGTAAACGACAGAATAAACTGTTTTGTTGACGTATAGTTCGTCGCGCCGGGATACGATCCAAAAGCGGCAACAGACGCCAAATTGATAATGTATCCTATACCGTTTGCTTTCATGACTTCCGCCGCAGCGCGAGAAAGGCGAACCGTCGCGATGCAATGAACGGTAATCATGTCGGTTGTAAAATCCGGGTCAACGTCTGGATAGCGGACGTCCCAGCCCCCGCCGTATCCAGCGGAATTGATGAGAAATTCCAAGTCGGGCGTCTGGGCGATTTTCTCTTCCAGACGGCGGATGTCGTCCAGCTGGCTTAAATCCGCCAGAAAGACATCCGCGCTGACGTTGAACTGCGATTCCAGCTCCTCTTTGACTTCGTTGAGCAAACTCTCGCGTCGAGCGACCAGAATCATATTGTATCCTTCCGCCGCAAGGCGACGGGCAAACGAGCGTCCAATTCCGCTGGACGCGCCGGTAATAATAGCTGTTTTTGACATGATAGGCAGTAGGCAATAGGCAGTAGGGAATGACTTGCGGGGAGAAGTCCGCTCCTCACTCCTAACTCTTCACTCCTAACTATAAAAACAATAGACTTTATTTTGACAATATTAATATATAGTTTACATCAAAAAACATCTTTTGCAAGGGTCGGGGAATTATTTTTAAAATTTTTTGAAAAGTTACCCAAATTATTCCCCCCCCGTATTGCATTTGAAAAAAAACATGTTATACTTATAAATAAAATTTTATCGATTGAGAATGAAATATTGTATGCCGGGAGAGCTGAGAACCGAGAAAGCGGTTGGGATTAAGCGGTTTTGGATTTGAGCGCAAGCACAGTTCAGCGCCGTTAGTTTCAGACAACTTTTTATTTGTTATCTACGACAAACTCGTTTTTAGCTCGTAACATTTTTATAGTAGTTTTCAATTGAGTATCGGTATTCCACTAATCTTTAATGGAGCACAGTAACAATGCAGGAAACCATTGAAAAGACTCGCGAGGAGGTCCAGCGACTTGCGGCAGTCAACGAAATTCTGGAACGGAACAACTACGACCAGTCTCGTTTGATTCCGATTCTTCAGCAGGTACAGGAAGTCTTCAAGTACCTTCCGAAGGACGCAATCACTTACGTAGCAACGTCGTTGGATTTGCCAGTCGCTCATGTCTATGGCGTAGCGACGTTTTACGCTCACTTTACGCTCAACCCGAAAGGCAAGCACATCATCCGCATTTGCGACGGCACCGCGTGCCACGTCAAAAAGTCGACCGGCATTTGCGAAAAGCTGTATGAAAAACTCGGTCTGAGCAACGACAATCGCACCTCGTCTGACCTGATGTTTACTGTCGACATCGTTTATTGCCTTGGAGCATGCGGTTTGGCGCCGGTAATGGTTGTAGACGACGTCGTTTACGGTCAGGCAACGCCTGAACTGGCGGCGGAACTGGTAGACAAAATTCGCGCTGAGGAGTCGGCAGCGTAGCAGGAACCCCTCGGCGGGACAATCCCTTTGATTCTCCCCCGAATTTCGGTTTTTCCTTGCGTCTTTCAAACAAGTCCTTAACATTTAACCCAATATAAAATATTATGCCAAATCTGGAACAGATTGCCGAACAGTTTAATAAACGTGCAGCGGCATTGAAACGGCGAATCATTATCTGCGGTGAAACTGGCTGTATCGCCAACGGATCCTTAAAGGTTCGCGACGCTCTGGTTGAAGAGCTGAAAAAACAAGGCGTAAACGTTACTGTTGACCTTTCCTCACAGTGCGCCGAATCTCTGGCTGACGCCAACAATCCTTTAACTTACGTATCCAAATCCGGCTGCCAGGGTCTGTGTCAGGAAGGACCTTTGGTGCGTTTTGAACCGGAAGGATTTTTCTACTGCCACGTCAAAGTAGAAGACGTTCCGGAAATCGTTGCAACAACGGTTCTCAAGGGCGAGATTATCGAACGCCTGCTTTACAAAAACCCGGCTACTCAGGAACGCAGCAAGTTCGAAAAAGACATCCCGTTCTTCGCTCATCAGCAGCGCGTTGCGTTACGCAACTATCTCATTGAACCGGACAATATTGAAGAATACATCGCTCGCGGCGGTTACGTCGGAGCGCGCAAAGCTGTTACGGAAATGACGCCCGAACAGATTTGCCAGACGGTTCTCGATTCCGGTCTGAAAGGACGCGGCGGCGGAGGATTCCCCACCGGTCGTAAATGGCTCTTCACGCTCAATTCCGCCAACAAAGATCCGAAACGTTACATCATTTGCAACGGCGACGAAGGCGACCCCGGAGCCTTTATGGATCGTTCTGTTATGGAAGGCGACCCGCACTCCGTTCTCGAAGGAATGATGATTGCTGGTCGAGCCATTGGCGCTGACGAAGGCGTTGTTTACGTCCGCGCTGAATACCCGCTGGCGGTCAAACGAATGAGACAAGCTATCGCTCAGGCTGAATCCTACGGCTTGCTGGGCGACAATCTTTTCGGAACGGACTTCTCATTCCGAATCCGCATTATGGAAGGCGCTGGCGCTTTCGTCTGCGGCGAAGAAACCGCTCTTATCGCTTCCGTTGAAGGCAAACGCGGCATGCCCATGCCCAAGCCGCCATTCCCGGCTGTCAAAGGTCTGTACGGAAAACCGACCGTTATCAACAACGTTGAAACATTGAGCATGGTTCCGTACGTACTTCGAGAAGGCGCTGAAAAGTTCGCTGCCGTTGGTCCGGAAACCGCCAGAGGAACCAAGACGTTCGCTTTGACTGGGCACGTTGCCAACACCGGCTTGATCGAAGTCCCGTTCGGCATGACCCTTCGCGAAATCGTTTACGGCATCGGCGGCGGCGTTATCGACAACGCTGGCAACGTTACGCAGGACGATTTCAAATCCGTTCAGATCGGCGGACCTTCCGGCGGATGCCTTACTCCCGACATGCTAGACATGCCTCTGGATTACCAGCACCTCCAGGAAGTCGGCGCTATCGTCGGATCCGGCGGTTTGGTTGTTATGAACAAGCAGACCTGTATGGTTAAAGTCGCTCGCTTCTTCATGCAGTTCACGCAGAACGAATCCTGCGGCAAATGCGTTCCCTGCCGTGAAGGCACCAAGCAGATGCTCGCCCTGTTGGACGACATCATCGAAGGCCGCGGCACAGCTGAAACGCTCGAACAGCTGGAAGAACTCGCCAACGCGGTCAAGCTCGGTTCGCTGTGCAACCTCGGCAAGACGGCTCCGAACCCGGTTCTGTCCACTTTGAAGTACTTCCGCGAAGAATACGAAGCTCACGTCTTCCAGAAGATTTGCCCAACCGGCGAATGCAAAGCGTTGGCTCGTCCGACCATAAATCCGGAAGCGTGCAGAGGCTGCACAGCCTGCGCTCGCAAGTGCCCCGTTGGCGCCATTTCCGGTACTGTCAAACAACCGCACTCCATCGATCCTGAAAAGTGCATCCGGTGCGGAGCATGCAAAGAAGCCTGCAAGTTCGGCGCTGTCGAAGGAATCTAAGCAGGTCGCAAGTGACGAGTTGCGAGTCCTGCTCGCAGCTCATGATTTCCCGTAACAATTGACCAAATACATTTTAATACTATGACTGATACGAAAAAATTAACTGTAAACGGTCTGGAAGTCGAGTTCACCGACGAACGCAACCTGCTTGAAGTCATTCGTAAAGCGGGTATCGACCTTCCGACGTTCTGCTATCACAGCGAACTGAGCATTTACGGCGCTTGCCGTTTGTGTCTGGTTCTGGTTGAAGGCCGCGGCATTATGGCCGCCTGTTCCACCGCCCCGGCTGAAGGGATGGTAATTCACACCGATACAAAAGAACTTCGCGCCATGCGCAAGATCAACATCGAACTGTTGTTGGCTAACCACGACCGCGAATGCACCATGTGCCCGAAAAGCGACACCTGCTCTCTGCAGAGCATTGCTCGCCGTTTGGGCGTTCACGAAGTCCGTTACAAGGCTCCGCGTCACGAACAC